>CAZIFU010000203.1:0-6505 GCA_964539075.1 uncultured Verrucomicrobiota bacterium | reverse complement strand
GGCCCCAGCAGAATTCGCCCATGCGCACGACATTGACGCCGGCGGCGGCCATGAGTTCGGCGTCGCGTTCCCAGCGGGCCTCGGGATTTTCCGGCGTGCCGGCATAAGGATAGACCCAATGCTCGGGGTGGTAATCAACGCCAAAGTGCATACGCGGTGCGGTGGCCGGGGTCGTCTGTTGCCGGAGAATAGATTCAGAACCGCCGGGGCGCAATCCCAAATTCCCGACCTCCCCAATTCCGCCGCCCGCCCGGTTTACCGGAACCACCGGGCGGGATTGAAATTAAAGATCAGTTCCAGGCCGGTCAAAAACGTCATCACATAAACCACCCGCAGAAAGAGCCGCTCGGAAAACTTCCGGTTCAGCCAGACGCCCAACCAGACGCCGACGGGGATGAGCGGCAAGAAATTCAGGCTTTGCCGCAGCGTGGCGCGCGTGATGATCGCGTGCGGCGCGAACAGCGGCAAATCGAGCAGCGTGCGGTCCACGCAGAAGAACGCCAGCTTGATCCAGTTGATCCAGGTGAACACCAGCACGGTGGTGCCCACGTAGATTTCCTTCGCCAGTTTCTGCGGCACGAGGAACAACGCCACCACCGGGCCGGCGCCGTTCGCAAACGTCGAAGTGACGCCCGCGCCCGCGCCGCACGGCAGGCCGATGGCATGGTTCGGCGCGAAGGCCCCCTCCGCGCGGAAAATCTTTTCCTTGAGCAGTTGGAACACGACGAACAACACCGCCAGACTGCCGATGGCCATGTTCAATTCCCGCGCGGAAAAGCGGCCGATGAGTTGCACACCGATCATGACTCCCGCCAGCACGCCGGGCAAAAGATACTTGAGGTTCTCCTTCCGCCATTTGCCCCAATAGTGGTAGAGCGAGAAGGCGTCGCCCGCGCACAGCAGCGGCAGGAGGATGCCGATGGCGTCCTTCGCGCCAAAGGCCAGCACGCACAACGGCGTGGTCAACATCCCCAGCCCGCCGCCGAACCCGGCCTTCGAAATGCCGATGAACAGCACGGCGAACCCCGCCAGCAGCATCGTGGATGGCTCAGGCACGCGATTCGTGTAGGCAAGCCGCCGGGGAAAGTCAGCCTTTATTTTGTCCGCGCTGGAACACAGCGCGAGGCGAAATCCTTTTGACACCCTAGCCGGTTCGACTAGCCTCTCTCAAAATCCAAAATTCAATATGAGACTTGGCATCAACACTTTTTTGTTCACTTCGCCTTTCACCACGGCCAGCACGCGGCTGTTCCCGACCTTCAAGAAGTGGGGTTTCCAGACGGTCGAAATACCGGTCGAGTCGCCCGAACACATTGATCCGGCCAAGGTCAAGGCCGCGGCGGACAAGCACAGCCTGGCCATCGGTTCGCTCTGCGCCTGCATGGGGCCGGGACGCGATTTCCGCGGCAGCGCTGCCGAGCAACGGACGGCCATGAAATATTGCAAGGCGCTTGTGAACCAGGCGGCGAAGATGAAGTGCCCGCGCCTGATCGGACCGATTTATTCCGTGGTGGGCAAGGCGGACGCCGTGGCGCCGAAGCAGCAGAAAAAGGAATTCTCGCTGGTGGTGAAGAACCTCAAACAACTTGCCGCCTACGCCGCCCGGAAGGGCGTGACGCTCTGCATCGAGCCGCTCAACCGCTTCGAAACCGACTTCCTCAATACCTGCGACAAGGGCCTCCGGTTGCTCAAGGCCGTCGGCGCGAAAAACGTGAAGCTGCACCTCGACACCTTCCACATGAACATCGAGGAGAAAAATCAGGCCGCCGCCATCCGCCAAGCCGGCCGGCACCTCGGCCATTTCCACGCCTGCGGCAGCGACCGTGGCACGCCCGGCAACGATCACATTGATTGGAAGCCCATCGCCAGGGCGCTCAAGGACGTCCGCTACAAGGGCGACGTGGTCATCGAATCGTTCACCACCGACGTCAAGGTCATTGCCCGCGCCGCGGCCATCTGGCGGAAAATTGAACCCCACCGCAACGATATCGCGGTCAAGGGGCTGGCGTTTCTGAAGAAAACTATGAAATGAACAGAAAATCACCATCAACGTCGGAGTCTTACCATGAAAAACCTCAGTCGAATTGTCAGTTTGTTGGGTCTGAGTTTCACCCTCGCCGCCGCCGAGCCTGAAACCGGTTTCAAAAGCCTCTTCAACGGAAAGGACCTCTCCGGCTGGGAAGGCAATCCAGAACTCTGGTCGGTCAAGGACGGCTGCCTCACCGGCAAGACGCCGCCCGACCCGGCCGACCCGAAGAAGTCCACGCTCACGCACAACACTTTTCTCATCTGGAAGGCCGGCACGGTGGCGGACTTCGAGTTGCGCTGCTCCTACAAGATCGTGCCGAACAACGACGCGGGCTTCGCCAACTCCGGCATCCAATACCGCAGCAAGGTGATTGACCCGGCGGGCTGGGTGGTGGGCGGTTACCAGGCCGATTTCGAGGCCGCCAAAACCTACTCCGGCATTCTCTACGAGGAAAAGGGCCGCGGCATCCTCGCCAAACGCGGCGAGAAGGTCGTCATCAAGCCGGGCGACGGCAGGAAACCGAAAATCGAAGTCACCGGTTCACTCGGCAAATCCGAGGACATCCAGGCGATGATCAAAGCCGAGGACTGGAACGATTACGTCGTCATCGCCAATGGCAATCACCTCCAGCATTTCATCAACGGCGTGCAAACCGTGGACGTCACCGACGAGGATACGGCGAACGCCGCCAAGTCCGGCGTCCTCGCGTTGCAGGTCCACCAAGGCCCGCCGATGACGGTTCAGTTCAGGAACATTCGCATCAAAACGCTTTCGTCGGGTGCTGCGGCCAAGAACGATCTCGACGCGCTGCAGGGCGAATGGCAGCCCATTGAAATGGTCGGCAACGGCGAGGCGGCGGCGCCCGGCCTGTTGTCGAACCTCAAGCTGGCGGTCAAAGGCAAGAAGTACTTCGTCCAGGCAGGCGACAACGAGGATTCCGGGTCGTTTGAAATCCTCGCTCCCCACCAACCCGGCCAGATGGATGTCACCACGCAAAAAGGCGAGTTCGTTCCCGCCATCTATGAGTTGTCGGGCGATACCTTGCGCGTTTGCTACGCCATCAATAACGCGCCGCGCCCCACCGAGTTCAAGTCCACGGCTGGCTCCGACCACATCCTCGCGGTGTACCAGCGCATCCAACATTGAAACAGACGACGGCCATGCATCGAATTATCTGGATCGTCATTTTGGCCGCGTGCAGCGTGACGGGAACGACGCGCGCGCCGGCGGCCGACAAAAAAGTCATCTTCATCGCGGGCAAACCCAGTCACGGCCCGCTGGCGCACGAACACCGCGCCGGCAGCCTCCTGCTCGCGAAATGCCTCCAAGGTTTCCCCGGCATCGTCATCGAGGTCCACACCAACGGCTGGGTGCAAAACGAGAAAGCCCTCGATGGCGCGTCGGCGATCATCGTTTACAGCGATGGCGGCGGCGGACATCCGTTTCTCCAAAGCGACCATCTCCAAAAGATCGGCGCGCTGATGAAGCAAGGCGTCGGGCTGGCCTGCCTGCACTTCGCCGTCGAGCCGACCATTGAGAAGGGCGAGAAGGAATTCCTCGAATGGCTGGGCGGCGCCTTTGAACCCAACTGGTCGGTCAACCCGCATTGGGACGCCGACTTTACCTCGCTGCCCCGACACGCCATCACGCGCGGCGTCCAACCGTTCAAGACGAATGACGAATGGTATTTCCACCTGCGCTTCCGCGAGGACATGAAAGGCGTGACACCGATCCTCACCGCCATCGCCACAGACGACACCATGAGCCGTCCCGACGGCGATCACAGCGGCAACCCCGCCGTGCGCAAGGCCGTGGCCGACCGCGTGCCCCAACATGTCGCGTGGGCGTGCGAGCGCGCCGATGGCGGGCGCAGCTTCGGCTTCTGCGGCGGCCACAATCACTTGAACTGGGGCAACGACGACCAACGCAAGCTCGTCCTCAACGCAATCTTGTGGGTTGCCAAGGTCGAGGTGCCGGAAAACGGCGTCGAATCCAAAGTCACCGAGGCCGAGTTGAGCCAAAACCTCGACCCAAAGCCGGCGCCGAGGTCAAAGGCTGCGGCCCAAAAGAAAGCTGAGAAGAAATAAGTGACCTGGCCGACAGCCGGGTTTCAAAGCGGTAGGGAGCGTTGAAGGTTAGCAGCCCGTTGAAAAACCCTTCAATCGTAGCCGCCGACGTTAGTCGGCGCTGATTTCGTGAGAGTTTCGAAGGCTTTTTGCGCCGACTGACGTCGGCGGCTACCCTTCTAACGGACTGTAAGGCGGGTTCTCCAGACTCGTGCTTCGAAAGCTCAAAACCACCCCAATATACGGTGGTGGCCTGCATAATTACCCCGCAAATTGTGTATTTTAACCCTTGACTAGGGTTCCCCTTCCTTGTTACGAGAGGTCCCACGATGCACAACGGATCAGCTTTTTCCGGTCCCGGCAGGCTTGGAACGCACGGTGGCACGGCGATTCCATCCGTCAACTCCAGTGGTCGGTCAAAGCACCATCGCCAATGAAATTATTGATTCGGGCGGCACTCGGTTTTGTTTTCACATCGCTGGTGGTTTCCGCGCTGGCGCAATCCATTGATCCTTCCGGTTCAACCACCAACTGGATACCGCTCCACTTGTCCTCGACGAACCAGGCCGACTATTTCGGCGATCAGCAGACGGGGTCGGCCGAGGCGGACATAATCGGCAACAGCAATACGCCGGCGTTCTTCATCCAGTTCGTCCCGATTGGCGGCACGAACACAACCAATGGCCTGCTGGCGTTCCGCGTGCGCCTGGCGCGGGAGGACAGCAGCCCCGGTTTCGACACTGTCTTCCTGGTTGGCATTGACGCCAACAGCGACGGCAAGCTTGATGCATTCGTTGGTGTGGACAACTCGGGTTCCGGCGATGCGATTCGCACCTGGCACGCGGGCAACGGCCTCAACATCTCCCCCAAGACGACCACCATCGCCAACAATCCGGAAATCTCCTACCTTGAGGCGGTGACGAATTACTCGTGGATGGCGGTCACCACGACCAACGATCCCGGCGTCAGCTCGACCGACCTCGATGGCAATGGTCACAACGACTTTTTCCTGAGCTTCGTGGTGCCGTTTGCCGACGTGGTGGGGACGCTGGCCACGGCGGGCATCAGCAACGTCACCGAGTCCACACCGTTGAGCTATCTCGCCCTCACGGCCACGCAGCCCAACTCCTTCAACCAGGACATCCTCGGCCTGGCGGGCGACCTCAGCAACACCAATTCCTTCACCAACATCGGCATCATCACGCCCCCGATGCCGCCGTTGCCGCCGCCTAATGCGGCTCCCACCAACATCACGCTGAACCCCGCCACGGTTGGCGAGAACCAGCCGGTGGGCACGACCGCCGGCACGCTGACGGCGTTCGATCCGGATGCGGGCAACACACACACGTTCACGCTGGTCGCGGGCATTGGCTCCACCGACAACGCGCTGTTCACCGTCGTCGGCAATACCGTCCAGGCCGCCGCCGTGTTTGACTTCGAGGCGGCCAACACCTTCAGCATCCGCGTGCGCGCGACCGACCAGGGCGGGTTGTTCTACGAGACAAACTTCACCATCAACGTCACCAACGTCAACGAGGCGCCGACGGATTTCTCGCTCACCGGCACTACCGTCCAGGAAAATCAACCGCCGGGCACCGCGGTGGGCATGTTCGGCTCCGTCGTTGATCCGGACGCGGGCGACACGCACACGTTCAGCCTGGTCGCGGGCGCGGGTTCGGCGGACAACGCTTCTTTCGCCATCGTCGGCAACACGCTTCAGACGACGGGCTCCTTCGACTTCGAGGCGCAGAGCAGTTACAGCATCCGCGTTCGCACGACCGACGCGGGCGGGCTGTTCACCGAGAAAGTTTTCACCGTCAGCGTGCTCGATGTGAACGAATCGCCGACGGACTTTTCGTTGAGCAACGCCAGCGTGCCTGAGAACCAGCCCGTTGGCACCACGGTCGGCACGCTGGGAATGGTCGTTGATCCGGACACCGGCGACACCCACACTTTCACGCTGGTGTCCGGCGCGGGTTCGAGCGGCAATGCGTCCTTCACGATCCTCGGCAACGCGCTCCAGACGGCGGCCTCCTTCGACTTCGAAACCCAGACCAACTACAGCATCCGCGTGCGCGTGACCGACGCGGGTGGACTATTCTTCGATCTGGTCTTCGTCATCAGCGTTCAGAACGTGAGCGACTCGGCCCCGACCGACCTCACCCTGAGCAACGGCAGCGTGCCGGAAAACCAGCCGTCCGGGACCACGGTCGGCACCCTGGGCGCGGTGGATCCGGATCCGGGCGACACGCACACCTTCACGCTGGTTTCGGGCGCCGGTTCGGCGGACAACGCGTCGTTCACCATCGCCGGCAACGTCCTCCAGAGCGCCGCGTCGTTCGATTACGAAACCAAGTCCAACTACACGATCCGGGTGCGCGCGACGGACAACACCGGGATGTTTTTCGAG
>CAZIFU010000202.1:0-4125 GCA_964539075.1 uncultured Verrucomicrobiota bacterium | reverse complement strand
GAGCCTCCGTCAGAACCTCTTGAGTATAGTGAACAGGCAAGCGAGTTGAACCCAGCCCAGAAACAGACTGGCAAGGCGATCCTTGCGGTTGGCGATGCGGCCAAAGTCCTGCAGCCAGGCGTTCGTCCGCTCGATCTTCCAGCGGTGGCGTTTGCGCCGGAGCTTGCGGCCGTCTTGCCGCTTCGGTTTCACGCGGTTCGTGCGGTGCGGGCAGATCAATTCCACTCCGCGCGCTTCCAGCCGATCGCGCAGCGGATCACTGTCGGCCGCGGCGTCGTAGAGCAGGTGCGCAGCTTCAGGCACATCCACGACCGACGAATCGAGGAGACGTTCGATGTGGCGAACTTCGTGTTCGTTTGCAGGCGCGATCACGACGCCCAGCGGCGTGCGGTCGCTGTCCATGAGCACGAGAGCTGTGGTGCCTTTTCCCTTGCGGCCGACTCCCACCAAATCCCCCCTTTTTTCGCCCGACAGAAGGTTCCGTCGGCGATCAGTTGTTTCCAGTTGACCCAGCCCAGTTCGTCGCTGAGTTCGACCAGTCGCGACCAGACCTCGGTGAGAATTCCCTTCTCGGTCCACTCCCGCAGCCGTCGTCGACACGTTGCTTCGGATGGAAAGTATTCTGGTAAATCTTTCCAAGGTCCACCGTTCCTCAGCATCCAAAATAACGCTTCGAGCACGGCCCGCGGTGGGATCGTGGGCCGTCCGCCCGCTCGCGTGGGCGGTTGCCAGTCGAAAAGGTCTTCAATCAGAAACCATTGCACGTCGGTGAGTTGTGATCGGTCATCCGTCCTGGACGCCGCGTCGTGTCGCTCCAGCGACGGGAAGAACGCAGGCGTCAACATGGGCAAGGCCCTCCTTTCGGGAGGACCACACAAGCAACGACTGTACCACTCCGTTCAGTAACTTATGGGTTTTGACGGAGGCTCAATAACATTCACGGCGCGCAGCTTCAGATGAGCTTCAATTTCGATGAGGATTTGGCGGACGATGCCCATTCGGCAGAATATCCTGACGGCCCGGACGACGAATCCTAGCCCGGATTATTCATACCTTGGGAATTTGGGAGTAGGCGGCGGCGGTTGGGGGTTGCGAGTCGAGGGAGGAGGGGAATGAGGGCGCACCGCCCCTTTCCCCAGAGTGATGTGTGTCAGCGGTTGGTCCCGGGCATCACGGCGGGAGACGCCGATCATCCGGTGTCAAAGGCAAGAATGGCCTGTGAGACGGCCGCGAAGTGGTCGAGATGAGGCCAACTCGACGAGAGCCGCACGAAAATGCGGCGTGAGCTGACCACGACTTCCGCGGCCACCTTGATCAGCCGCGTGCGCCACGTGCAGGGATGGCCTTCGCCCAACGGGTCGCTCTTGCGGCGTCGGTTGAAGAACGTGCGTCGCCGCGTGCCGGCCAGCGTCTCGGCCGGCAGCGCGTCGGGCATGCCGAGTTGGCGCGGCGTGGGATTTCTGGTCACCGCGCGTCTCAGCCGCACCAGCAGATTGAGCGTTGCCGCGTGCAGGTACAGTCGGAAGAAATTGGCAAAGAAACGATGGTCGCTGAGCCGGTCCGCGTGCAGGCCGTCTTTGAGTTCCTTGTTCCGATTCTCACTCTCGCCGCGTGCGGTGTACTCGTCGTACGTGGCTTGCGGCAGGATCGGTGCGCCGGAGCGATTGGTGACGACGGCTCGGCGGTTGGTGCCTTGCGCGTGCGCCTCGGCCTTGAGCACCACATAGCGATCGTGGTTCCAAGAGTCTGCTTGATACCACAGTCCCGTGAACAATCGTTGCGGCTGGCCCGTCTGCTCGTACTGCGTCACCGCTTGGGTGAGCAGGGCGTCGCTGTGCCGCTTGAGCCGGGCGTTCATGCCGATCCCGAACGTATAGCACAGTGCCAGTTCCTCGCAGACGTCGTACATCGCCGGCACGCCGAAGCCGCTGTCGGCGCGGACGTGAATCTCGACGTCGGGCCACGCCGCCCGCAGGCGTTCGACGAGATACCGCAAGTCGTCGTCGGCCCCCAGAGACGCCGCGCAGGTGCCGTGCCGCAGTCCCACCAGCAGAACCAGATCATTCTCGGCGCACGTGACGACCAGCGGCAGGTACTGGTACTGCTCGTAATAGCCATGGAAGAAGGTGAGCTGCTGCTGGCCGTGGGTCGGGTCGTCGAAGGCGTCGAAGTCGAGCGTCAGACGCACCGGCGGCGTCTCGAAGGAGTCGACGAACTGAGTCACCAGCAGATCCCGCAGCCGATACAGGTCCGGAATGGTCACCGCGTTCTCGAAGCGGGACAGCGTCGGCTGACTGGCGAGATCGTCCTCGTCGGGACTGCGATCGGCCAGGAGCTTGAAGACGGGATCACTCCGCAAGGTGTCGTGATCGTTCTGGTCTTCGTAGTCGGCGAGGATGCCGTAGATCCGCTGCACCACCATCGACCGCCGACTGTGTGTGAGCAACCCCGGAACCCGTGTGTCCCGCAGCGCCGCGGCGAACTGCTGCGTGAACCCAATCTGCTCGTCAAACTGACGGATCGGCAACAGCCCGGCATCGCTGCTGAGTTGCGCCCGCGAAGTCTCGACGACGATCGGTTTTGCGGGATGAAAACCAAAGACAAGCTGCGCGACAGACTGTATACTCACGAGCGGCCTCCTTGCTGGCGTCCAACGTGATGTTGTTCAACACATTAGACGCCCTCGGAGGCCGTTTTGTTTGCCGGAGTATGAATAATCCGGGTTAGCGCGATAGCTGCGGCTTGGGAGGTTTACGAAGTCGAGCGGCACTGGATTACCGAGAAGGTCCTGTGGTTTGCGCAGATACCCATGCCCGTTGAAGCTAAGTTGTTGCCGTCATTCCTTCAGGCGCGGCGGAATGAAATTGTTCCGACTCAGGAGCTTGTGTCTCTCCATATTTCCTGGTGGGTCTGGTCAGCGTATGTCCGATCCGGACGCCGCGAGCTTGCCAGTGGAAGCGATCCTGAAGAACTTCGCAAACTCTTCAATACCAATGCAGAATTTCAGGCCCATTGCGATGGCCGGGATTTTACAAACGGCTTGGCTGGTGTTTGCGACGAGGAGTTCAATTCGACCTGCATGGAGACCGTCTTCGCGGTCGCGGAGTTCCTTCGTGACGGGCAGGTGGGGATCGGCCGTCAAGCCGTCGTCAACACGTTTCCATTGGGTAAGGCACCCTATCGAGAAATACCCCTGTTCCGCCGCGAATGGATTGATGTCCGAATTCTGGAGCTGGTCGTCTGGTGGCAGGAGTTATTCCGTTTGGGCTTTCGCCTGTTGCCGGCGCTCGACCCCCATCCAGCCGCATTTGAGCGTGTTTTTCCCCGCGAGATGGAGTGTAGCGATGCTGACCGAAATGCACCGTTGGCGGAAGTGGAAGAAGAGGAGATCAATGCGATCCAAAACAAGTCCGCTCGCTTGGTAGCCAGATTGGGCGGAAAGCGACGAATCATGGGGGGAATGGAACATGTTTGCATCGATGCTTGCGATGATCTGCCGGATTTGGATCTGCGACGCAGGTTCGCTCCTGCCTCCGAGACGAGGTTACCGTTGAACGGCCGAAGCCGCCAGCATCGACAGCGGACTGTCGACTCCGGCGGCTCGGCGCGACCCACCTTTCACGTGTCGCGCTGCTCCTCTTTGTTGCGTTTCTCCCGGCTCGTTTACAGGCGGTCGAGGCGGATCGTGGCGTTGAGCTTCTCGAAATAAATCGCCAGTTGTCCGTTCTGCAGGACGAAGGGCATGCGGCTCGCGCCGGTCTGATCCGTGAGGACGAGCAGATTGCGATCGATCTCCCAGTGTCCGGTCCCCTGAACTTCCTGGCATTGTCCGTTGGCATAGCGGACATTCGCATAGAAGGCCATCCCCCCGTCTTCCCGCAGCGTGATGCCGATGGCCGCCGAGCCGTTCGGAAGCTGCCCGCGGAAACCCCACTGGCCGACGAGGTCCGACATGACCGAGTTTGGAGTCGGCTGGGGCTGGACTTGCTCATCCCCCTGCGTCTGGGTTTGGGGCGGCTTCTGCGTCTCGGTGGCCGTCGTCTGCTTGGCCGGCGGGGCGTCGAAGATGTAGCCTTCTTCGGCCAGAAAGTTGTGCGGCGCGGTCGGCAGGTCGAGGCACTGGAT
>CAZIFU010000201.1:0-2005 GCA_964539075.1 uncultured Verrucomicrobiota bacterium | reverse complement strand
GAATGGCAAATCATCTTTCTCCGGTGCAACAGACTCTTCGGCAACCACAGGTGCGGCATCATTATTCGCACTGGCGCCCCTGGAGTCCAGCATGATGAGATCATCCGCGATAATCTCCGTCGTATACCGCTTGACACCCGTATTCTTATCATCCCAGGAGCGTGACTGGAGTTTACCTTCGAGGTAGACCTTTCCACCTTTCTTTAGGTATTGTCCGCAGATTTCGGCAAGCTTACGCCACGCCACGATGGTATGCCATTCCACACGCTCCTGTACATTACCTTCCTGATCTTTCCAGCGTTCGTTTGTTGCGATCGAAAACTTTGCGACGGCGACGCCTGAAGCGGTGTAACTCAGCTCAGGATCCTTGCCGAGATTACCGATCAATGTGACCTTGTTTAGACTTTTAGCTGGCATGGTAACTCCTCCTATGATTGATAGATGAACTGTAATGAATGATGCTTTAGATTCTAATCATTTTTCCGGTACAACGATGTAAGAAGTAATGTTTGAACCGAATGCTCGGTCAAGAGGTAACATATGCCGTGTCGAACGGCAATATCGACGGGTCTTACTGCCATCTCGCCCTCAGGAGAACAGAGATCCGCGAGAGTGTCTTCAACGAATCCCCGTTCATTGATCTTGAGGAGGCGACAACCGTCGAGGGCATAAATGGTGTCTTCATCGATCGCAAAAACTGAAAGATGTTGGAAGACGTAATTACCGATCCTTCGCACAAAATTTCCAAACCTGTCAAACATCACGATAGCGTTCGAATCCTGAACGAAGACGAGCTCGTTGCTATTCACCCGTATTCGTGTAGGATACCGGAGTCTCCCCTTCGCAGCGTCGATTCCACCAAAAGTGCGAATGCTTCCATCTCCATCGATCCTGGCAATACGGTTATTCTCGCCATCGGTAAGGTACAAAGCGCCGCTCGCCGCAAGAGCGACACTCCTCGGATAACCGAAGCTCCTACTCCCCGTGACCTCATCTACCGGTGGAAGAGAAGACACGAGCGTGAGATTCCTGTCGAAACGCTGTACGCGATGATTCCCGTAATCTGCGACATAAACATCGAGGCCGTTGGGAGCGTCAAGATCATGCGGATCATCGAACGCGAATTGCGACCATCCATACCCACCAGTATGAAAGACTACTTTCCGATCCCTGCTGAGACATATCAATTCGTTCGAGCCTCGATCGAGAACGTATATGAACCCGAGAGGATCAACGCAGAGTGCAGCCGCAGAACTGAATCTCCCTGTCTCCCGAAAAGTGTCGACCGGCGAGGGGTGGAATTCAGCATACGACTGGGGCTTCACCTGGTGCGAGCCACTGTCTGCAAACGCGCTCCATCCAAGAATTATGAATGGTAGAAGAATCAAGACCTGAAACAACGCCTCCTCTGAATCGATCCCGGGATCCACGAGAGAATCTCAAGGATGGTTCCAACCGGAATCACGCCGGAACCATCCCGTGAAGCTTGAGACTCATGAACTCAAAAACCGATCTTAACAGTGACCCATTGATTGGCATCGAAGAAATCCGCATGGCGCCACGCATAGTCGACGATGATTGATGAGCTGGATACCGGTATTTTCACCCCTACCCCGAACGATGCGCCGTAGATATTATCATCCTGGTTTTGATTCAAGGCATACCCGCCGCGCAAGAAGAGGGCATCGTGGTATCCGTACTCGACGCCGAATTTATACTCATCGCTGCCAAAGTTTGTATTCTGGAAGTTACCGGATAATTCAATGTTGTTTTGATCGTTGACCTTGTAGAGATAACCCAATCCCAATTCGAGAGTTGAAGGCAGCTCAAACTCAGCACCGGGCAGGCGCAAAGCGCGGGGGCGCGAGCCGGGATCCTGGCCGGGGATCTCCGCAAAGCTCTCGAGATCGGGTCCATCAAAAGCCATCTCGGGTCCAAGGTTTTTCAATGCGACACCGAGATTCACTCCCGTCTCCATAGACACATACTGTACGCCAAAATCGAA
>CAZIFU010000200.1:0-2029 GCA_964539075.1 uncultured Verrucomicrobiota bacterium | reverse complement strand
GAGGTGCTGGCGCACGGCCACCATTCCGCAAGCCGACCCCACGCTCACCACGCAGATGAAAAGCGTCGGCGAAGCGATGGCCATCGGGCGCACGTTCAAGGAAAGCCTGCAAAAATGCCTGCGCTCGCTGGAGACACGGTGACCGTGCGCGACCAGCCGCAGCGGCCTGGGCGGCGACGGCAGACCCTGGCGCATCGGCACGGAAGTCTATGGCGACCGCGACGTCCTCCCGCGCGACGTCATCAGCCTTTTTGAATCATGCGCACAACCGCTTCACGGACGGCGGAGAATTTTCCGGGCTGCAATTCACCTACCTGATTTGCCACGAGGCTGCTGTGGGCAGTGAACAGTTTGCCGGGACGGACATGGCTGGTCAGGCGAAGTGAGCCGTGCGCGAAGTCGGGAGCGTCCAGAGAAATGGCTTTTTCGTCGCCGTAGGATTTACTGGTGATCTGGCAGAGAATCCAGTCGCCGTGTCCGGCTTCCGCCAGCACCACATCCGGGCGCAACTTGGACGCGGTGAGGTCGGAAAAAGGAAAGCGAACGATGACTACTTGGCCGGCTGTAAATGCGCCCATGCGGCGTCCTCCTCGGCGCGATTCCAGTCCTCGGCGAGCGCGGCCTCGCTCAACAGCGCGGTATCATGCGCGGTCGGCGCTTCTTCAAGAATCGTGACGAGCGCACGGCGCGGCGTCAGCACATGGATCGGCTCGACCAAATGCACCTCGCCATTCGTTTCAATGATTGCTTCGACCGTTTTCATCTTGGGTCAAAGCATATCCCTGTCGGCGGCATTGTGCAAAGGGCATTTCTTCCGCCAAACTCGCCGTCGGGCGTTGGCACGCGACCGCCACCTGCTCAACGAACTCAAGAACGACATCACGCGCGAAACCCCCGCGAGCTTCGAGCCGAGCATTGATTACGTCGTCACCAAGATCCCGCGCTTTGCCTTCGAGGTGCTGGCGCACGGCCACCATTCCGCAAGCCGACCCCACGCTCACCACGCAGATGAAAAGCGTGGGCGAAGCGATGGCCATCGGGCGCACGTTCAAGGAAAGCCTGCAAAAATGCCTGCGCTCGCTGGAGACACGGTGACCGTGCGCGAGCCGCCGCATCGGCCTGGGGGGAGACGGCAAACCCTGGCGCATTACGCTGCCGTTTCCAACACGATCTTCGGATGCTTCGCCGCGATTTTCAGCAGCACCTTTGCCGGACCGGCGGGCTTGCGCCGTCCTTGTTCCCAGTTCTGAAGCGTGTCCTCGCTGATGCCCAGCAGACGGGCGAATTTGATTTGCGGCAGGCCGAGCTTGTTGCGCACGCGCAGCACGTCGTTGGCGGTCTTGACCTCGAATTTGCGCGACGGCTTGGCTTCGCCACGTTCAATGGCGGCGGCTTCATTCACGCTTTGCAGCAGTTCAGCAAAAAGTTCTTTTTTCATAATTCAAATCCCCAGCGCTTTCCGAAGTTGCTTTACTTGATCGGCACTCAAGTCGTCCCGCTCGCTCTTCGGATAAACGAGCAGCATTGAGATGCGGTCTTTGGCAACCCACCAATAATAAATCAGCCGCAAGCCGCCGCGCTTGCCATGTCCGCCGCCCGCCCAGCGGATTTTTCTCATTCCGCCCGAACCCGGAATCACCTTTCCGGCGTCAGGATGCCTGACCAGATACGTCTGCAATGCCGAATACCCCGCATCGTCCATGAGTTGCAGGACGCGCTTGGTGAATATCGGTGTTTCGACAAAGACCACACGGAGAAAACTACGCCAGAGGCGTAGCCTCGTCAAGCATTCAAAATCCATTACGCGCGAAACCCCCGCTCGCCCCGTGAGGGAATTCTGCGCATCGTTCAGGCCTTCGCCACGGTCGCTCTCTCATGGGGCAAGCTCCGAGCCGAGCATTGATTACGTCGTCACCAAGATTCCGCGCTTTGCCTTCGAGGTGCTGGCGCACGGCCACCATTCCGCAAGCCGACCCCACGCTCACCACGCAGATGAAAAGCGTCGGCGAAGCGATGGCCATCGGGCGCA
>CAZIFU010000199.1:0-3066 GCA_964539075.1 uncultured Verrucomicrobiota bacterium | reverse complement strand
GGCGACCTGCCATACGTTGCGCCATTCCTTCGCCACGCATCTGTTGGAAAACGGTTATGACATCCGCACGGTGCAGGATTTGCTGGGTCACAAGGATGTGAGCACCACGCAGATTTACACGCACGTGATGCAGAAGCCGGGCTTGGGTGTGAAAAGTCCGCTGGATGGGTGGGCAGGGGAGTTGATAGTTGAGAGTTGAGAGGGAAAGAGAACATCGAACATCCAACATCCCCAGACCCGAGACCCCAGACGCCAGACCCCGGACGCAGTCCTCAGACCCGAGACCCCAAACCCCAAACCCTAATTTCAGTCCTTCTCCCCGCCCGTCGCCGCGATGGCCTCGGACAACAGACCCAGGGCGTCGGCGCGAACCAGTGCCCCGACCAGCCGGTTTTCCGTCAGCGTGTTGACCACAGGGATGTTGCGGATTTCCGTCGCCAGCAGGACCGGCAGCACGTCGAGCAATCGCTGGTTGGGTGTCAGACAGGCGGGCACGGGCCGCATCACGTCGTAGGCGATGACGCCGCGCAGTTCCTGTCCGGCGTTGAGATATTCCTTCAAATCGTGCAGCGACACCATGCCCAGCAGTCGTTGCTGCGCGTCCACGACGGGCAGGAAATTGTTTGGGCTGGTCAGAAAGCGTTCGGCGATTTCGGGAAACGGGGTGGTGTCGCGCACCGGCGGGACGGGCTGGCGCATAAGTTCGGCGACGGTCTGCCGGGTGGCCGCGCCCAATTCGGCGCTTTCACCGCCGGCGGGCAGGCCCTTGAGGCGGAGCGGCTCGGTGTAGATCGTGTTGGGATGAAGGCTGCGGGAGACGAGCGTGGCGACGGCGCAGGCCAGCATGAGGGCGGGCATGAGCGAATAATTGAGGGAAATTTCAAACACCATGATCATCGCCAGCAGCGGCGAATGGGTGGTGGCCGCCAGCAGGCTGGCCATGCCGACGAGGGCGAAGGCCGCGCTGGGCAGCGTGGTGCCGCAGCCCAACTGGCTGAGCGTCGCCGCGAACAAACTGCCCAGGCCCGCGCCCAGAAAGAGCGTCGGCGTGAAGACCCCGCCCACGGTGCCGGAGCCGACGGTGGCCACGGTGGCCAGCAACTTGGCCAGCACCAGGCCCAGCAGCCAGAGCAACGGCAGTTGCTCGGTCAGGACCCGGTTGGCGGCGGTGTAGCCGTTGCCCCACACCTCGGCGTATTCCAGCCCGATGGCGCCCACCACCAGCCCGCCCAGCGCCAGCCGCACGAAAGGCGGGGCGCGCAGACGGTTGAAATAAAATTCGCCGGTGCGCAGCATTTTGAGAAACAGCGCGCCCAGCCCGCCGGCCAGCGCGCCCAGCAAGACGAACCAGGGCAACTGCGCCAGGCTGGTGAAGTCGAACGGTGGCGCATGATACAACGGGGTGAGTCCAAAAAAACTCCGCGAAACCATCGAGGACACCACCGAAGCAAAGACCAGCGGCGCGAAGAGGCTCATCGAAAAATTGCCCAGGACGATTTGCGCGGCGAAGACCGCGCCGGCGATGGGAGCGTTGTAAGCGGCGGCAATGCCCGCCGCCGCGCCGCAGGCCAGGAGGAGCCGGAGCCGGTAGGGCTGCCAGCGCGCCAGTTGCCCCGCCTTGGAAGCCAGCGTGGCGGTGAACTGGGTGATGGAGCCTTCGCGCCCGATGGACGCGCCGCTGCCGATGCTGACCAGGGAGGAAAGCGATTTGACCAGTGCGGTGCGGAAGGGCAGCCGGCCATCCCCGGCCACCACCACTTCCAGCAGGTTGCTGGCGCCTTGCTGTCCCGCCACGCGCAGGCCCCAATACAACACCGCGCCCGCCACCAACCCGCCGGCCGTGGGCACGATCAGCCGGTGCCACCAATCCAATTGCTGCGCCACCTCCACCACGTCGCCCACATGACCGAGGGTGAGCATCTGGACCAGTTTGATGCAAAGGGAAAAAGCCAGGTTGACCAACCCGCCGATGACGCCCACGGCCCCGGCCAGAGCGAGGTGAATGACTTCTTCGCGAAAGTGGATTTTTTCGCGGATGCGCAGCGCCTTCTGCCAGTTCCGATGGCACCAATCCCACACGGCGGCCGTCAGGCGTTCGAGCGTCTTGGGCCACGTCTTCACGGGGCGAGCTTAGGATTTTTCCCCGGGAAATGGCGAGATGAGATTTAACCCGAAAACCGGGATGGAGAACCACGGATGACACGGATGGCACGGATGAAGAGGAACTTCTGCGCGGAACTCCCCAAACCGATCCTTACGGAGCCTCACGAACGGAATGCTTTCATCATCCGTGTCATCCGCGAAATCCGTGGTTTCAGCTTCGGAACCCGGGTTTAACCAGCCGTGGGCGCGGAAATTATTCAACTCCGCGTTTGCATCGAGATTGTCAATCTGCCATGCTCGTCCCCCTCAGCGCATGAAAAGATTGATTGTCTGGATTCTCGTGCTCGCGGCTCTTGGGGGCGGCGGCGCGTGGGCCTACAAAACCTGGCCCGATAAAATCGCTTTTTGGAAGGACAACCCGGCGGCGAAGAAAAAATCCTCCCGCCCGACCACCGCGGCCGTCGAAGCGCGGAATATCAGTTTCGCCGTCAGCGCGACGGGGGACATCGGCCCCGCCGAACAGGTTTCTGTGCGGCCCGAAATCAGCGGCCGCATCGCAACGCTGCCGGTGGACGTGGGGGACAAGGTGGCCAGTGGGGCGGTGCTGTTCACGCTGGATGATCACGACCTGCAAATCGAGCGCACCTCCCGGCTGACGGAAATCGAGGGATCCAAGCTGCAACTGGAACGCGCCGACCGGAATTTCAAGCGCAGCCAGGAACTCTTTGCCGGGAACCTCATCTCCCAGGAGTTGTTCGAGAACACCAGGACCGATTTTGAGCTGGCCAAGAATGCGCTGGAGCGGGCGGACAACGCCCTGCAGCAGATCGAGGACAAACTTTCCCGGACGAAAATTGTGGCGCCGTTCGATTGCACCGTGCTCACCCGGCCGGTTTCGGTGGGCCAGGCGGTTTCCGGCTCCGGCAATGTCAACAGCGGCACCGAAGTGCTGACGATCGCCAA
>CAZIFU010000198.1:0-2783 GCA_964539075.1 uncultured Verrucomicrobiota bacterium | reverse complement strand
CTGGGTCAGCCCTTATCGCGCGGCCAGCGACGGGCGGCCCAACCGCATCATCACTCGCGCCGGCCCCTACGGCGGCTTCGCCCGGCAACCGCAGCGCAAGGAATTCGATTTTCCTGTCACCGGCCCGGATGAAGGTCTCGTCATGGGCGGACGAAACGTCGTGCCCGTCAATGGCGGCGGCGACTGGATCATCACCCAGCCCGCCCACTGGATGTTCGAGGGCACCGGCATCAAGAAGGGCGATTCCATCCCCGGCCTGGTCGGCTGGGAATATCACGGCGACCCGGCGGAAATTCCCGGCCTGCAAATCGTCGCGGAGGGGACCGCGTTCGTCAGCGGCGTCAAACCCCAGCATTGGACGGCCACAATCCATCCCGGCCCGAAGAACAATTTTGTATTCAACGCCTCGACCATTTTCTGGGCGCAAGGTTTGAGCAGTCCGCCGGGCCACATGCTGCCGTGGTCGCACTGGAGCCGACCGCACGGCCCGGACGAACGCGTCCAGCGCATCACCCAAAACCTGCTCCACCGCGCCCTCACGCGCAAAACGTGAACCCTTTAGCCAGTAGGATTCAATCCGACTTTCGGCGGGAGCGCAGCCGCCCCGGCTGCGGTTCGGCGCGCCCTCGCGCCGAACGCTTCGCGCCGTGGCCGCACCCATCGGTTCACCGGGTGAACGCGCGAAGGTCCGACGCGAGGCGCGTCGGACTGCGCCCGGGGCGGGCGCGCTCCCCAATTACAACTGCATCGTCCCGGTTAAGCGCATGAGCAGGACCTTGTTGGCCATCGGCGCGCATTACGATGACTGCGTGTTTGGCATTCCGGGCGTCCTGCTCCAGGCCGTGCGCAAGCATTACCGCGTGGTCATCCTTGCGATCATCGGCGACTACACCCGCTGGCCGACGGTGAAGGGTCGCGGCGGGGAATTGCCCAAGGTCAGCCAGGACCTCGCGTCAGAGCGCGGCGTCGAAATGCGCTTCCTCAAATATGCCTCGCTGCATTTCGACGTGAACGACGACACGAAGAAAGCCGTGGCCGAGGTCGTGGCTGACGTGAAGCCCGACGTGGCGTTCATGCTCTGGCAGCAGGACCGTCATCCCGACCACGAAGTCGCCGCCTCGTTGAGCCGGATCGTGCTGCGCCAGGCCGGCGCCGTTTTGGGTGGCGACGCGCCCAGGCCACCGCGCCAGATTTTCAGCTACGACAACGGCCCCGGCCACACGATCGGCTTCGAGCCGGACACTTTTGTTGATGTCACTGAGGATTGGCCCGCGGCGATGGAATGGCTCGGCAAGCTGATGGCCTTCGTGCACGACAAACCTTACGATCCGAAGCAGCCCGACAGCGCGCAGACGGCGAAAGAAACGCTGGCGCGCTACCGTGGTGCGGCCTGCGGCGTGAAATATGCCGAGGCGCTCCGGGCGGCGAACCACCGGCCGGTGGAAATCCTGTGACACCATTTCTCAGTAATAATCGGTACAAACGATAAAGCGGCCCCTCACCCCGGCCCTCCCGGAGGGAGAGATTCCACGGCCCGCACAAAGCCGCGAATTGTGCCCTGAACCGGAGAAAACCGAGCTTGGTCGCGTCAGCGTCCTGGACTGCGCCAGTCCTCTGGCGCTTTGGAAGTCGTGGGTTGTCGAAAGCGCCAGAGGGCTGGCGCACTCCAAGACCTTGCGGTGGTACGAACGGTTCATGGGTAAGGCCGGGGTGTGGGGATTTTCTGTTCGCCGTGTTCCATGCCTCATATCACTTTGATTTCACGTCGAGCCATAAAACTTTGCTCCGGTAGCGGCCATCTCGCGGAGCATCGCGCACGGAGCAAAGTGCGTCGCGCCCGCTTCCACCAGATGCTCCATCGCCCCCGCCACCTTGGCCGCGCCCAGGGCATCGGCGTAGCGCAACGGACCGCCGCGGAAGGGCGCGAACCCCGTGCCCATGATCATCGCGAAATCCACGTCCGCCGGATGGGTGACGACTTCCTCCTCCAGACAACGGGTGGCTTCGTTGATCATCAGGAAGACCATTCGCTCGCGCAGCTCTTCACGCGACAATGCGCGCGCGGCCTGGCTCCGAATCTGGGCGGCGACTTGCGGGTTGGGTTGCGGTTCCTTGCCCCGGTGGTGCAGATAAAAGCCGCGGCCGCTCTTTCGTCCGAGCAAACCGGACTGGACCATCTGCGCGAGGGACGCCGGCACCTTCAAACGATCGCTGAAGCTGGCGGCCAGCGTTTGCGCCACGTGCAAGGCGACGTCCACGCCCACTTCGTCCAGCAACCGCATCGGCCCCATCGGCATCCCGAAGTCGAGCATGGCCTCGTCGAGGTCGGCGACGCTGGCACCGGCTTCGAACAGGTTTCCGGCCTCGATCAGATATGGCATGAGGATGCGGTTGACGAGAAAGCCGGGGCTGTCCTTTACAACGACGGGCAGCTTGCCGATCTGTTGCGTGAAGCGGAGGGCGCGCTGGAGGATTTCCGGCGCGGTCCGGCGCGCGGCGACGATTTCGACCAGTTCCATCCGGTGGACAGGGTTAAAGAAGTGCAGACCCAGAACGCGCTCGGGCCGGCGCGTGCCGGCGGCCAGTTCGGACACGGGCAGCGCCGAGGTGTTGGTCGCCAGGATCGTGTCGTCGGAGGTCAGTTCGTCGAGGCGCTGGAAAATTTTCTTTTTGAGCTCAAGTTTTTCGACCGCGGCTTCAATCACCAGGTCCACGTTCTTCAAGGGCACTTCGTCGGGCGCGGGACGAATCCGGTCCAGGCCGTCGCGCGCTTCGAGAGCCGT
>CAZIFU010000197.1:0-26678 GCA_964539075.1 uncultured Verrucomicrobiota bacterium | reverse complement strand
CTGCGCGACAAACCCACGCGCGACGCGCTCCACTCGTATCTCGGCAGCGTGTCCAAACAACTCGATTACCCGCCCCTCCTCGTCGGCGGCGTGGAAGACCACGTCCATCTGCTCGCGCGCTTCGGACGCACCATCACGCAGGCCGAATGGGTGAAGGAATTGAAACGCGTCTCGAACCTCTGGCTGAAGGAACGCGGTCGCGATTACGCCGACTTCGAGTGGCAAGGCGGCTACGCGGATTTCTCCGTGAGCCAATCGAATCTCGAACAGGTGAAGCAATACATTGCTGGACAAGAGGAACATCATCGCACGATTGGCTTTCAGGACGAGTTGCGCGCGTTGTTGCGCAAGCACGAAATTGAATGGGATGAGAAATATGTTTGGGATTGAATGATCTGTGCCGAAAGATTTGCCACAACCGCGTTGCGGTTGTTTTCATTTCGGAACGTTCACCCAAGGTAGCTCGTGCCTCGCAACCTTGGGCTGGAGGTCACAATCCCGTTGGGATTGTCACGAATGCGGCAGAACGGGAACAAGCCCGTGCCTGGTCATCACCGCTTTTATTTTCTCCAGATCCGGCGGGCCGCCGGCATTGACGATGGCTGCCATTTCCCGGAAATAATCCGGCCCGATGAGAGCCGGCGTCACGACGGCCAGCGCCTTTGCCTTGGCCGGTTTCAGATTGTTGAAACCATGCACCGCCCCGCGCGGAATAAAACAGGATTCACCTGTGGGGATGTCCGTCGGTTGGCCATTGACGGTGAACGTGAGCACGCCTTCCAAACCATATATGGTTTCATCGTAATGCGTGTGCGAATGGGGCAGCGGAACTTTCGCGCCCGCCGGAACGGTGAATTCAAACATGGCCAACTGGCCGTTGGAGTGTTTGCTTTCGAGCAGGAAGCGAACTTCAATCTGCCCGGCCCGGATGATCTCTTTTTCCTGTGGCATAATCTTTTAGTTTGGTTGTTGGAATCGTTTATCCTTGAAACCGCAGATAGACGCGGATGGACGCAGATATAATCTCGTGGCCAAGAGCCTGCCCGATTGCCGGCTCGTCATCTGCCGGGTGATGCATCTCTCGCTTGGATCTTCCCCGGCATCTGCGTTGATCTGCGTCCATCTGCGGTTCAAATGCCGTTTCTGGGTTTATTTGTAAGCCACCGCGGCACTGGAGGCGCCGGCAAGGTGGATGACTTCAAAGCGTTGGAAGCCGACTTCGCCGCACCATCTGCGGAAGTCCGCGCCGGAATAGTCGAAGGCGTCGCCAAATTCAATGAGCATGTTCAGCGACATGAGCAGGCCTTGCACATTTTCGCGCCGCGCGTCGTCAATGAGCGCCTCGATGGCCACGAGCGCACCGCCGGGCGGCAGGGCGTCGTAGGCCGCGCGGATGAGGTGCATCTTTTTCTCCAGATTCCAATCGTGCAGAATCATGCCCATCGTGATGAGGTCCGCCTTGGGCAAGGGGTCCTTGAAGAAATCACCGGACGCCGTGTTGATGCGATTTTCCAATCCGGCGGCGGCGATGTGTTTCTTCGCAATCGGCTCGACGGGCGGCAGGTCGAACGACGTGCATTTCAGGTGTGAATGACGCTTTGCCGCTTCGATGCACAGCAGGCCGGTCGCGCCGCCGATGTCACAGAGCGTTTTGTATTTTGAGAAATCAAACTTCCCGGCGAAGGCCTCGAAGTTGAGGCGAGAGAGACCGGTCATGGCGCCCAAGAATTGTTCCAGCTTGGGCAGGTCGGCGTAAAGTTCCTCGAAAATCCCCTTCTGGCCGTGCTTCACTTCGTTCTGCGGCTTCCCGGTGCGGAGCGCCTCGGGCAGGTCGTTCCAGAATTTGAAGAGCCGCGCATTGAGCATCACGAGAATACCGCCGACGTAGCGCGGGCTTTTTTCGTCCAGGAAGAGTGCGCCTTCGGGTGTGTTGAAGTATTTCGCCGCCGCGCCATCGCCGTCGCGTCCAAGGAATTTCATGGCTACGAGCGCGTCGAAAAAGTCCGCGATGGCGCGTGGGTGCAGCTTCAACGCCGCGCCAAGTTCCGCGCCGGTGAGCCGGCGGTTGCCCAGTGTGGTGAACACGCCGAACTCAACGGCCGTGAGCAAGACCTTGGACGACCAAAACGAAAACGCGGTCTGCAGGATGGCTGACGGATCGAGTTGTGATGATGACATGGTGCGATTTTGTCTTTAGGCAATTCGGCCGGCAAGTTTTCAGCAACTTGGGCCACCATCAAAACTACACAAAATGGTTGAGGTTGTTCAATTCATTTGATTCATCCCCTGCGACGCCGAAGAATTCACCGGCACACGAATTCTCGTCACGGGTGGCACGAAAAGAATTGGCGGGGCCGTAGTGAATCGCCTCCTCCGCGGCGGAGGCACGGTGCTCGCCACGGCCAGGACCATCCCAGCAGGTGGCAATCCTGAGGGGATCTGTGATCCGCAGCCCAGCCGCAGCACGACCCAATACACAAACGTGGAGACTATTTCCCAGTCACCTTGCCGGCGAACTGCTGCGACTGATCCTGCGGACACAGTCGCGCTCCTTTTCGGAACTCCAATGTCCCGCTTGAACAGCGATGGCATCGTTGTTAGCCTCTAAAATGTCGGGCCGAATTCCCGTCCCGACGATGGAAAGGAAACTCATGAAACGCAAAGCATCGGCTGTCTGGCGCGGCGATTTGAAAAGCGGCAAGGGCGGCATCTCCACCGAGAGCGGTGTGCTCAAGGAAACTCAATACTCCTTCAGCACGCGCTTCGAGAACGGAGTTGGCACGAATCCCGAGGAACTCATCGCCGCGGCGCATGCGGGTTGTTTCTCGATGGCATTCTCGGCGGAACTTGGCAAGGCCGGCATCACGCCTGAATCCATCCACACGACAGCCACGGTCACGCTGGAAAAAACCGACGCCGGTTTCACCGTCACCCAATCGCATCTGGACGTGACGGCAAACATTCCCGGAGTGGACAAGGCCAAAGCGCTTGAAATTGCCAACGCGGCCAAGGCCGGTTGCCCCATTTCGCGATTGCTCAAGGCGGACATCACGATGGACGCGAAGCTGGAAGGATAAGCAATGCTCGCCGGAGCGCGCGTCTGTGACCCGCAGCACCTCCGAACAACGAGAGGGCGATCAAAATGGGCGCAGCCGTAAAAGCGAGGTTCGCGCGACTCTCCAGTTGACCGGAATTTTTTTGATGCAATTGTCCCAAAAGTGCACTGTCGTTCGTCGTAACACTGAATGAGCAAAACCACCAAACGCAAATCCAAACAGGAAAGCACCATGAGCAGAATTCGATTATTGGTCGGCACGAAGAAAGGCGCATTCATCCTGACCGCGGACGGCCAGCGCCAGAATTGGAACATCAACGGTCCGCACTTTGCGGGCTGGGAGATGTATCACCTCAAAGGCTCGCCGGTTGACCCGAACCGCATTTATGCGTCGCAGACCAGCGGTTGGTTCGGGCAGGTCATTCAGCGTTCGGATGACGGCGGCGGGACCTGGGCGACGCCCGACGGCGCGCCGATACCCGCTCCCGGCGAATTCCCCAAGGGCGCGAGCAACAAGTTTGTGTATGAAGGCGAAGTCGGCACGCACAAGTTTTACGACGGCTCGCAGCATCCGTGGGAGTTCAAACGCATCTGGCATCTCGAACCGTCGCTCACTGATCCAGACACAGTTTACGCCGGCGCGGAAGATGCCGCGTTGTTCAAAACGACGGACGGTGGCAAGACGTGGAAGGAACTTCCCGGTTTGCGCAAGGCCAAGGGCCATCTCTGGCAGCCGGGCGCGGGCGGCATGGGCTTGCACACGATCCTTCTCGACTCGAAAAACGCCAACCGCATCTACATCGCGATTTCGGCGGCGGGCGCGTTCCGCACTGATGACGGCGGCAAAACGTGGAAGCCCATCAATCGCGGACTGAAATCCCAGTATGAACTTCCCGATTCCGATGCGGAGGTCGGCCACTGCGTCCATCGCATCGCCATGCACCCGTCGCGGCCGGACGTTTTGTTCATGCAGAAACATTGGGACGTGTTGCGGACCAACAACGCGGGCGACCAGTGGAGCGAAGTCAGCGGCAACCTGCCGACCGATTTCGGCTTCCCCATTGATGTGCACGCGCACGAGCCGGAGACCATCTACGTCGTCCCCATCAAGAGCGACTCCGAGCATTTTCCGCCGGACGGCAAACTGCGCGTGTACCGGAGCAAAACCGGTGGCAACGAATGGGAGGCGCTCACGAAAGGTCTGCCGCAAAAGGATTGCTACGTGAATGTGCTGCGCGACGCCATGGCCGTGGACTCGCTCGAACCGTGCGGGATTTATTTCGGCACGACGGGCGGACAGGTTTACGCTTCTGCGAACAGCGGCAACTCGTGGAATCCCATCGTGCGCGACCTTCCGGCGGTTTTATCTGTCGAGGTGCAAACGCTGCCGTGAACAGGAAACCAAAACCACAAATGGACACGATTAGACACGAATCGGAATTCCGTGGTAGGGCGCGTCACTCCGTGCGCGCCGTTCGTGTAACATTGTGCAGCGGCGCGCACGGAGTGACGCGCCCTACCGGATGGATTCGTACTACAATGGCAAATGTTCGCGCATTTTCGACAAAGATTTTGAGGCACGCTTTTTCTTCCTCTCCCCGCGACGAAGAAGTGGGGAGAGGACCGAGGAGAGGGGCAATCCAAAAACGCGCCTCCTCTCCCCAGCCCGTCTTCCATCCGATGGAGGAGAGGGAGTGGTTGCGGCTGCGCCGCGCTGTGTTCTTTCGTGTCCATTCGTGGTTAGCAAATGATCCGCGTGGTGCTGCCATATCACCTGCGAAACCTGGCTCGCGTTGACGGCGAAGTGGAGCTTGACGTCGCGCCTCCGGTCACGCTCCGGTCGGTGCTCGACGCGCTCGAAGCGCGCTTTCCGGTGTTGCGCGGGACAATTCGCGATCACGGCACGTTGAAGCGGCGGTCCTTCATCCGATTCTTCGCTTGCAAAGAGGATCTGTCCCTCGAACCGCCGGAAACCAAATTACCCGACGCAGTGGTGAGCGGCGCCGAGCCGTTCCTCGTCGTCGGCGCGATGGCGGGCGGCTGAGATTTCAGCAAAACAGGCCTATTCGCCGGTCACCGTTTCTCGGCCACCCACGACACGATGCGTAACGGGCCACCACTGCCGCCTTTGATCTTCATCGGCAGTTGATCCACCGTCTGGTGGCCCTCGGCGAAATGGACCGGAGCGTCAATGTGTGTGCCGCCGTGCTCGGAGGCGCGATAGCGGTTCGCCGCGTAGAAATAGCCTTGGGGCGTCTGGCCCCGAAACTCACTTTCCAGCGCAAACTTTTCCGCCGTCGGCCAGTAGAGGGTTTCGCTGGAAAACTCGTGGGTGAGGTCAATCCACTTGCCGCCGGCGAACGGAGCTTCGGCAGCCCCGAAAGCATTCGGGGCAACGAAACTCAAGACGAAAAACCAGCCTGGGAACAGGGCGAAGAGTGCTTTCATCTCAGCACCTTGATGGATCCCGGCACAGGAGACAACACCTGCGTCGGGGCGTTATGTTTGTCGGCGTTGCCACCAGGGTTTGCACTCGCGGATCAAAGGTCAAATCCCCGCGGAAATCATCCTGGTGTCGCGATCTCCCCAGGCGCCAGGCGGACGATTCCGGGTGGGCGACGAAGGGCAAAGGCCTCCACCCGTCCCGACCGTGAAGAGGCGATCCTCCAGGCCAATCGCGCCCGCCTCCGTCCGATCCTGATGACGACCATGATGCTCGTCGCGTCCATGATCCCGATCGCGCTGGGCCAGGGCCCCGGCGCCGCGGGGCGCGCTTCGATGGCCAAGGTCATCATCGGCGGCCAGATGCTCTGCCTGCTCCTCTCGCTGCTCGTCACGCCCGTGAGCTACTCGATTTTCGACGACTGGAGCCAGGGCCGCTTCTTTCGTCGCAAACGCGCGCCGGCCGTTGAACGCCCGCCCGCGGGCGCCACGCTCACGCCCGTGCCCGGCAAGTAATACACGCGCACAGGCCATGCTTGCGATTGCGGCGGCGCTGGTTAGTATGACCGGCGTGCGCCCGTAGCTCAGTTGGATAGAGCATCTGCCTTCTAAGCAGATGGTCCCGCGTTCGAATCGCGGCGGGCGCGCCACTTTAGATTTACGATTTGGGATTTACGATTTACGGTTTCCTCCGCGTGTTAAACTTGGAACGTCTTTCCGAATTGCTGGAAAAAAACCGCGCCGCGGCCTCGGCGCGCGTGAAGGAATTTTCACTCGGCGACAAAACCTTCGCCTTCAACTCACGCCCCGCCATCATGGGTGTCATCAACCTTTCCGCCGATTCCTGGTATCGCGAGAGCGTGTGTCTCTCCGTCGAGAGCGCCGTCCAGCGCGGCCACGTCCTGCAGGCGCAGGGCGCGGACCTGATTGACGTCGGCGCGGAGTCCACGCTGGCCCACGCGGCGCGCGTGGACGAGGCCGGGCAGGCCAGCAAGCTGCTCCCGGTCATCAAATCGTTGCGTGCCGCCGGCATTTTGGTGTCTGTGGAAACGTATCAGCCGGGGGTCACGCGCGCCTGCCTGGAGGCCGGCGCCAACGTCCTGAACCTCACCGGCACCGACCACACGGGGGAAATGTATCGCCTGGTCGCGGCACACGACGCGGCGGTGATCATCTGTTACGTGCAGGGCGGCAACGTGCGCGACGTGGGCGATTTCAATTTCGGCACCGATCCCACAGCCGTGATGCACGAGTATTTCGCCCGGCAGATCGAGACCGCCGCGCGCCACGGCGTGGAAAAAATCCTGCTCGACCCCGGCCTGGGTTTTTACTACCGCAATTTGCAGGACAGCGCGGTGCGCGTCCGCCACCAGATGACCACGTTTCTAAACACGTTTCGACTGCGTGCGCTCGGCTATCCGGTTTGCCATGCGTTGCCGCACGCGTTTGAATTTTTTCGTGACGAGGTGCGGTGCGCCGAACCGTTCTTCGCGGTGCTGGCGGCGCTGGGCAAGACCGATTTGTTCCGCACCCATGAAGTGCCGCGCATCAAGGCGGTGCTGGACACCCTGAGTGTTTATTAGCAGTGGCTCGATAAATCTGCGCCGGTGGAGCGAGCGCCACAGTTGTTTGGTCGAGCGGTGGAATGCCCGACGACACCCCTCATCCTGACCCTCTCCCTTCATCGGATGAGGGGAGAGATTCCACGGCCCGCACAAAGCCGCGAATTGTGCCCCGGAACCGGCAAAAACCGGGCTTGGTCGCGTCAGCGTCTTGGACTGCGCCAGTCCTCTGGCGCTTTGGAAGTCGTGGGTTGTCGAAAGCGCCAGAGGACTGGCGCACTCCAAGACCTCGCGGTGGTACGAGCGGTTCGTGGGTAGGGAATCTCTGCGGCTGGCGAGGCAACCAGCAACCGCGCGCGCCCGGGCTGCGCGATTTCCCTTTCCCCTTCGGTAAGGGAGAGGGTCAGGGTGAGGGGTTCTTGGAACGGGCCTCATGTTGCCTTGACTGAACAGGAGCGGTGACATGGCCCCCCCGCGCTCGCCGGACCTGCTTGCGGCAGAGGAACACGCCTTCCTCCTGCGAACGGGTAATCCATTCCTCCAGCACGGCGATGCCGGCTGAACGGAGCAGCGCACGGACCTTTTTCGGCGTGTGGCGATAGGAAAAGAAAAGTCGGATCGCTTCACCCTCCGCGAATTCAAACGTTTCACCGCCCACGCGCAGCACGCAACGGCGGCGAAAAAGAAAATACGCCGCCACCCGTTTCAATCCGGGGCGCGCCGGACGCTCTTCGATGCGGAACTTCAGTGCGCCGTCCTTCGGTTCCACCCCGAGGTCCATCAGGAAAGCCAGCAGCCACTCACGCGTCAGCTCGTTGTCATACTGCGGGAGGATGCGCCGCACGCCCCCGGCGTAGTCCGGGCCTGGAGCGAGGTTGGCGCTGAACAACAAGTAATCCGCCGGCCGCAGCAGCGACGCCAGCTTCGGCAAAATCCGTTGCGGCTCGAAGTTGGGGATCATACCGAAAAAAGTCAGCAGCCGTCGCGCGCCGCGCAGAGTTTGCCGCGAAATCACGCCGGCCAGGTCGTCGGCGGAAGCCAGATCGCAGACCAGCGGATGGCAGTCGCGCGCGGCGACGGCGGCCAAGGCTGCGCGACGCGCCACCAGGACCAGCGCGACGCTGACATCGGAGGGCGTGTAGGCCAGCTTCCTCCCCTGCCCTTTCAAGAGTTTGAGCAGCCGCGTGTCCTTTTGTCCGCCGCCGCAACCGAGACCGACCAGGTGGACCGACTTGGCGCGAACCAGTCCGGCAGTGGCGGCGAAGGCGTCGTCGTACGTGGCCGCGCAGTCCGGATCGTTGCGCGAGGGGGAACAGGCTTCATGGAGGGCGAGCCATTTTTCGGTTTGCCGGACGCTGTCGTAGAGGAATTTGTGGTTCACCTGCCGCGTGCGGAGCGATTGCCGCAAGTCTGCCAGCACGTTTTCGGGAAACTGGCTGGGATGGATGGCGACGGAGACGACCTGGGACATGGCGCGATTTTTGACGGAATTGAGGGAATTGACAGGATTATTTCGACTGGGCGGGCACATCGTTCCGGAGGGACGAGTTACACGAGCCCCACGAATTTTCAGGGTAAAACGGCCAAGGTTTGGGACTCGCGCAGCTCGTCCCTCCGGAGAATCGGTTCGACAACCTGGCGTGAAGACGGACGGATTTTTCGTTTCGTTGACTAGATCGCAAACGCCCGCCATAGTGCGGACATGAGCATTGATATTTCCCAACTGCTCGACCAGTGGGAATACCAGCCGGGCAAGCTGGCGGTCCGCAAATTCAGAGCGAAGGACGGCACGGAAAAAATCCAGCTTCGGCTCGACCTCGGCGTGTTGCAGATGAACGTCGAAGGCCGGCCGGACGGCAAGCGGCCCTTTGGCCGGGCCACGTTGCTGGACCATTTCGAAGCGCAGAGGGACAAGCATCGCAAGGCCCACGGCGGCAGCGATGCAGGGTTTCAATTGAGCTCCGAGGATTGCGCCAAGCTGCAACAGGAGGCCGTCCAGTTTCATCACCGTTACATCTGCCTCTTTCAACTGGAGGACTACGCCGGCGTCCATCGCGACACGGACCGCAACCTGGCGGCGCTGGAATTCCTCGCGCACCACGCGGCCGCCGAAGACCAGTCCTGGACGCTGAAACAATTCCTGCCGCAACTCCTGATGATGCGGACCCGCGCCAAAGGCGCGCTCGCGCTGCAAACCAATCACTACGCCGAAGCCATCACGCACATCGAGGAAGGCAGCGAGGCCATCCGGCAATTTTACCGCGAGCACGAACGCCAGGAATGGCTCGAACAAAGCGGCGAACTGCATTCGCTCGAAGTGTGGCTGGAGGAAGTCAAATCGCGCCGGCCGCTTTCCGAGCGCGAGAAGCTCGAAAGCGCCCTCCAGCAGGCCGTGGCGCAGGAAGATTTTGAAAAAGCCGCCCGCGTCCGGGACGCGCTTCGGAATTTGAAATAAACGGAGTGATGGAGGAATGAAGGGCACCGCCGTTGAATCAACGTGAAATGAAACGCAGTAAATCAACTCCCCACCCCTCATGAGCCTGCTCGATCAGATCAACGCCGACCTCAAAGCCGCCATGCTCGCCAGGGACGCCCCGCGGCTTTCCACCGTGCGCCTGCTCAAGTCGGCCATTGGTTACGCGCAAATCGAGAAAAAGACCGATAGCCTCTCCGACGCGGAGGTCATCGTGATCGTGCAGAAGGAAGTCAAGAAACGGCGCGACGCGATCGAGCAATACGAGAAGGGCGGCCGGCCGGAACTGGCCGCGCGGGAAAAGGAGGAAATTCCCGTGCTCGAATCCTTCCTGCCGCAGCCGTTCGCGCCGGACGAATTGGAGCAACTGGTGCGCGCCGTCATTCAGGAAACCGGCGCGGCGAGCAAAAAGGAAATGGGCGCCGTCATCAAAGCCGTCCAGGCCAGGGCCGCCGGCCGCGCCGACGGCAAGACGATCAGCGCGGTGGTGGGCAAGCTTCTGCCGTAAGGCGGCAGGTGGGGCGAGCGTCCCCGCGAGCCGAAACGTTCAACATTCAAAGTTTCGGAAACAAAAAACCTCTGACCTTGAACGTTTAACCAAGGGTTCAAACTGTTCTCGATAGAAAGGGAAACGCCAATTAGTTTTTCCATCACTAACCGAGATAGACCGCAAACAATTGGCCGACTCCGTATCAGGCGCCAGCGAGCAGGTTGACATCATGAGCACCGTTCTCCCCGTTCTGATCGCCATGGCAGTTGTTCTGCCAGTGCTTGTTTGCACGGTCTGTCTCCTCCGCTATATCCATCGGCAACAGCAACCCGACGCAACGCGGCTGAGAGTGCTTCGAATCTTACGCTGACTTACTCTCGCTCTGCTGGCTGCATTGTTGGTTGCCAAGATGGTTCGCCTGCTCAACGGTGACTATTCACGCCCGATATCATGGGCATCGTGGTTGTGGGAATTGTTGCCGCGGGTATGGCTCGTTGGGATGGCAATTTTCAATATCGTGCAGATTCGGCAGTGTCAGAGGAGACTGAGCAAGCAGTAACGCCTGACCCGCGCTGGAGCCAAGAACCACCCCTACTTTCCCGCCGGGAACCAGACGTAGAGGAACAGATAGACGACCACGCCGGTCACGGAGACGTACATCCACAGCGGCCAGGTCCAGCGGGCGATTTTTTTGTGCGCCTCGAAGCGTTGCCTGATGGCGCGGCTCAACGTCACCAGCACCAGCGGCACAATCGCCACGGCCATGAAGATGTGCGAAATCAGGATGGAGAAATAGACCGGCCGCACCCAGCCTTGCCCGGTGAATTTCGTCACGGCGGTCACTGAAAGGTGATAGATCAAATAGCACGTCAGGAACACGGTGGAGGTGATGAAGGCCGCGACCATGCAGTTGCGATGCGCCTGCTTGCGGCCGCGCTTGATGAAGACAAAGCCGAGCGTCAGGAAGACCGCGCTGCAAGCGTTGAGCGTGGCGTTGACAGCGGGCAGGTCGGAGACGGTCATGGGAGAATGACGAATGATCCCGCAAAGCGGGAACGAATGACGAAAGAAGCCCGAAATCCGAATGACGAATGAAGACACGCAGCCGTCCACAGTGCGTTTCGGGCTTCGGACTTCGTCATTCGTTCGTCATTCGTCATTCGTCATTCGGGTTTCGTCTCATTTCTCGCGCAGCAACTGGCGGATGGCGGCTAGAATCCTCGGCTGGAATTCAGGTTCAAGCGTCTCGAAGGTGCCGCGCAAACGCCCCTGCCTGTCCACGATCACCGAAATGGTGCTGTGAATGAACAGGTCGGCGTCGGTTTCGCGTTCGCCGGGTTGCTTTTCGAGGGCGGTGAGCTTCAAGCCGCCGATGGCGAGGTCGGCGATCTGACGTTTGGTTCCGGTCAAAAAATGCCAGCGGCCCGGCGCGGCGTGGAAGCGTTCGGCGTATTGTTTCAAGACCGCCGGCATGTCGAACTCCGGGTCGGTGGTGAGCGTGATGAGTTTGACCGGCTGGCCCGCGGGCAAAGCGGATTGAAGCTGGCTCAGACGCCCGGTCATCTCCGGGCAGGGGCCGGCGCAGCGGGTAAAAATGATGTCGGCGACCCAGACCTGGCCGCGCAAATCGGCGATCGAAACGGATTGGCCGGATTGGTTCGTGAGGGTGAAATCGGCCACCTGCCCATAGACGGGCAGCGGCTTGGCCGGCCCGACGCGGCCGGGGGCGAGTTTCGTCAGGAGAAAGGCGCCGCCGATGCTGAGCATGACGAGAATCAGGAATACCCAGACCAATCCCTGAAGCGCTCGTGAATTGAAACTCATACCATTTCCAGTTAACATCAGTACGAACGATAAAGCGGCTCCCCCACCCCGGCCCTACCCATGAACCGGGCGTTCGGTGTCCACCCTTTAGGGTGCTCGGCGATCCGGGACACGCTAAAGCGTGGACACCAAACGCCGCGGCCCGGTTCAGGGGCATAATTCGTGAACCGCAGTTCATGAATTCTCTCCCGAAGGGAGAGGGAGAACGGCATCCAGTCCCTACCAGGGCGGGCGCGCTATCTCGAGTCAGTCTCAAAACTCCTTGCTCTCGGAGGGACGAGCTACGCGAGGCCCACTTTTTCACTCATTATCGTCGTCGAGAGACTCGCCTAGCTCGCCCCTCCGAAGGTTTTGAGACAGTCTCGTCCTCGGTGCGCCGCCGCCTACGCAATGGAGGTCCGCCGCAAGTCGGGGCGCGATGGACTATTTTTAGCGGCTGCGGCTCTGAAGAGCCGCGCCCCAACACAACAGCGGCGGTTACTCGAAGGTGGTGGTGGAGGTGCCGGCTTTTTTGATTTTGTCCGCCACCCATTTGTCATAGGCCTCCTGGCTTTCCACGGTCAACCGTCCGAGGGACATGCTGTAATGGCCGTTGCCGCAAAGCTGGGCGCAATTGATCTGGTAAACGCCTTCCTTCGTGGGCGTGAAGTGGGTGGGGATGGGCATGCCAGGAATGGCGTCCTGGCACACGCGCAAGGCGATGATCTTGAAGGAATGAATGACGTCCTTGGAAGTCAGGTTCACGAGAACCGGGCGGTTCACCGGCACGTGGATTTCGCCGAGGGTCTGGATGTCGTCCTTGCCCGCCGGGTCGTTTTTATCAATGCCCAGCGGGTTGGACGTGTTAACGAGGTTCATGTCCTGCCGGGCAAAGACGCCGTTGGTGCCGGGATAGAGCACGTTCCAGTTGAATTGCTGGGCGATGACGCGGACGATGGTGGGATTTTCCTCCGGTTTGGGAAACCGGTCCACGACCTTCGCCCACAACGGCACGGCGAACCCGATCAGCAACACCCCTTCGACGAGCGCCACCGCGCCTTCGACCCAGCTGGAGGCATGGCCTTGGATGCCGGCGTAATCGGCCTTGGGTTGGCGCGTTTTGCGGAAGCGAATCAGCACGTAGGCGAAATACGCCACCCAGCCCACGAACAGCACGATCATCAGCCAGTGCACATAAACGATCAGGGCGTCCACCTGGTTGCCGTGTTCGGAGGCCAGCACCGGCAGACCGAGCAATTTCCGCGTCAAGAGATCCAGTTGTTGCATTTCAGACCTTGTAGGTTGATTCCGGCAATGACGCGGGCATCCCCGCGCCCGACGCCAGCGCCGATTTTCTGGCCAGATAAATAAAGAATGTCGCAATCGCGCCCAGGACGCAGACGACCACCACGAGCAGGCTGAAAATGCCCCAGTTCATTCCCTCGGCCAGCGCGGAATCGGATTTGCCGAAACAGGCCGCGCAGGCACGGGCCGATTGCGGCAGCGCGGCGCAGATGATAGCCATGGCGCACAGCAACATTCCAGGAGTGCGCCCGAAAATGTGGGGCAGGCTTTCCAGTCCCGCCGCGGCGGGATTGACGGGGCATCCCTGCCACGTTGTTCGGGCGGCAGGATGCCGCCCGAACCGGCAGACAAGATGTCTGCCCCACATTCTTGCACGCATTTCAAGGTGGAGACGGCGGTTCACAGATAGCTGATGTGTTTGAGTTTCTTCAAAAAATATCTTCCATACACGAGCAGCGCCGCGCACGCCGCCAGCGAGAGCGCGCCGAGCACCAGATCGAGCGTCCGGCCGTCGGGCGCGAAATAATTCCGCAACGACCAGCCGCCGAAGCCGAGCGTCAACAGGGTGGAGGCCACGATAAACACGATATGGAACGCTTTAAGGGACATGGGGCAGCGTGGGAAAGTCGTGCATCGCCCAGATCGTCAGCCACATCAGGCCGATGAAGAAAAAAAACGTGCAGGACAGGATGCCGTAGATCATTTTCCGTTCGGAGATCAGGTGCATGAAATAGCCCGCGACGAGAAAGGCCTTGACCGAGGCGATGAACAACGCCACCGCAACCGTCAGCGCCACCGTCGGCAACTGGATCCAGTAAGCCACCACCGTGAGGATCGTGCCCACCAGCAAGGCGTAGAAGACAATCAGATACTTGCGGACGGCGGCCTTGACGTGCTCGGCGTCGTGGGCGTCGTGGGCGTCGTGGGCGTCGTGAGTAGAGGAGTCGCTCATAGTTCGGAGTTGATTTACAGCAAATAAAGAATCGGGAAAAGGAAGATCCAGACCAGATCAACGAAGTGCCAGAACAGGCCGGAGACCTCGACGCGATTGGTGTAGCGGTCGGGATCGGTCTTCCACAGTTTCGCGAACGGCCCCCAAATGGCGCCAATGACAATCACCCCGCCGATCACGTGCAGCGCGTGGAGGCCGGTCAACGTGAAGTAGAGCGCGAAATAAATGCCGTGCGAGGGCACGAAGGCGGACAGCCGCTTGATGTCGGCGGTCTTGATCTCGATGGCTTCGTGGTGCCCGCCGCCAGGCGCCGCCGGTTCTCCGGCCTGATGGGCCTTGGCCTCGCTGCGACGGCCCCAGGTCGAGTCCTTGTAGTGCGTGGCATCAGGAGAGAATTTGATCGCTTCGAGATTTTTCGCCTTCAGCGTGGCGAGGGTCCAGAAATACGGATGGCCTTCAATGTGGCCGGTCATCCGGCCGCCATCGGTCTTCCAGACTTCGTAGTGGCCGAACTTGTCGGAGTACTCGAAAGCCTTGACGACGAGGAAGGTCAGCGCGCACAAGAGCGTGATGCCTTGGAACACCTTGTAGCGGCTGAACTGGTTCATCTTGAGGGCGGCCCACGAGAGCACGACCGTGACCGAGGAGGCGATCAGCACGATGGTGTTGAGCATTCCGAGCGGAACGCTCAGCAGGCCGTGCGGCCAGGTTTCGGGCGCCGCGCCGACCCGCAGCAGGATGTACGAGGAGAACAAGGCGCCGAACAACATGACTTCGGAGGCCAGAAACAGCCAGATGCCGACCTTGGCGTTGTAGAGGCCGGTGTCCTCGCGCGGCTTGACAGTAAACGGAAAAACTTCCATGAGCGTTGGCTTGGGTTGGGTTTAAGCGGGTTGGTTTTGCGGCGTGAAATCGGCGGCGTGACCGGGAACACTGTATTCGTACGGGCCGCGATGAACGTGAATCGGCTTGGTAAAATTTCCGTGCGGGGGCGGTGTCGGCGTCTGCCATTCGAGCGTGGTGGAGCCCCAGGGATTGTCCGAGGTCACCTGCTTGCCATGTTTGATGCTCCAGAAAAAGTTGATGATGAACGGAATTTGTGCCAGACCCAGCGCCCACGCCGCATGGGAGATGCTCTTGTTCCAATGGATGACCGAGGCGCTCAGACCGCCGATGGCATCGGGAACCATCGCCTGGGAATAATTCGCCCCGCCGTCGGTCATGCGACGCAACATGCCGGCCATGCCTTGCGCGAACATCGGCTGGAAGATCAGGTTCATGAAAATGAGCGACAGCCAGAAATGAATCCGGCCCCAGAACTCGCTCATCATCCGCCCCGTCCATTTCGGGTACCAGAAGTAGATGCCGGCAAACAGCCCGAAGATCGTCCCCGGCGCCACCACGTAATGGAAATGCGCGATCACGTAATAAGTGTCGTGCAAATGAATGTCGCTGAAATTAAACCCCAGCGGCAGGCCGGTCAGCCCGCCGATGCCGAACATCGGCAGAAACGCCAGCGCGAAGAGCATCGGCGTGTTGAACCGGATCGAGCCGCCCCACAGCGACAGGAACAGGCAGGTCAGAATGATCACCGAGGGAATCGAGATGATCATCGTGGTGGTCTGGAAGAACGTGCTGATCTTGGTCCCCATGCCGGTCAGATACATGTGGTGCGCCCAGACGATGAAGGAGAGGAACCCGATGGTCAGCACGGAATAGACCAGCGACTTGTAGCCCCAGATCGGCTTGCGGGCGTTGTTGGCGATGATTTCACAGACAATTCCCATCGCCGGCAGGATCAACACGTACACTTCCGGGTGGCCCAGGAACCAGAAGAGGTGCTGCCACAACAACGGGCTGCCGCCGCCGCTGATGGTGGCCACGCTGCCGCCCACGGCCAGCCCGGTGGGCAGGAAGAAACTCGTATGCGCCACCTTGTCCATCAACTGCATGACGGCCGCAGCCTCCAACGGCGGAAACGCCAGCAACAACAGGAAGGCCGTCACGAACTCCGCCCACACGAAGAACGGCAGCCGCATCCAGGTCATCCCCGGCGCGCGCAATTGAATGATGGTGGCGATGAAATTGATCGCGCCCAGCAGCGAGGAGGTGATGAGAAACACCATGCCGAAAAGCCACAAGGTCTGCCCGTCGGTGGGAATGACCGTCGCCAGCGGGGAATACGAGGTCCAGCCAGCCTGCGCCGCGCCACCGGGAATGAAGAAGCTCACCAGCATGATGATGCCCCCGACCGCATACGCCTGGTAACTGGCCATGTTGACGCGCGGAAACGCCATGTCCGGCGCGCCGATTTGCAGCGGTACCACGAAATTGCCGAACGCCGCAAAGGCCAGCGGCACGATGGCCAGGAAGACCATGATGGTCCCGTGCATCGCCCCGAAGGAGTTGTAAAGGTCGGCGGTCATGATCCCGCCTTTGGCCGGATCGCCCACCATGTGTTCGAGCAGCCCGCCAACCAGCGGAATCGGATGGTTCGGGTACGCGATGGACCAGCGCATCAGCATCATCAGGCAAAAACCGAAAAACAGGAAACACAACCCCGTCACGCCATACTGGATGCCGATGATTTTGTGGTCGGTGGAGAAAATGTATTTGCGCCAGAAGCCCAATTCCGCGTGGTGAGCGTCGTGGACTTCGTGCGCGTGCGACTCTTTGATGGTGGGCTGCATACTTTGTAAAATCGGGTTTTGGTTGCCGGCTCGCGGCGGGTTTGTCCGCGGCGTCATGGTTTAGTTAGCTTCGCTGCAATTTACGTGTCAACACGAGATTGTCTGAACCCGCCGGGTTCGTCTAATTCTTTATTTTATCGAACACCATCCAGCCCAGCAACACCGGCAAATAAAGGATCGAAACCAAAAAGAGCCGGCGCGCCGACGCCAGCGTGAGTTGTTGCGCAAAACGGATGGCGAACCCCAGAAAGACCAGGCCGAACACCAGCGCCGCAAAAAAATAATTCCAGCCCGCCAGGCCGCACACCGCCGGGAACAGGCTCATCGTCAAAAGGCCCAGCGTGTGGCTGACCGTTTGCCGGCCGGTTTTTTGCCCCTCGGCGTCCACGACCGGCAGCATGGCAAAGCCGGCCCGCGCGTAATCTTCGCGATAGAGCCAGGCGATGGCCAGGAAATGCGGAAGCTGCCAGAAAAACAAAATCGCAAACAACGACCAGCCGCCGACGTTGATTTCCCCGCGCGCCGCCGTCCAGCCCATCAGCGGCGGCAGCGCGCCGGGGACCGCGCCGACAATGGTGTTCAGCGGCGTGATGCGCTTGAGCGGCGTATAAACGAACAGGTAACTGGCCAGCGTGATGGCCCCCAGCAAACTGGTCAGCAAATTGACCGCCACAGCCAGGTAGATCATGCCGATTCCCGAAGCCAGCCCGCCCAGAATCAAAACCGTCTGGGGTTGCAGGCGGCCAGAGGGCAAGGGGCGGCCTTCGGTGCGGCGCATTTGGGCGTCGTAATCGCGCTCCAGAAGTTGGTTCAAGGCCGCCGCGCCGGCCGCCAGCAAACCCGTTCCCAGCAGCGTCTGGAACATGAGCCGGTAATCCATCGCCCCCGGCGATCCGATATAAAAACCCACCAGCGTGGTGAGCAGCACCAGGCTGGTCAGCCGTGTCTTGATCAGGTCCGACAGCACAGCCGGCAGGCTCTTCTCGGTGCTCTGGATTTCATTCAACGATGTGGCCGAAATTTTCATCAAAAATTTATGCCGTGACGATGGCATTGGCCGCCACCCGCGCGGTTGAGGCAGACGGGCTGGACGATCCAGCCGCCGATTCCTTCGTGACATCAAGCCGCCAGCTCGACACCGTGGCCAACGCGCCCAGTGCCAGGCTCAACGCGCCGAGCGCCACATGCGCCGTCGTAATGTCCGCCGCCTTGTTACTCCAGACTGTCACTGCGCCCAGCAACGCCTGCAACAAAATCAAAGCGCACCAGGCCGGAACCAGGCGGGCCAGGACCGATTGCGCGCCGAGTTCCCGCCGCACGATTCGCACGGCGAACAGCGCCGCCGCCAGAATCAAAACGGCCGTGACACGGTGCGTCAGGTGCAGGCCGATTTGAAATGCGGTCACCGGCGCGAAATCGCGCGCGTCCGTGCGGACCCGGTTATAACGGGCGAGCGAGGCTTCATCCATCGCCGGCCAGAGTTTCCCGTAGGCCAGCGGAAAGTCCGGGACCGCCAGGCCCGCGTGCTGATGTCGCATCGTGGCGCCGAGCACCAACTGGAACATAATCAGACCGGTAATTGCCAGCAACAGCTTCCGTGCGCCGCGGCGGAGCGTTGGACCGTGAAGCCTGCCGACTTCCGTCCACCCGCGCGAAGTGAACAAGGCAATCAAACAGGTCAGCACAAAGAAAAGTTGGGCCACGGTCGCGTGAAAAATTCCGAGTTCATTCTTGAAGAGCGTGACGCGCAATCCGCCGAGCACGCCTTGCAGCGCCACCGCGACCAAAGCCGCCACTCCCAGCCAGCGCAGCCAGCGCCGGGATTCCTTGAGCCAGAGCCAGACGGCCAGAACGGTGGTCAGCAATCCGACGAACGACGCCCAGAGCCGGTGCGTGTGCTCATAAAAAATGCCGCCCACCCATTGCGAGATCGGGAACAAAAACATGTTGTAGCCATAGGTCGTCGGCCAATCCGGCACGGCCATGCCGGCTCCGTGACTCGTCACCAGCCCGCCGATGGCGATCAACGCCAGGGTGCACGCGGCCGTCAACACCGCCCAGCGGGTGAGCCAAGGATTGTCAATGGCGCGCGTCATCAAAATCAAAATCTCTCAATCAAAAACTGCGAACGGGTGAATGACTCTCAAGGCCACCGGCCCGGCTGCTGTGGCCGCCAGTGGCCCGCGACTTTACGAAGGCCGGTCAGGGCGCGACGCTGATGCTGAAATCAACCTTCTTGCTTTCGCCGGCGACTTCCACGTTTTGCGTCACCTTCCCGCCTTTGCGGTGGAACGCTTCGACGACATATTTGCCGGGCGGAACATTGGCGATCTTAAAGTTGCCATCCTTGTCCGAGACCGCGAAGTACGGATGCTCCACCACGCCCACGTAAGCGAACATCCACGGATGCACGTCGCACTTGAAACGCAACAGGACTTCCGGCTTTTCGAACGTGAATTCGAGGTCCGGCCCGTTGGGCACCTGCGCCTTGTTCTGCTCCTTGTTGCCCGCCACCACCGGCGTGGGATGGATATTGTGCATCACGGGATCGGAATTTTTGACGACCAGTTTCTGGTTGGCCTGCAGACCGAGCACGTACGGGGTGTATTCACAACCCTTCTGGTCCAACACAGCCGGCTTGGCCGAGGGCGCCGGGGCGCCGCTCACGCCTTCCTTAAGGTAAACAAAGACATCGCCCAGCCCGTTGCCCTGGCCAACCACGTAAAAGCGGGTCATGACCGGCTCTTTGTGGAGCTTGCCGCATGTGGGATCGGCTTTGATGGGTTCGATTTCCTTCTCGGGCGGCGGCGTGCCGTTGAGAGTGATTTTACCGGCGATGTCGGCGGCCAGGGTCAGATGGAGTGAAGCCAGCAGTGTGAATGCGGCCAGCACGGAAGTAGTCATTTTCATATTCGATTAATAAGGTTCAGACGGACAAGCGGGCCGAAACTATCATCCCGGTTTTGAGGCCGCAAGAGTTTAGTGAAACTTTTCACAAACTCTCATGAGACGAACGGTTCCGCGTATCCACCCCGTTTGAACCGGTTCGAGAGGTCCCGAGACACGGGGATTGCCTGTTCGGCGGCTGATTGTAGCTCACCAGGAAAGGCCTTGGCGCGGTGCGGCAGACGCTCCGGATGTAGGATTGACGGCTGGCACAAGGAAGGCAGTTCCCCCGCGGCAATGAAGTCCACCAGCTGACGTGCACACAGTGCGATGTGTCCAGCGCCCAGCAAGGCGGGTTTTCAGTTGGACGGGAGGGTTTGTGCGCCGAACTGCGTCCGGGTTTGGGTCTATTCCAACTTTTGGTCGTCTGAACGTCCGGCTAATTGTCCGTCCAGGCCTCCGGGTTTGATTGACAGGGTTGTCCCTAGGATACATAGTTCTCCCATGAGTTCTATAGCTTCCATCAGCACGCTTCAGGCAGAAGCGTCCAACCTGGTCAAACGAGCCGAGGCGGAGGGGATCGTGCCGATCTCTCGCAATGGCCGGACCGTGGCCTTCCTAATATCCAGGGAGAAGCTGGCGGCGTTCATGGAGACGATGGAGCTGCAAAAGAACCCGAAACTCATGGCGCTGGTGAAGGCGGACAAAGCCGGCCAGCTCAAGTTCTCTCCAGTGCCGGATGAAATCTAAGGTCATCTGGTCCGAGCAGGTGGAGCACTACGTCAAGAGCAAGGCGCCCGATCCGCGCCGCGAGCTTTGGCGGCAGATCAGAGCGTTGGCCGATTGGGATGGCAAGGAAGACCCGTCGCACATGTGCCACTTGGAGGATGAGCTGTCGGGCTATTCACGGATTCGTATGGGGCATCACCGGGTGATTTTCCGCGAGAGCTTCATCAAAGGCAAAAGGATCGTAGCGTGTGCCTTTGCCGGACCGCGCGAAACGGTTTACGAAGCGTTCGCTGAACTGTTGCTTGATGAATTGGCCTCAAAACACCCGTCCGCTCAGGGTGCCGCCTGAAAACTGGTTGTCGCTGACAAAACTCCCCATCGGCAAACTCTCCACCGCGGCACGATCCGCGCCCAGCTTCCCAACACAACGCATCCCGTCGGGCTTGTTAACCAGGGGGCAATACAACACCTGTCCGAAAATCCCCGCCGGAAATAATCAAATGCGTCCGCCCGGTTGACTCCCATTCCTTAAAACGCCAGGAGTTTGAAAAGATTGCTCTCCTCGCCGGTCCAGAGCTTGACGCGGTGGATGTTTCCCACGGTCGCCTGGGTTGCGTCCCGGATCGGCTTGAGCTGGAGGAACTCCTTGTCGTTGGTCAGGAGCACCCACTTGGAAGTTAAAACGCCCAAAGTTTCCCGCCGGCCATCGTCTTTTTCCACGTGATAAACACAAGTGCTATGGTGCTTGAAGTGTTCCGCCAGCAACAGGACCATGGGTTTGAGGTCAAGGTAGCGGTTGGAAATGTGCACGGCGATGATGCCGTCGGGTTTGAGATGGCGCCGGTAAATCTCGAACGCTTCCCGGGTCAGCGGATGCACCGGGATGGCGTCGCTGGTGAAAGCGTCCAGAACCAGGACGTCGAATTGCTGCGGCTCTTCGCGCTCCATCAAAAGGCGGGCGTCGCCGAGGATCACGTCCGTCCGCGCCGTGCAGTCATCGAGAAACGTGAAGTGGCTGCGGGCCAAGCAACAGGCTGGTGGTGTGTCAATCCTCGTCGGGAAATGCCCCGGTTATTCCATCAAGTTTTGGAAGCGCGCCTCAACGAGGTCCCAGCGTTTGCATCACCGCCGCCATTGCCAGGGCAGTGCGCGCCGCCTCGACGCCGCGATTGTGCCTGGGACTCAGACAACGGACGCGCGCCTGCTCCTGGGATTCAAGCAGGAGAACCTCATGGACCACGGGAATCTGGTGGAACAATTGAATCTGCATCAGCGCCTGGCTCACCGCGTCGCTGATTGCCTGGGCGTGATGCGTCTGCCCCCGGAGGATGACGCCCAGGCAAATCACCGCCGAGTATCGGGGGAACGCTTCACGGGCCAGTGTCGCCGCCACGACGGGAATTTCAAACGCTCCCGGCACGCGCACGATCCGGACCTCCTCCGCCCTGGCCCGCCGCAACTCCGCCCGCGCCGCGCGCACCATCGCGTCCACGTAGCGAGCGTTATACTTCGAGGCAACGATGGCGAAGCGGGCGCCGGCCGCGCGGGCCTTGGATTTTTTAATGCGCTTAAGCATAAGCTGGGGAAAGACCCACGGCCGATGACCCCTGTCCAGGGAAGGACCAACCAGCAAATCCCCATGTAACAAACGGGCGCGAGGACACTCGTTCAACTCGCGCGCGAGAGACTGGGTGTTTGGTCATTGGAGTTTCCCCGGTCATTGGACCTTGGCCCCTGGTCATTAAATCAAGTGTCCCAGTTTCTCGCGTTTGGCTTTGAGATATTTCTCGTTGTGCGGGTTCGGCTTCACGCGAATGGGCACCTGCTCGACGATCTCCAGCCCGTACCCTTGCAGGCCGACGACTTTTTTCGGGTTGTTGGTCAGCAGGCGGATGGTCTTCAGGCCCAGGTCCACCAGGATTTGCGCGCCCAGGCCGTATTCGCGCAGGTCCATCGGGTAACCGAGTTTCAAGTTCGCCTCGACCGTGTCATAACCGCGTTCCTGAAGTTTGTAGGCCTTGATCTTCGGGCCGAGACCGATCCCCCGCCCTTCCTGCCGCATGTAGAGCACCACGCCGTGCCCCGCTGCAGCGACCTGCCGCATTGCTTGATGCAATTGCGGCCCGCAATCGCACCGGCGCGAGCCGAACACGTCGCCCGTCAGACATTCGCTGTGCACCCGAACCAGCACATTTGTTTTGCCGGCGACCTTTCCCTTTACCAGCGCCAGGTGATGCTGGCCGTCCACCAGCGAGCGGTAGAGATGCAGGTCAAATTCCCCGTCCTCCGTCGGCAGTTTGACCACCTCCACCGGTTGGACGAGTTTCTCCCGCGTCCGCCGGTATTTGATCAACGCCTCGATCGTGCAAATCCTCAGCTTGTGTGTGCGCGAAAATTCCAACAGCTCCGGCAGCCGCGCCATCGAGCCGTCATCGCTCATGATCTCACAAATCACGCCGATGGGCCGGCAACCGGCCAGCTTCACCACGTCCACCGCCGCCTCGGTGTGGCCGGCGCGTTGCAACACGCCGCCCGGTTTGGAGCGCAGCGGAAACACGTGACCCGGCTGCACCAGGGCCTCCGACAGCGCCGTCGGCTCCGCCATGACCTGGATCGTGCGCGCCCGGTCGACGGCGCTGATGCCGGTGGTGATGCCTTTAGCCGCATCCACACTGACCTGGAAATCGGTTTTGAACGTTTCCCGGTTTTGCAGCACCATCCGCTCGACGCCCAACTGTTTGAGCCGTTCGGCCGTGGTCGGCACGCAAATCAGGCCGCGCCCATGCTTGGCCATGAAATTGACCGCCGCCGGCGTCACTTTTTCGGCGGCCATGATCAAATCGCCTTCGTTCTCGCGGTCGGCGTCGTCCACCACGATCACCATCTTGCCTTTGCGCAGATCGGCGATGACCGACTCGATGGAATCAAACGGTGCTTTCATACGCTGGCAACGAGTCTATCCCACCTGCCGCGAAGTGCCAGCCACAAACTCAAGAGCACCTGCAAGACGTTTGGTGAGAGCAAAAGCAACCTGACTCGCCGGAGGTCTGGCGGGTTTTGCCTTGGCCGAACGGCAGTTGGATGGTATCGCTTTGCAAAAGGAACAACCATGGCACTTGTAAACTGTCCCGAATGCGGCCGGCAGGTTTCGACCGGCGCCAAAGCCTGTCCCGCGTGCGGGTTTCCCGTGGCCGAGAAACAGGCTTCCGCAACATCGCTGGCGGCGGATGAACTCCTGGCGGAAGTGCGGCCCTCGTGGTGGCGCTATTTCTGGCTGCTCCTTTTCGCCTGGCTGCTGATTCCGCTGCTCGTCGCCTGGTTCAAACGCAGTTCGACCGTCCTGCGCGTGTATCGCGGCCGCGTGATGCTCGAACGCGGGCTGCTGTCCAAATGCGAACGCGAACTGTTCGTGCGCGACATCCGGTCCATTGACATTGACCAGAGTTTTCTCAGCCGCCTGGCCGATATCGGCGACCTCACCATTTCCACCGCCGCAACGGTGGATGCCTCCGAACGTATCGAGGGCGTTCCCCACCCGCAAAAAATCCGCGACCTGATCATCGCGCAGCGGCAGGGCCAGTAACTTGTTTTGGCCACGTCCCGCAGGACGATTCACTGGAGGTTTGCTCGCGCCCCCTGATCACTTGTCCGGCGCGGTCGGTTTGAGCCACAGTTTCTTTTTATGGCAGTCGATGAGCGCGCCGTTGAGGAAGAGATGATCCATGCCCAGGACGCCGTCCACGTCGAGCGATGCGCTTTTGCCGCCGGCGATCCCCCAAGTGCGCAGGTCGGTGACCCCGAACTCGACTTTCGACAACGTCAGGCCGCCGATTTCCAGCGAATCAACCCTGGCCAACCGCATCCGTTCGGGTGGCTTGCCCAGCACATTACCAAGCAGCAGGCGGCTGCCCTTCGGCGCCAGTCCCAAGGCCTTGACCTGGCTGTCGTGCAACACGCTCCACGTAAACCCCGTGTCCAGTAGCAACCGGACCGGCTGGCCATTGGCCCGGGCGTTAAGCGTCATCGCCAGCCCGAGGGTGAACTTCAGTTCCACCGCCAGAAAACCACTGTCGCGCAGACTTTCCTCCAGCGCCGTCTGCGTTTTCTCATCCGGCGCGGCGCCACGCACGTAGAGCCGGCGATCCAGGCAGTCCACCAGGCAGAAATTGCGGCGCAGAAAATCGGCGCCCAGCAACCCGTCCTGATTGGCCCTAAGACTGCTGTTCGTGATCACATGGGCCGGTTGATTGAGAAACTCCGCCCGACCCAGCTTCAGATGCTCGATGATCACGAACGACGCGTTCGTCACTGCGCCCAGGAGACTATCCTCGAGTTTCAGGCCCGATTCGCCCAGTGTTTTCATCCCCCGCGCCACCGGCCGGTCCAGCGCCGTGACCGTGCATCCCGTGTCCACGATGAACCTGCGCTGGCGGTTGTTGACCAGGGTTTTGACCATCAGTTTGTTGCCCTTCCGGTCCAAATCCAACACCACCGCCTCGTAGCCAAGCCGTTTGAGATAAGTCTCCAACGTGGGCCGGAACTGCTTCTCCGCCGCCACCGCTCCCAAGGCCAGCATGAACGAGACGGTGACCCCAACCCTCGCGATGACCCGGCGCGCCGGGAGCCCGATGATACGTTTGTAAAGTGTCGCCACTTTTTTGTTTGCGATCGCAAGAACACGGCCCGGTTCAGCGATGCTTTCGTCCTTGCCGCCGTCTTCGACTCGGCCGGCCTTGGCCCCTTCATGGGCCAACCTTTTTCCACTCCGGCTCCAGCCCCCGCCGGCGGATCCATTCGTCCAGTTCCGCCCGGTCCATCTGGTCTCCCGACACCGCAAGCATCGAACGGATGTCGCGCAAATGTTTCTCCGAACCGCCCTCGCGAAAAAATTCCAGCTTGCGGACGATGACGTATTCGGGCGGGGCGAGCACCAGCGTCTCGCCTTCGTACTCAATTCGGCGTTTGTTCCGAAAAGCCCACGCATTGAATTCATCGCGCCCCGTCGGATAAACGTCAGCTTTGAAGCTGGTGTTCATATGAATGATGTTGAACTGGCCGCGTTGCTCGCGCGCGACTTCAGCGGCGATGGTTTCAGGGGGAGGCAGGTAGAAATCCGATGGCGGGAAAATATCCGGCAATCGCCGAATGTCCGCCTCGTTCAGAAAAGCAACGAAGTCCACGTCATTCGTGAGCCGGGGTTCGCCGTAGAAAATCGCCGCCACACTGCCGCCAATGATGTAGCGGATGCCCGCGCGATTGAACGGGCGCGCGAACAGGAGGAACAAATCAGCTTCGGGCATGGAGGAATATCCGGTTGACCTCGGCAATTACTTTTTCCTCCGGCCAATCAGCATGCTGGCTGCGCACACCTGCTGCTTTCAATTTGCGGGCCGACCAATAAAGTTGTTCCGCCAGCTTCAATCGCCGCTCACCCGGCATGGCGCGCAAAATCGCGAACTGTTCAGGACTCGCTTGTTCATCCGGCAGCATGAACAAACTGTGCCGCACAAAACTTAGCCAGGCAAGCTCTTTGCCTTCGCCAGCGCCTCGTCGAGCTTCGGGGAGTCCTTGCCGCCATTTCGCCGTCACACGCCGGGCGATTTGATAAATGATGGCTCCGGCTCGCCCTTCGCTTCAGGAAGCCTGTCCACCATTTATCGCCTCATCAGATCCAGCAACTCTCGCGGTTGCGCGGATGGGGCCGCCGGAATTTTCATCAACCCTCCAAGCTCTCGTGTCCGCGCGATACTTCCGCCCGTAGCGAGATAAAACATCCCATCAGAGATGCCCGCATCAATGTTCTCCTTCGATTCCCATTCCGCGTTGGACGCCGTGAAGTTTGCCTGGCTCAGTGAAGCCCATTCGCCCTTCGTGGTGCGCACCCACCCATTTCCAAATCGCGCCCGCCGCACTTCGTTCACGCTCCGTCCGTCGCGCCGGAAATCCTCAACGAAGCTGTAAAAGCCGCGCAACGGTTTGCCGCCGGTGCGCGTGCGAAAGGTCACCAAATGCTTCCACTCGCGCGCGCGGTTGTCAAAAAACCAGCCTTCGTAGTTCGTCTTGTCTCCTTCCATGGGAGCTTTGACGGCGAACCGGCAGGTTTCGTTCGTCTGCCATAGATAGATTCTGTCCCCTGAGGCAGGAGACGCCGCATCGCTTGGGGAATGTCGGTGGGTGGCGCGATGCAAAATGCGTCGAATTTCCAGAATGGGGGGAAATTGTATCGTTATGTTGAGTTGGCGCTATGATTTGCGGGACTTGGATTTGGCCATAACCGGAGGCGCCTTGAGC
>CAZIFU010000196.1:0-59229 GCA_964539075.1 uncultured Verrucomicrobiota bacterium | reverse complement strand
TTGCCCGAACCTGTTTGCTTGAATCCGGTATGAAAAACTTGATCCGCTCATTCGAGTCCAGCCTCGCCGTCGCGTTGCTGCTGGCTCTCGCTCCCGCCGCCCACGCCACCGTCACCAATCTCGCGTATTGGCGGCTGGGTGAAAATGATCCCGGCGCGGTGAACGGCGGCACGGCCACCAGCACCACCAATCTCGTCGGTGGCGCGCTGAACCTCGTCGGCAGTCCGGCTTACACCAATGACGTTTCCACCGTCGCCGCCGCGCAGGTGGGGAGCACGCTGGGGCTGCGCTTCGGCGGGAGCAACTACGGCACAAACGCCCTCGTCTCCGCGCTCACCGACAACTTCGGCCTCGAACTCTGGGTGAAGCCCGACAGCACCAGCGGCATCCAATGCCTCGGCTACAACGGCAGTTCCGACAGCAGCGGCTGGGGACTCTACATCCACGGCGGCCAGTTCAAGGGCTTGTTTGGCGGCGTGTCCCTCTTTGCGGTGACGGGCGCGCCGGTCACGGCGAACGTCTGGACGCACGTCGCCCTCGTCCGCGACAACGGCACGAACGTCCTCTACGTGAACGGCGCACCCGTTTTCACCAACACCAACGCGCCCAACGTCCCGTCCGGACGCCTGGCCGTGGCGGTGCAGCCGCAGACGTTGACCACGGAATTCTTCTCCGGCGCGCTCGATGAAGTGCGCGTGTTCAGCTTCGCGCCGGGCGCGTTCAGCACCAACGACCTCCTGTTCATCAACGGCCAGCCGCCCGTGGCCACCACCACGGCGGCGACCTCTGTGGGCACGACGAACGCCACGCTCCACGGCACGGTGAACCCCGGCAATCTCGCCACCGCCGCGTGGTTCGAGTGGGGCACGACGACGAACTACGGCAGCTTCACCGCCACGAACTCGCTGGCTGCCACCAACGTGACGCTGGCCGTGAGCCACACCCTCGCGAGCCTGACGCCGGGCACGACCTACCATTACCGCGCCGCTGCGAGCAATGCGCTGGGCGTGAGCTACGGCACGAACGTGAGCCTCACCACGCCCATCTTCGCCAACGTGTCCATCGCCGGCCTTCCGGGAGTTTACAAGAGTTCCGTGGCGTGGGGCGATTATGACAGTGATGGTCGCCTGGACTTCCTGCTCGGAGGCGGCGACATAGGTGATGAACAAACCGCCAACGTCCAACTTTGGCGGAACACGGGCAACGGGTTCACCTTGGTGCCCATCGCCGGATTGCCGACACTGGTTCGAAGTTCCGTGGCATGGGGCGATTTCGACAACGATGGCCGGCTGGACTTCCTGGTTTCGGGTGCGGGAGGTTCACAGATTTGGCGGAATACCGGCAGCGGGTTCACCAATGTGACCGCCAGTGTCGCACCCGGTCTGCCGGGAGTTTTTGACGGTTCCGTGGCGTGGGGCGATTACGACAACGACGGGAAACTCGATTTCCTGTTCACAGGACAGACCAACGCCAATTCAGGCGTCTGCCAGATTTGGAGAAACACCGGTGGCGGGTTCACCAATGTGACGGCCACCGTCGCGCCGGGGCTGCCGGGCGTCATCGAAGGCAGCGTGGCGTGGGGCGATTACGACAACGATGGCCGCCTTGATTTCCTGCTCACCGGACGGACTTCCCAGTTTTCGGGAAGCGAAATCTCGCAAGTCTGGCGAAACACCGGCAGCGGATTTATCAACGTGACCGCCAGCGTCGCGCCTGGCCTGCCAGGCGTAGCGACTAGTTCGGTGGCCTGGGGCGATTACGACAACGATGGCCGGTTGGATTTTCTGCTCGCCGGATCCCGGTCGAGCGGAAATGTTTGCCAAGTCTGGCGGAACACCGGCAGCGGGTTCACCAATGCCACCGCCAGCGTCGCGCCCGGTCTGCCCGGAGTTGCTGACGGCTCCGTGGCGTGGGGTGATTACGACAACGACGGACTCCTGGACATTCTGGTCACGGGCGGCGGAGTCTTCCAAATCTGGCGGAACACGGTCGCAGGGTTCACAAACGTCACGGCCAGCATCGCCGCCGGCTTGCCGGGACTTTCCAGCAGCGCCGTGGCTTGGGGTGACTTCGACAACGACGGTCGCCTCGATTTCCTGCTCATCGGAACTGCCGACGGAAGCACGGGTGTTTCTCGACTTTTGCGTAACAACACGCCCGTCATCAATGCACCACCCGCCGCGCCCACCGGTTTGAGCGTCGGGACTGTCAACGGCGTCACCACGCTCTTTTGGAATTCCGCCACGGATGACTTCACGCCCGCCACCGGCCTGACTTACAACGTCCGCGCCGGCAGCACACCCGGCGGCACCGATCTCTTTGCCGGTCACGTCAATGCCACCACCGGCTTCCGTCGTGTGCCCGCCATGGGCAATGCCTGTCTCCGCCACAGCCTCCAACTCGCCGGCCTTACCAACGGCCAGGTCGTGTCCTGGAGCGTGCAGGCGATTGACACGGCGTTCGCGGGCGGCGCGTTCGCCACCGAGAGCGTGTTCACCAACGGCTTCGCGCTCGTGTCCGTGCCCGGCCTGCCCGCCGGCTCGCGCGTCGCGTGGGGCGATTACGACAACGACGGGTTGCTCGACCTGTTCACCACCGGCGGCAGCGCCGGGACGCAACTTTGGCGCAACACCGGCAGCACGTTCACCAACGTGCCCATCGCCGGATTGCCCGCGTTGTTTGAATCCGCCGTGGTGTGGGGCGATTTCGACAACGACGGTCGGCTCGACTTCATCCTCACCGGCAGTCCCGATGGCATCGCGGAAACCGCCGTCTCGCAACTCTGGCGCGACACCGGCAGCGGCTTCACCAACGTGACGGCGACGCAGTTGCCCGGTCTGCCGGGCTTCCTCGCGGGCGCGGTGGCCTGGGGCGATTTCGACAACGATGGCCGGCTGGATTTGGCCATCGGCGGCAGCTACTTCGACGGGGACAATTATCCCCAGACTACGCAGCTCCGGCGCAACACGGGCAGCAACTTCGTGAACGTGACCGCCAGTCTCGCGCCGGGTTTGCCCGCTACCTTCACCGGCGCTCTCGCGTGGGCCGATTACGACAACGACGGCTGGCTCGACTTGTTCCTCGCCGGCAGCGACAGCGCCCGCCTCTATCGCAACACCGGCAGCGGCTTCACGAACGTGACGCCGAGCATCATGCCCGGACTCCCGGGATTGTCGGTGGCGTCCGCCGCGTGGGGCGATTACGACAACGACGGCCGGCCCGATCTGATCTTCACCGGCGCGTTAAGCAACAACATCACGTTCCCGGTCTCGCAACTCTGGCGAAACACCGGCGGCAGTTTCAGCAACGTGCCCATCGCCGGCCTGCCCGCGCTCAGTTCCGGCAGCGTGCAATGGGGCGATTACGACGCTGATGGCCGGCTGGATTTCCTCTTGAACGGCCGGCTCGCGGACGGCTTCACCAGCACGAACCAGCTCTGGCGCAACACCGACACGGGCTTCGTTCCAGTGCCCTTCACCGGCCTTGCCGCCATCGGCAACGGCCAGTCCGCGTGGGCCGATTACGACAACGACGGCAAACTCGACTTCCTCACCTCGGGCGACGCCGGCGTGCAACTCTGGCGAAACAACACCGCGCTCGCCAACACGCCGCCCGCCGCGCCCACCGGCCTCGCGATGACCGCGTCCTCGAACGCCGTGATGCTCTCGTGGCATTCCGCCACCGACGCGCAAACGCCATCGTCCGGCCTGAGCTACAACGTCCGCGCCGGCAGCACGCCCGGCGGCACGAACCTCCTCACCGCGCACGTGAACGCCGCCAACGGCTTCCGCCGCGTGCCCGCGCGCGGCAACGCGCAGCAACGCATCTTCCTTCCGCTCACCGGCGTGACCAACGGCCAGACCGTCTATTGGAGCGTGCAAGCCGTGGACACCTCCTTCGCCGGCGGCCCGTTCGCAACGGAGATCAGCGAAGTGACCGAGCCGCAGTTGAACATCCTGCCCAACACCGCCATCAACGCGCTCCTGCTCTGGACACCGCCGACCTTCAACTGGGTGCTGCAAACCACCCCCGACCTCGCGCCCGCCGCGTGGAGCAACGCGGCGAGCGGCGCGCAAAACCCCGTCCTCGTCCCGCTCACCAACGCGCAAAAAACCTTCTACCGCCTCCACGTCCAGTAAGCTGTGCCAGCGGCCTGTCCACCGGCCAGCGCTTCCACCGCGTGGGCTTGCAGTGAGTGGCGGCGGGCATCCTGCCCCGATCCTGTGGGTCAGGCTTCCAGCCTGACGGTTCACGAGCAGGAGCAGGTGTCAGTCCTGAATGGCCCTTAGATAAGGCGTCTATCTTTGAACGAAAGTGACTTGCAAACCAGTCAGGAATTCGCCTGTTCCACCGTGTTCTGCGGTGTGTCGCAACTCGACCGGCGAAAACACTTGGTTTTGCAGCCAGTTGACAGCTACCCCTGCAGAAACGGAGCGCGAGTCAGAAAACCCGTTCAAAAACAGCTCGTTTTGCTGGGCCTTATCTAAGGGCCATTCGTGTCAGTCCTCACTATTGACACAAATTCAGTGGTGTGCTTTTTCACGCAGCAGGTTTGATACATGAGTCCAACTGCCCATTTGTAGTCGCTGTGCCATCCACTTCAAGCTCATCCTCGTCTTCTGCCTCAGCCGGCGTGCGGTCTTCATCTTCCCTTTATCCCCTTTGCGCTGCCGTTGCAAGTCCCCTTCCGAGCAGCGCAAACGCGTGAGTTCCTCGACCACGATATGCTCGGCCTTTTGCAGGCCGGTCTGCTGCCGCCCGGCCCAGTAGTGATTGGCCCCCGCTCGCTCCATAGCGGAGATGGACGATCTGTTGGCGGAGTTGTCCTGAACCGGCGGCAGGCCGGCCCTTTTGCGGCGCGGGAAAATGCTTTGATTCCTGGGCGCTTTGAACTTATAGTCGGCTCATCACTATAGTCGGCTCATCACTTATGCGGGGCCGGCGCGTCAACCGAACTTTGGGTGCCTTCACCCTCATCGAGCTTCTGGTGGTCATCGGGATCCTTGCCGTGCTCGCTTCGTTGCTGCTGCCGGCGCTGGCCCGCGCCAAGGCGCGGGCGCACTGCATCCAGTGCGTCAGTCAGTTGAAACAGGTCGGCCTGGCTGCGCACCTCTTCGTGCATGACAATGGCCAGGAAAAATTCCCGTGGACGTTGCCGCCGGACCTGGGCGGCTCACAGACACGCAATCGCGCCTGGCAGCATTTCATCATCTTCTCCAACGAACTGGTTACACCCCGGATTTTAATCTGTCCGAGCGACATCGAGCGGACGCCGGCGGCGGATTTTTCCGACCGTCCGGAGGGATTTTTGAACGTGTCGAACCGGAACACGCGGCTGAGTTACTTCATCGGCACGCACGCCTTTTACGACATGCCGCAGACGTTGCTGGCCGGGGACCGGAACATTGACAACGGCACCGGCCGCACGGCGAGTTGCGGCCCGGCCCAGTTGACCAGCGGCGCCACGCCATTCGACCCGCGCAAGCTGAACCTGGTGAAGTGGACGCCGAAGCTGCACCAGAACTCAGGCAACATCTGCCTGTCCGATGGCAGCGTGCAGCAAATTTCCCAGACCAATCTGCCGGCCCAGTTGGAAAAGGGCCTCGCCGGCGGCGATCCTTTCAACATCAACCACGTCCTGGTGCCGTAGCGCGCGGCTAGCCGCCGAGATAGGCGCTCTTGACCAGCGGGTTTTTGCGGAGCGCGGCGGATTGGTCGTGCAGAATGATGCGGCCGGTTTCCAGCACGTAGCCGGAGTGGGAGATTTCCAAGGCGAGGTTGGCGTTTTGTTCCACCAGCAACACCGTGATGCCCTGCCGGCGGTTGATCTCGACTATTTTTTCAAAAATGGTTTTTACCAGCAGCGGCGCGATGCCGAGGGACGGTTCATCGAGCATGAGGAACTTCGGCCGGCTCATCAGCGCGCGGCCGATGGCCAGCATCTGTTGCTCGCCGCCGGAGAGCGTGCCGGCGACCTGCTGCTCGCGCTCCTTCAAGCGGGGGAAGACGGTGAAAACATGATCGAATTCCTGCTGGATGACCGCCTTGTCCGTCTGGAGGTAGGCGCCCATCTGCAAATTCTCCACCACCGTCAGGTTCGCGAAAATCTGCCGGCCTTCGGGCACTTGGGAGAGGCCTTGCTGGACGATTTTGTGCGGGGGCAGGTTGGCGATGTTGCGTCCCTGGTAAATGATTTCACCGCCGGCCAGCGGCAACAGGCCCGAAATGGCCTTCAACGTCGTGGTTTTGCCCGCGCCGTTGCCGCCGATGAGCGTGACGATGTCGCCTTGCTTCACGGTCAACGAAATGCCGTCGAGCGCCTTGATGACACCGTAGTGAACGGTCAGATTTTTGATTTCGAGCACAGAATTTATCCGGTCTTCAAATGATCCTCGCCCAGGTAGGCTTCGATGACTTTGGGGTCCCGCCGCACTTCCTCGGGCGTGCCTTCGGCGATCTTGACGCCGTAGTCGAGCACGTGGATGCGTTCGCAGATGCCCATGACAACCTGCATGTCGTGTTCCACGAGCAGGATGGAGATTTCGTATTTGTCCTTGATGAATCGGATGAGCTTCATCAGCTCGATTTTTTCCGTTGGGTTCATGCCGGCAGCAGGTTCGTCAAGCAGGAGCAGCTTCGGGCGCGTGGCCAGAGCGCGGACGATTTCCAGCCGCCGCTGGCCACCGTAGGGGAGCGATTTCGCCGGCTCGTCGTGAAACCGGCCGAGTTGAAACAATTCCAGCATCTCCATCACCTGCGCCGCGATGGTCTTCTCCTCGTCCTGAAAAATCCGGCCGCGCCGCAGCGCGTGGCCGATGCCGCTGAACAGGTGCAGGTGGAAGGCCACGCGCACATTGTCGAACACGGTCAGCGAGGGGAACAGGCGGATGTTTTGAAATGTCCGCGCAATGCCGTGGGCGGTGATTTGGTAGGGCTTCAGCCCATGCACCGTCTTGTTCTGAAAAAGAATTTCACCCCCGGTCGGCTGATAGACGCCGGTGATGAGATTGAACACGGTGGTTTTGCCCGCGCCGTTGGGGCCGATCAGGCCGATGAGCTGGCCGGCGTCCACGCGCAGATCCAACCCGCTCACCGCCGTCAGACCGCCAAAGCGGATGGTGCAATTTTGCAACCGTAACAACCCGGCGACTGGGGCGGCGGTCGGCGGCATAAGGTCAGATTTTCAACCGGGCCGGCCCCCGGCGCGTGAAAGTGAACAATCCCTGCGGCCGGGTGAGCATCAAAATAATCAGCAACAGCGAGTAGAGGATCATCCGGTATTCGGCCACCGGACGGAGCACTTCAGGCAGCAACGTCAACAACACCGCGGCAATGATGACGCCGGCGGTGTTGCCCATGCCGCCGAGGATGACCATCACCACGATTTCGATGGATTTGATGAAGTCAAAACCCTTGGGGTCGATGGAGAGCTTGAAGTGGCCATAGATGCCGCCAGCGATGCCGGCGAAAAACGCGCCAATGACGAACGCGATGATCTTGTAGCGGGTCGTGTTGATGCCCATCGCCTCGGCGGCCACTTCATCATCATGCACCGCCACGAAGCCGCGGCCGTAGGTGGAGTTCACGAGGCTGGTGACGACGTAAACCGTCAGCGCCGCAAAGGTGAAGGTCCAAAAAAAGTTCGTGTAACCCGGAATCCCGGTCAGCCCGAGCGCGCCGCCCAGCGCTTCGATGTTCCGAAAAATCACGCGGATGATCTCCCCGAAGCCCAGCGTCACGATGGCGAGATAATCCCCCTTCAAGCGCAGCGACGGCGCGCCGACGAGCAAGCCAGCCCCCCCTGCCGTCAGGCCGCCGATCAGCAGCGCCGCAAGAAACAAGACCGCCACGGCGGCGGCGCCGCTGCCCGCCGCTTTCAAAAAATACGGCCCGGCAAACATTGTGACCGCGGCAGAAGCGTAAGCGCCGACCGCCATGAACCCCGCGTGTCCAAGCGAGAACTGGCCGGTGTAGCCGTTGATGAGATTCAGGCTGACGGCCAGGATGATGTTGATGCCGATGGTGATGATGATTTCCAGGAAGTAGGGGTCGATGTGGCTGGAGAACAGCCAGACCACGAGGCTGGCGAGGAGCGCGGCAAGCAGCATGAGTTGGGGACGGGCGGGCATTGGCTAATTGCGAACGTGGAATGTTAAAGGTCGAATGACCCGGCATCGGCCGCAGGAATTCGGCATTCGCCATTTGCCATTCGACATGGGCTAGACTTTCTCCACCTGCATCTTTCCGAGCAAACCAGCCGGGCGGAAGAGCAGAATGAGGATCAACACCGCGAACGCGATGGCATCGGTGTAGGTGGACCAGCGGCTGCCGTTGACGAAGGTTTCCACCACGCCGAGCAGCAGGCCGCCGAGCGCCGCGCCGGGAATGTTGCCGATGCCGCCCAGCACCGCGGCGACGAACGCTTTCAAGCCCGGCAAAATGCCCATCAGCGGATCAATGGACGCGTAGTTCAACGAGTAAAGAATGCCGCCCGCCGCCGCCAGCGCCGAGCCGAGGCCGAACGTGAAGGAGATCACCACGTCGATGTTGATGCCCATGAGCGCGGCGGCCTGGTGGTTGAAGGAGACCGCGCGCATGGCGGTGCCGATTTTTGTTTTCAGGATGATGAAGCGCATCGCACCCAGGAGCACGAGCGTCGTAATCAGGACGGTGACTTGATTGGAGGAGATGACCAGCCCGCCGAAATTCATGGTTTTCACTGGAAAGAGGACAGGGAACGGTTTGGGCGCCGCGCCGAAGAGATATTGCCCGGTGTTTTCCAGCAGCAGCGACACGCCGATGGCGGTGATAAGCGCGGTGAGCTTGGAGCGTTCGCGCAAAGGCCGGTATGCGAGCCGTTCGATGACGATGCCGAGCGCGGCGCACATCAGCATCGCCGCCAGCAGGACGATCAACCCGCCCGCCAGCGACTCGCGTTCAAAATATTTGGAGAGATAAAACCCGGCGAACGCCCCGACCATGAAGATATCGCTATGGGCGAAATTGATGAAGCGCAGGACGCCATAAACCATTGTGTAGCCGAGCGCGATGAGCGCATAGATTGACCCCAGCGAGAGGCCGTTGATGAGTTGTTGCAAAAACTCGGTCATGGACGCCCCGGCTTATACCGGCGCGCCGTGCCGTTGTCGATAACAAGCCGCGCTTTGAACCGGCGGCCTACGGAGAGAGGGTCTCGATGTATTTGAACTGGCCGTTCTTGACAGCGATGATCACGGCGGATTTGGTGGCGTTGCGTTGCGCGTCAATGGTGGTCTTGCCGGTGACGCCGGCAAAATCTTTCGTGGTCGCAAGCGCGTCGCGGACTTTCGGACCGCCGGTGGTGCCGGCGCGCTTGATGGCATCAACGAGCACCATCCCCGAATCGTAACCGAGCGCCGCCATGGCGTCGGGAACTTCGCCGTTAAACCGGGCTTTGAATTTTTTGACAAACTCCTGCACGGTTGGGGAACGGTCCTCTGGCGAGTAATGGGTGGAGTAAAAAGTCCCTTCCATCGCCGCGCCGCCGATTTGAATCAGCTCCGGCGCCTCCCAGCCGTCCCCGCCAAAAATCGGGGCAGTGATGCCCAGTTGCCTGGCCTGCACGCAGATCAAGCCCGCCTCGGTGTAGTAGCAGGGGGCAAAAATGCCTTCCGGGCTGGCGGCCTTGATGGCGGTGAGTTGCGCCTTGAAATCCTTGTCGCCGCTGCTGAATTTCTGCTCCAAAACAATGGTGCCGCCGTCCGCCGCGAAACGTTCCTTGAAGTACTTTGCCAGGCCGACGCTATACGGCGCCGATACGTCAGTGAGCAAGGCAACCTTCCTCACTTTCAAAGTATTTTTGGCGAACGTCGCCATGACCAGGCCCTGGAACGGATCAATGAAACAAACGCGGAAAATGTAATCGCCCATCTCGGTCACCTTCGGGTTCGTCGAGGAAGGGGAAATCATCGGGATCTTGTTTTGCTGGCAGATCGGCGCGGCTTCGAGCGAGCGGCCCGAGGCGACTTCGCCAAGGAGGGCCACGACCTTGTCGCGGGAGATAAGTTTGCGCACCACGGTGGCGGATTCGCCCGGTTTGGATTGGTTGTCCTCGAAGATATGCTGGATTTTCTTGCCGAGCACGCCGCCTGCCGCGTTGATCTCCTCGATGGCGAGAATGGTCCCTTTGTGCGACGACTGTCCGAAAGCCGCCTCCTTGCCAGTGAGCGAGGCGAACTCGCCGATTTTGACGGTGTCCCCGGCGTCGGCGCCAGGGTTGGGCTTGCAGCCGGCCGCGGCCAGCCCCCAGGATAACAGCGCCGCCAGAAAGATCTGGCTGATAAAGTTTTTCATAGACAAAGTTTTACATTCACCGGGCCGCCGGATTCAATGACGGCGACAGTAAATAAATCAAAGACGACTTTCAACCACCAAAGGCGCGGGGCTGGCGGTGATAAAAGTTGAACCGCCACGCCGCCCGTCGTAAGGTGACGGCGCTTTGGGCGGGAGCATGGTGACGCTTCCCGGTTGCAATTTCCGTGATTGATTTATGAAGCAAGTTGTCCTGTTCGTTTTGGCCTGCCTGGTCGGGAGCGGTTGTGGACCGAAGAAAGCGGATGGCCCCGGCGCCATGCCGTCGATCCAGGTCGTTGCCGTTGCAGCGCGCCGCCAGCCGGTGTCCGAGACGCTTTCGCTCGTGGGCAGCACCGCGCCCAACGAGATGGTTGAAATCAAGGCCGAGGCCGACGGCATCGTGCAGGACATCAACTTCGCCGAAGGGCAGGAGGTCAAGAAGGGGCACCTGCTCGTCGTGCTGGACGAAACCCGGCTGGCCGCCGCCGTGGCCGAAGCCGGGGCGACTCTCAAACTCAGCCAGGCCAACTACGAGCGCACGAAACAGCTTTTCCGCGACCAACTGCTTTCCCAACAGGAATACGACCAGGCCGCGGCCACCTTCGCGGTCAACCAGGCCACGGTGGAGTTCAAGCAGCGCCAGCTCAAGGACGCGCGGGTTTACGCGCCGTTCGCCGGCACGATCGGCGTGCGCAACATCAGCCCCGGCCAGGTGATCACGCGCAACACCACGCTGACATGGCTGGTGGACCTGGACCCGGTGAAGGTGGAGATCAACGTGCCGGAGCGTTTCCTGAGCCAGTTGCAGGTGGGCCAAAGCCTGGACATTTCCGTGGCGACGTTTCCGGGGCGCAAATTCACCGGCAAGGTCTATTTCATCGCGCCGCAGGTGGATTCCGCCACGCGCACCACGCTCGTCAAGGCGGAGGTGCCGAATCCGAAACGGGAACTCAAAGGCGGCATGTTTGCCAACCTGGATCTCACGTTGACAATCCGCGAGAACGCCGTGGTGATTCCCGAAGCCGCCCTCACGCAGTTGCTTGAAGGCGGCCTGGCCAACATCTTCACCGTCGGCGAGGACAACACCGTCCGGCTCACCCAGGTCAGGATTGGCGTGCGCCTGGCCGGACAGGTCGAGATCCTGGAGGGCCTGCAAGGCGGCGAGAAGGTCGTCGTCGAGGGGACGCAGAAGATTAGTCCGGGCGTGAAAGTGAAACTGGCGCCGCCGGAAGCCGCGGCCCCGTATTTGAAGGGAGGGTGAGTGGGAGAGCAGGTGGGAAAGTGGGCGGGTGGGAAAGTGGGTGGGTGAGAAGACGAACGGACAACTTTGGCAATACTATGAAAGCGATCAAATATCACTGGGAACTTGATGTGTACAAGCTGTCCGTTGAAGCGGGCATGAGGATTTTCGACCTGACGAAGAAATTTCCGAAAGAGGAAATGTATTCTCTCACCGACCAGATTCGTCGATCCTCGCGCTCGGTCTCCGGCCAAATTTCGGAGGGCTGGCGCAAGCGAAAATATGAAGCGGCATTTGTCAGCAAGCTGAATGATGCGGAAGGCGAAGCCGCTGAATCGCAATCATGGCTCGAGTACGCAGTAAAATGTGAGTACATGGACCGCAGCGCGGGCCTCGAACTTCATCGAACTTACAACCGCATCATCGGCAAACTGGTGAACATGGGAAACCACCCGCAACCGTGGCTTTTGCAAAAGAGCCGCACGTAACATCCTCTCCCACTTTCCCACTTTCTCACTTTCCCACCTGCCATGCTCCTCCCCCGCATCAGCATCCAGCGCCCCGTGCTGGCCAGCATGATGAGCCTCGCGCTCATTCTCTTCGGCGTCATCGGGCTGACCCGCCTGCCCGTGCGCGAACTGCCGGACATTGACCCGCCCATCGTCAGCGTCACCACCATTTATCCCGGCGCCAACGCCGCCGTCGTCGAAACCGAAGTCAGCGAGCGGCTCGAGGAGGAAATCAACAACATCGAAGGCATCAAGACCCTCACCAGCCAGAGCCGCGAGCAGGTCAGCAACATCACCATCGAATTCGATCTCGCGCGCGACATTGACCTCGCCGCGCAAGACGTGCGCGACCGCGTTTCGCGCGTGCGCGGCAGTTTGCCCGACGACATCAAAGAGCCGATCATCGCCAAGCAGGATGCCGACGCGTTCCCGATCATCTGGCTGGGCCTGAACAGTGCGCGCTACGCACCGCTCGAACTCACGCGCCTGGCGGAGACGCAGATCAAAAACCGCCTCCAGACCGTCAAGGGTGTCTCCAGCGTCTGGATCGCCGGCGAACAACGCTTCGCCATGCGTCTCTGGCTGGATTCCGAAAAAATGGCCGCCCACCGTGTCACCGTGCTCGACGTGCAGGCCGCCCTGCGCCAGCAAAACGTCGAGCTGCCCAGCGGCCGCGTCGAAAACCTCGACCGCGAGATGACCATCGAGACCCGCGGCGAACTCAAGACGCCCGATCAATACGACCAGCTCGTCCTGAAAACCGAAGGCACCAAAATCGTCCGCTTGCGTGACATTGGCCGCGCTGAAGCGGGGGTGGAAAACTACCGCACCGTGGCGCGGAACAACGGACAACCCTGCGTCTTTCTCGGCATCGTCAAGCAGTCCAAGGGCAACACGGTGGAAGTCGCCCATGGCATCAAGGCGGAGATGGAACGCATCCGCCCCACGCTGCCCGCGGGCGTGGAGTTCACCGTCAACTACGACTCGTCCACCTTCGTCGAGCGCTCCATCAAGGAAGTCTGGACCACGTTGGGCATCGCGTTCGTGCTTGTCGTGCTGGTGATTTACTTTTTCCTGCGCGACGTGCGCTCGACGCTCATCCCCGTGATCGCGATTCCCGTCTCCATCATCGGCACGTTCGCGATTCTCTACGCGTTCGGCTATTCGGTGAACATCCTCACCATGCTCGCGCTCGTGCTCGCCATCGGCGTGGTCGTGGACGACGCCATCGTCGTGCTCGAAAACATTTTCCGGCACATCGAGCAAGGCGAGAAACCGCTGGCCGCCGCGTTCAAGGCGATGGAGGAAATCGCCTTCGCCATCATCGCCATCACCGTGGCGCTGGTGGCGGTGTTCACGCCGCTGGCATTTCAGAAAAGCCAGACGGGACGGCTCTTCATCGAGTTCGCCGTGGCGGTCGCCGGTTCGGTCATCATCTCCGCGTTCGTCGCGTTGACGCTCTCGCCTTCGATGGCCGCGCGCATCCTCAAGAGCGCGGAGCACAAGCACCACAACTTTTTACTCGTCGCCTTCGAGCGGCTGCTCGATTGGTTCAACCGGTTTTATCGCCGCTCGCTGGAATATGCGCTCAACCATCGCGGGAGAGTTCTGGGCGCGGGTCTCGCCAGCCTCGTCCTGATGGTCGTGACCTACCGCGCGCTGGATGAGGAATTTTTGCCCGAAGAAGACCGCGGCCTGCTGCTCTCGTTCATTATCGCGCCGCAAGGCGCGACCAGCGAATACACCAGCCGCATGGTCAACAAGGTCGAAGGCATCTTGAAACAGACGCCCGAAGTCGAACTCTTTGGCTCCGTGGTCGCGCTGGCCATGAACGGTCCGGGCGAAGCCAACCAGGGCATCGCTTTCGTCCACTTCAAAGAGAAGCGGAAACGCACCGTGCAGCAAATCGTCCGCGGTCCGGGCGGTTTGCAAGAGCGGTTTTTGTTCGAGGTTGAAGGCGCCATTGCCATCCCGCAGATTCCGAAGGCCTTCAGCCGCGGCTTTGGCGCGCCCTTCCAATTGACGGTTCAATCCCAGGACCTTGAGGCCTTGAATCGCTACGCGGGCGAACTCGTCAACAAGCTTCAAAACCTGAAAGTTGACGGACAGAGAATGCTCGTCAACGTGCGCTCCTCCTTCGAGGTCAACAAACCGGAGTTGCGGCTCGACATTGACCGCGACCGCGCCGCCACCCTCGGCATCTCCGTTGAGGACATCTCTCGCACGCTGCAAATTCTTTTCGGCGGGCTGGACCTCAGCCGCATCAAAATCAGCGGCAAGGAATACTACGTCATGGCGCAATTGGCGCGCGGCTCGCGCCTCACACCGCAGGACCTCGATCGCCTTTACGTGCGCAACACGGCCGGCGCCCTGATCCAGCTCAGCAGCATCGTGAAATATCAGGTCGGCGCCGCGCCCAACGCCATCGAACACTACAACCGCATGCGCAGCGCGACGATTTCCGGCACGCCCGTCGGCATTCCGCTGGGCACAGCCCTCAATCGCGTCGAAGAAATGTTGCGCACCGATCTGCCGGGCGGTTTTCTCTACGCCTGGTCCGGCGAATCACGCGATCTGCGCGACACGGGCCGCGAAGTCTGGCTCGTGTTGATCCTCGCGCTGATCATCGTCTATATGGTGCTCGCCGCGCAGTTCGAGAGTTTGATCCATCCGCTGACGGTCATTCTCGCCGTGCCGCTGGCGGCCGTGGGCGCGTTTGGTTTGCTCTGGCTGCTCAATTTCGGTGGTAAAATCGGCGTGCTGCCGGTCATTCCGGCGATGAATCTAAATCTGTTCAGCCAGATCGGCCTCGTGTTGCTCGTGGGTCTGGTGACGAAAAACTCCATCCTGCTCGTCGAATTCGCCAATCAACAGCGCGCCAAAGGCGTGAACGCGCGTGACGCCATGTTGCAGGCGGGCATTGTCCGCCTGCGGCCGATCCTGATGACGGCGTTTTCGACCATCGCCGGCATTTTGCCGATCGCCATTGGCTTCGGCGCGGGCGCCGAGAGCCGCCGGCCGATGGGCGTGGCTGTGGTGGGCGGCATGTTGACGAGCACATTCCTGACGCTGATCATTATTCCGGTTGTTTACACTTTCTTCAGCGACCTGGCCGAGTGGTCCCGCCGCAAGAGGACCGCGCCGCACGCGCCGCAGCCCGCCGGCGGTTCGGAATTGTCAGCGAAGTGAAGAATTGTTCAGTGCGAGAAATTGGACTGCTCCCTTGACGGACTGGCGTGTGGGAACGAACCGATGCCGCCGAAACAACCCCTCACCCTGACCCTCTCCCCTTCCAAAGGGGAGAGGGGAACCCCCTCGGCCGTCGGACACCGCGTCGGCGCGAGCGGCTTGAGCGGAGATTCCCTCTCCCCTCATCGGATGAGGGGAGAGGGTCAGGGTGAGGTGTGTGTGCTGTCATTTCATCGCTTAGCCGATGGCTGCGAGGTCGGAAGGGGTAGTTCACCATTCCCCATTTTCACAGCCGGTTCCGTCGTGCCTAACAGCCCGTTGAAAAACCGCCCTCGGTGTGTAGCCGCCGACGTGAGGAGGCGGATTTCGGAGAAATTGCACCTGTGCTGTCCGCCTCCTCACGTCGGCGGCTACTTTTTTACCGGGCTGCTAACGGAACACCCGCTTCAAATATTCCAGACTCTTTGTCGCGATGATTTCCGGGCCTTCCGTGAAGTCGAAGACCTCCACCGACACATAACCGTCATAGCCAACTTCCTTCAGCGCGGCGGCGATGGGCCTGAAATCCACTTCGCCGAAGCCGGGGCCTTTGAGGTTCTTGTCGTTGGCGTGAAAGTAGGCGAAGTGCGGCCACGACTCACGGATGATTTGCGGGATGGATTTCGACTCGGACGACATCGCCTTCACGTCGAGTATGATTTTCATCGCCGGGCTGTCGAACTGGCGGATGAACCGCACGCCCTCGGCGGCGGTGTTGACGAAATTCGTCTCCGCCGGCGCAAGCGGTTCGAAGCAAATCGTCACTCCGCGCTGTTCGGCCTGTTTCACCGCCGGCCGGAAGACATCGGTCGCCCACGCCCACGCCTGTTCGTAAGTGACGCCTTCCATCACGTTGCGCTGTTTGGGCGAGCCGACGACGATGATCCGGCCGCCAAGGTCCGCGCAAAAGTTCACCAACTCGACGAAGTAGTCCGCCGTGCGCGCGCGCGTGGCGGCGTCGGGGTGGGTGAGATACATGCCCTCGGCCTGCACGAGCACCCAATGGATGCCGGAGATGGCGATGCCGGCGCGCGCTGCGGTCTCGCGTAGCTTCTGCCGGTCGGAAGCGGAGATGTCCGTGACGTATTTGGTGAGGGTGAAGGGCGCGATTTCAAGGGCGTCGTAGCCGGTTTTGGAAGCGAAGCTCATGGCGGCTTCGAGCTTCCAGTCCTTGAAAATCTCGTTGCAGATGCCGAATTTCATTTTGGGCGAGAGTCGAGGTTCAAGGTACAAAGTTCAAGGTTGAAAGCGTGAACTTTGGACGGCTTGCGTGAAAATCGCACACCCCGCAGGCTTTGGCGGCAGGAAATGGCCATAAATTCGGGCGGCATTGCGGCTGCTGATAATGCCAGCGGACATCCGGCCCATGAAACGAACGAAGCGCAACTTCGGTTTTACGCTGGTTGAACTGCTCGTCGTCGTGGCGATCATTGCGTTGTTGGTGGCAATCCTTCTGCCGGCCTCGAGCAAGTCCACGCCGGGAGATGTGGGACACCGAAACGTTCCAATGGCCGCTGGCCCTCACCAAGATCGGTTATGCGTTGTGTCTGCTTTGGGCGCTCGTCATACTGCTGCTCTATTTGCTGAGAAACCGGAAGCGACGAGAGCGGAACGAACCGGCTGACAGGTCAAATTGATTCGAAACCCATGTGGCGCCCCCACGCCTTCACACTCCGAGAGTTGCTGACCGTGCTCGCGATGCTGGCTTGAGTTGAGGCAAACGTGCAAATCGGGATAATACCGCTGTGAATCCAACCAGCAAACATCGTCGCACGAAGGCTCTAACGCGGGTGGAGGTCTTGGTTGTTGTCGCCGGGGTTGGGATTATGCTGACTCTCCTCCTCGTCTCGTTGTCGGCGATACGCCAGAAGCGCGCCCGGATTGAATGCGACAACAATCTGAAGCAAATCGCCCTCGGCTTACGTCTCTCGGCGACGAACCAGCACGGCCTGTTCCCAATGCAGGTCGGGACAAATCGAGATGGCTCACCCCTCATCCCCAAAGGAGGCGCGGCAGAATATTGGATTCAAACGATGGGCAGAGGGGTCAAACCGAAAATCCTGGTTTGTCCGTCTGACACGCGCAGACCTGCGCGGAGCCTCGCTGAACTGAAGAACGACAACATCAGCTATTTCATGGGCTTGGACATCGACGAAACCCGGCCACTCATGTTACTCGCCGGTGACCGCAACCTGACGGTCAATCGCGTGCCGGTGAAGAGCGGCCTGCTGATCGTGACAACGAACGACATGCTGGGCATGACCGAAAAACTCCACGGCGACAGTGTCAACATAGCGCTGGTTGACGGCAGCGTACAGATAGTTGGCCGGGCTCGATTAAAAGTATTCAGCGCTGGGTTCGGCAACATCACGAACCACTTGCTCATTCCATGAGCTTCACATTTCAGCGACACCATGAAATTCTTCCACTCCGGCCCGCTGATGAACGCGGAGATGCTCGTAGTGATGCTGGAAAAGCACGGCATCGCCGCGCCGCAGGAGTTCCGGACCGGTGCCCACCGGTGCGGCGATTTGAGCCGTGTCGCGAAGGTCTTTGTGCCGGAGGCGGATCACGACCGCGGACTTCGCTTTTGACTTGCAGACAAAATGGCGGCATCGTTTGGGCATGACCGGTAAAAGCAAATTGCCTGAAGTTTTCTCGCAGCATCCGCAAGTGATGAGCGGCGCGCTGGTCTTCAAAGGCACGCGCGTGCCGGTGCAAACGTTTTTCGATCACCTCGATCACGGCGGCACGCTCGAAGAATTCCTCGAATGGTATGACGGCGTGACGCGCGAGCAATTGGAAGCGGCGGAGGAAATTCGCGCCGCGACAACTTCTTGAGAATTCTTTTCGATCAGGGCGTCCCCAAACCTTTGCAGGCGCATCTCTCCGGCCACGAGGTAAGTCGCGCGTTTCAACTCGGTTGGGCAGACAAGAAAAACAGCGAACTGCTTGCCCTCGCCGAAGATGCGGGTTTTGAAATCCTCGTAAGCACCGATCAAAATCTGCTGCACCAGCAAAATCTTCACCAATGGAAGATCGCCGTGTTCATTCTCGGACGCGGCAACTGGCCGGAGATCAAACCGCACGCAACGCAAATCGCGGCGAAGATCAATGCCATCAAGCAACCCGGGATTTACTTTTTTGCGATTGAGCCGGCGCTTTGAGTGTCCTCGAAGCCACTGCAACCCTGGTCAACGACCGACGGCAGCCTTGAGACAGTGAAACTCTTCTACACCGGCCCGCTGGTCAACGCGGAGATGCTCGTGGTGATGTTGGAAAAGCACGGCATCGCCGCGACGCAGGAGTTCGCCGATCCCAGTCTGCCGGAGGATGGCGATTTGAGCCGTGTGGCGAAGGTGTTCGTGCCGGAGGCGGATTACGACCGCGCGCATCGGTTGTTTTACGCGGAACGGGAGGATGAGTTGTGAAAAGGTATGAGGTATGCCCAGACCCCAGACCCCAGACCCTAAACCCTTTTTTCATACCTCATACCTCATAATTCACCGCTTCATCTCCGCAATCCACTCAGTGATAAGTTTCACGGCCTGTTCATCCACCCGTGTGGTGGCCAGGGGCGGCATGTGGCCGGTGTCGCGGTTGGACATGCGGCGCAGCAACACCGATTGTTCCGGTTGCCCCGGCGCCACCAAGCGCGCGTCCGCCAGCCCGAACGCGCTGTGCTGCGGACGTTCACCGAAAAGTTTCATCTCCGCCCGCGACGTGAGGAATTCCAGATCAATCTGCGCGTTGCCGCCGCCGGAGCGGACGTGGCATTGCGCGCAATTGGCCTGCAAATAGGCGCGCGCGCGATCGTCGAGGCTCGCGGCCGGGTCGGCGGGGTCGGCCAGTTTTCGCAGACGCTCCGGGGCGCGCGGCAGCAGCACGGAATTCGTGGCGGGGGCGCGTCGCGATTCGGCGGCATGCAACTGGCGGAGCAGTTCCTTCCGTGTCTTGTCCGGCTCGCCCGCCGGTTGCCGTTTGATGTCCTCGCGCTCGTAGTCGAACCAGTTCGCGCGCAACACGCCGAGGCGTTCGAGGACGCGTAATTGGTTGTCAACCTGGCCGCCGCCGTAATCGTGGAGCCGGTTCATCTGCGCCTCCGTGAGGCCGAGCACAAAATTCGCGGCGCGCGAATGGCAGACCATGCACTCGGCTCGGCTGGGGAAATGCCACGTCTGCTTCCGCGCGCCGCCCGGCGCGTTCGAGTCGCGCACGGTGAACTCCTGGTCCGCGCCCGCCGCACCGAGCAACGTCGCGTCGGTCTGCGCGTCGTTCCAGACGTAGGTGTAGCCAACCCATTCGTTTTGTTGCTTTGTCAACAGACGGGTTTCGAGCCGGCGGCGCGATGCGGGATTGCCAGCTTCGAGGTCGAGGAAAAACGTCTTCACCAGCACCGCGCCTTCGGGAAAGCCCCAGCCGTGGTTGGACGTGAAATCAATCTGGCTCCGGCCGGACAGCGCAATGAACCGTTCCTTGTGCGCGCCGTCGGACCAGAGCGGCGCGTTGACGGAGTAGGGGATCAACGCGGGGTCGGGCCGGAGGTCCTTGGTGGAAACGAACAAACCAGTTTCACTGAGCCTGGTGGGAAAGCGGCCGGAGTCCTGGTTCTTCGGAGTCGGCTCCAGCCGGTAGAGGCCCCCGCCGAAATCCACGATAAGCAACTCGCCGTCCGGGTCGAGACCGAACCCGGTGACCGCCAGGGGCGTGTCGGCCAGTTCGCGGTGCCAGACCACCTTCTGTCCATCGTGACGCGCGCCCCAGATTTTGCCGGTCGAATAATCGCCGTAGAGGTAAGCGCCGCGCAGTTCGGCGAATCTTGCGCCGCGATAAACCACCCCGCCGGTGAGCGAGCGCGCCTCGGAATGCGGATGTTCGAAGGTCGGTGGGGTGACGGGTTGCGGGCCAGGCTTTCGGTTGGGATAAAACGGATGGCTGCCTTCGAAAACGCTCCAACCGTAATTCGCGCCGCGCTCGACGAGCCGCGCCATCTCCCAAAGGTCCTGCCCATTTTCACCGATCCAAAGCTGGCCGGATTCGCGGTCCACCGTGATGCGCCAGGGATTGCGCAGGCCATAAGCCCAGGTTTCCCCGCGGACGCCGGGGACGTCGAGGAACGGGTTGTCGCGTGGAATCGAGTAGAGGCAGCCGTCGGCGGGATGGTCCACGTCGAGGCGCAACACTTTCGACGTGAGTTTGCCGAGGTCCTGGCCGGCGACGTTTTCGTCCGAATCAGTTGTGCCGTCGCCGCTGGTCACGTAGAGCATTCCGTCGTTGCCGAAGCAGAGGTCGCCGCCATTGTGGCCGTCGGATTCCCACTCGATGATGACGTGACGTGAAGCCGGATTGATGCCGAACGGCGGCAGGCGCTCCATGGTATAGCGGACGATGCGCGTGAAGCGCGGCTGCGGTTGGGAGGGACCATTGCAGCCGACGAATATGAAACCGTTCGTGGCAAAGCCGGGGTGAAATGCCAGGCCGTAAGTCATCTCTTCCGGCAATTCGAGCATCGTTTCAACGTTGCTGCCGTCCGAGCGGCTGCTGAAGCGCCGGAGCCGGCTGCCGCCCGCGAAGGTTTTCGTGACCTCGATAAGCAGGAGCCGGTCGCTGCCCGGTTCGCTGGCGATGGCGACCGTGTTTTCGGTCTTGAGGTTTGGGAATGCCCGCACCGCGCGGAACGGTGGCGGCGGGTCGGGCGAGCCGACGACGCGCGAGTTCAGCCACGGGACGCGCTGCCCGAGGCCGGACGGTTGTGCGGTCTGCTTCGGCCCGATGAAACGCAGCGGCGCGTAGTCTTCGAGGTCGTGAAAGTCCATTCGCTGAAGCGGAGCACAGGTGGAAAGCGCCGGTTCGGGGAGGCCGACCGAGTAATCGTAGCGACAGAGAGCAAAGGTCCATTGTTCGCCCGGCTCTGGCCGGCCAATCGTCTGCACAAAATCAAGCCACGGAATGCGGCCCTCGACGGACCAGCCTCCGTCCTTGTCGTGACGTTGATTGAGCGTGCCGCGCACGACGACCGCGGAGTTCAGGTGAAATTCGCGGTCGCTCTTGTGCCGCTGCCAGCCGCCGCTGTCGCGTGAGGGCAGGAACATGTCGAGGCTGGTGTTGGCGGCGTTGATCTCGAATTCGTAGTAGCCGGACTTGTCCTTCAGGGGCTTGAAGAACAGCTCGAACACGTCGTTGAGCCACACCTTGCCGTCATGCTCCGTCACGTCGGCGTAAACGTCGGCGTCCTCCATGTCGGCGAAGAAATAAAGAAACTCGCGGTCCCACAACAGCCGTGCGCGGGTGGCGGTCGGCGCCGGATGCGCGCCGTGTCCGAGCCACGGCATCGCGAAGTTGCTGATGATCTGCGCCGGTTGCCAGGCCGGGTCGTCGGCCTGTCCATCAATCGAGATCGGACCGTCAGCCCAGCGACACTCGAAGAAAGCCGGTGCGGTGACGACGGTGTTGGCGGGAACAGCCTGCTCGACCGGATTGACACACGCAGAGAAAAACAACCCGGCGAGAACGGCGGCGGCGGCGGGTAAAAGAGTTCGCAGCGTCGTCGGCCGTTCTGCGCGCCGGGTGATCATCGTGGACGAATGGTTTCGCGAGCGCGGGCCGGTTGTAAATGCTTTTTGCAAGTGCAGTCGAATAGTTGGGGGCCATCTCATAAACCGGAGGGACGAGTTACACGAGTTCCCAAGCTGGCGACCTCTCCTCAAAAGTCAGGGACTCGTGTAACTCGTCCCTCCGATAAATCCTTTGTAAAATGAGTTCTAAGCGAGGATATCCCTGACGGGGCCGGCTTCTTCCACGCCGGTCAGGCGCTGTTCCAAACCCAGGAAGCGGAAGGAGAACTTGCGATTATCAATGCCCAGACAGTGGAGGATCGTGGCGTTGAGGTCGTTCACGTGGACCGGGTTTTCGACCACGTTGTAACTGAAATCGTCGGTCTCGCCATAAACCACGCCGCCTTTGACGCCGCCACCGGCGAGCCACATGCAAAAGTTTCGCGGGTGATGGTCGCGGCCGTAGTTGTCCCCGGAGAGCTTGCCCTGCGAATAAACCGTGCGGCCGAATTCGCCGCCCCACACAACCAGCGTCTCGTCGAGCAGCCCGCGCGCCTTGAGGTCCTTGATCAACCCGGCGCAGGCCTGGTCGGTGTCCTGGCACTGGAGCCGGAGGTCGGCCGGGAGGTTGTTGTGCTGGTCCCAGCCGCGATGGAGAATCTGGATGCACCGCACGTCGCGCTCGGCGAGGCGCCGGGCGAGCAGACAACTCGCGGCGAACGTGCCGGGCTTGTTCACGTCCGGCCCGTAAAGGTCAATCGTCGCCTTCGCTTCCTTCGAGATGTCGGTCAGCTCCGGTACCGAGGCCTGCATGCGGAACGCCATTTCGTATTGGGCGATGCGGGTCTGCGTCTCCGGGTCGCCGAAGCGCGTATAATTCGCTTCATTCAACTGGCCGAGCGCGTCGAGCATCGCGCGGCGGGCGTCGCGGTCCACGCCGGGCGGGTCCTTGAGGAACAGCACGGGGTCACCTTGCGCGCGCAACGCGACGCCGGTGTGGCGCGTGGGCAGGAAGCCCGAACTCCACATGCGCGTGAAAAGTGCCTGAGCGGCGGCTTTCGAGGACCACACAGGCGTGAGCACGACAAACGCGGGCAGGTTGTCGTTCTCGCTGCCCAGCCCGTAGGAAATCCAGGAGCCGAGGCTGGCTTTGCCGGGCAACTCGCTGCCGGTCATGAGGAATGTGCACGCCGGGTCGTGGTTGATGGCCGAAGTGCGCACCGTCTTGATGAGCGCGAGGTCGTCCACGATGGTCGCGGTGTGCGGGAGCAGTTCGCTTACCCACCGGCCGCACTGGCCGTGCTGCGCGAACTTGAACATGGACGGTGCGACGGGCAGGCGCGACTGGCCCGAAGTCATCGTGGTAATGCGCTGGCCCATGCGGATGGATTCTGGCAGTTCCTTGTCGAATTGCGCCCGCAGGCCAGGTTTGTAGTCGAACATATCGAGCTGCGAGGGCGCGCCGTTCATGTGGAGGTAAATCAGCCGCTTGGCTTTTGGCGCGAAGTGAGGCAAGCCCGACAGGGCGGGGTGGACGCGTCCGCGCGGCATCACGGCGCCGGCGGACTTCGGGAACAGGAGCCACGAGAGCGCGATGCTGCCGACGCTCAAGCCGGCGCTGGCGAAGAATTGGCGGCGGGTCTGGTGAAGGGCGAAATCGTGGAGAGGGTTCATGGGCGGGTGAATGACGAATGACGAATGACGAATGACGAAAGAATGTCGAAGCCCGAATGACGAAACGCGAGTCCGGCGGTTCTTTTGACATTCGTCATTGGGCATTCTTTCGTCATTGGGAATTCGTCCTTCGCCATTTCAATTCCTGGTCAGTGTTTCGTCCAGATTCAGGAGCAAATTCGCCACGAGCGTGTAGGCTGCCAGTTCCGATTCGTTCAAGCCGGCGGGCGGTTTCGATTCGCCGATCGAGACGACCTTTTTCGCCGCGTCGGCGCTCGCGGTGTATTTCGCCAATTGGTGGTCGAGCGTCTGCCGCAGTATGTCTTGCTCGGAGCTGGCCGGTTTGCGCGCCGTGACGAGGCGGAAGCCAAAGGTGAGGCGGTCTTCCGGCGTGGCCCCGCCTTCGGTCATCATCCGTTGCGCCAGATGACGCGCCGCTTCGAATTGTTGTGTGTCGTTCATGAGCAGCAGCGCCTGGAGGGGGGTGTTGCTCCGCTCGCGCCGCACGCAGAAGGATTCGCGCGACGGCGCGTCGAAGGTGGTCATGGCCGGCGGCGGCGCGGTGCGTTTCCAGAACGTGTAGAGACTGCGGCGATAGAGCGCCTGGCCTTTGTCCGGGGCGTAAACCTTGGTGTTGCTGCCGCTGTAGGCGACCGGCTCCCAGATGTTTTCGGGTTGGTAAGGTTTGACGCCCTTGCCACCGATGGCGGGGTTCAACAGGTCGCTGAGGAACAGCGCGTTGTCGCGGATCTCTTCGGCGTCGAGGCGAAAGCGCGGTCCGCGCGCGAGCAGGCGGTTGTCCCGGTCCACTTGCAGCGCTTTAGCCGTGACCCTGGAATCCTGACGGTAGGCGGCGGAGGACACGAGGAGCCGGCACAACTTTTTCACGTCCCAGCCGGAATCCATGAAGGTCGTGGCCAGCCAGTCCAACAGCTCCGGATGCGACGGCGGATCACCCTGCGAACCGAAATCCCCGGCCGTCTTCACAAAGCCGACGCCAAAAAATTGCTGCCAAAGCCGGTTGACAGTGACCCGCGCGGTGAGCGGGTGGTTGCGGTCCACCAGCCAGCGGGCGAAGTCGAGCCGCGTCGCGCCTTCGGTCTTCGGCAGCGGCGGCAGGAAGGCCGGCACGTTGGGCGACACGCGCTCGGCGGGCTTGTTGTATTGGCCGCGCACCATGATGAAGCTCTCGCGCGGTTTTTCCATGTCGCGCATCACGAGCGTCGCCGGAATCAACTTCTCAAATTCATCGCGCTTGGTCTTGATCGGTTCCATTTTCTTAAGCAGCGGGTCGAGCATCTCCCGCGTGCCGGCGCAAACGAATTCGAGGTAATAGTCGCGCAGCTTCTTTTCGTGTTCCGGCTTGCGCTCCTTCGGATTCACCGAGCGGAAAATCTCGGTGATGTCCTTCGGGAAATCCTTGGCCGGCTTGCCCTGGTATTGCTTCTCCCAGGCAATCTGCGATTCGGACGGGTCGGTGACGAGGTTGACCTCGGCGCGGAAACCGGACTGGTCCCAATAGACCGTGCCGCCGAACTGCGTGAACGCCACGCCGCTGATTTTGGCGCCCGCTTTCAGGCCGAGCTTGGCCGCCTCGAACTCGAGCAGGGTCCACTCGCCGGCTTTCGGCAGCGCGCCCATCAACTTGCGTTCGTTCGACCCTCGTTTTCCAAACTCGATCGCGTCGAGGTCGCCCCACACGGCGCGGTTTGACCAGTTGGTCGTGTAGAACTGGATCATCACCGCTTTGGGCAAATCCTCCGGCTCCAGGTAAACATGCAGAAAAATCTTTGCGCCACCCGGCAGGAAGTACGCCCGGTCGCCCTTGGTGAAGAAGTCCTGCGCCAGACCCTTGTCGGTGCGCTTCAAAGCGCGCTGGCCGCTGAAAACCTTGCCGTCCTTGTCGGTGACCCAGGTCAACGGGTGGTTGCCCACATTGTGCTGCGGTTTGGCGCCGGCGGGCAGGTCGTCATCCAGCCAGATTGTTTCAATTGTTTTCAAGGGCGGCGGCGGATGCAGCGTGCCGGGGTCGGTGTATTCCACTTTGGCCACGGCCTCGTGGATTTTCTTTTCCACGCTGCGGATTTGCTTGTCAAAGGCGTCAAGCTGTTTCTGCTGCTCCGGCGTGGAGAGCCGCAAAATGGGCGGCGTCAACAAAGCGTTGCCGTCCATGGCCGGGTCGGCGGCGTTGTTGAAGAAGGCGTACATCGAATAGAAGTCCTTCGAGGTGATCGGGTCAAACTTGTGGTCGTGACACACGGCGCAGCCGGCGGTCAGCCCCATCCACACGGCCGCGGTGGTCTCGGTGCGGTCCACGGCATAGCGGTAGAGAAACTCTTCGTTGATCGCCCCGCCTTCGCTGGTCGTGACGTTGCAGCGGTTGAAGCCGGACGCGATGAGCTGGTCGCGCGTGGCATGAGGGAGGAGGTCGCCGGCGAGTTGCTCGATGCTGAACTGGTCGAAGGGCAGATTGCGATTGAAAGCGTTCACGACCCAGTCGCGGTAGGGCCACATCGAACGCTCATTGTCGAGGTGCAGTCCGTGCGTGTCGCCGTAGCGCGCGGCATCGAGCCAGTATCGCGCCATGTGCTCGCCGTAGTGGGGCGACTGCATCAGGCGGTCCACGAGCCGCTCGTAGGCGTCCTGGCTTTTGTCGGCAAGAAACGCGTCCACTTCCACGAGCGTCGGGGGCAGGCCGGTGAGATCGAACGTGACGCGGCGGATCAATACTTCCTTCGCCGCCTCCGGTGCAGGCGCGAGGCTCCGGGCTTCAAACTTTTGCGCGATGAAAGAGTCAATGCTGTTGCGCGGCCATCTTGCATTTTTCGCTTTGGGGACGGGCGGCTGGACGGGCGGCACGAACGACCAGTGGCCTTGATAGGCGGCGCCTTGCTCGATCCATTGCTTGAAGAGCGCGATTTGCTCCGGCTTGAGCTTCTTGTGCGAGTCGGGCGGCGGCATCAGTTCGTCCGGGTCCTTCGAGTTGATGCGGAGCCAAAGTTCACTGGCCTTGAGGTTCCTGGGCTTGATGGCTTGATGGCCGTCCTTGGCGGCGAAGGCGCCTTCCGGTTGGTCGAGGCGCAGTTTGGCCTTGCGCTTTTTTTCGTCCGGGCCGTGGCAGGCGAAACAGTTGTCCGAGAGGATCGGCCGGATGTCGCGGTTGAAATCAACACGTTTGTCAGACGTGGAAGCAGCGCGTCCAGCGGGCGGGTGAAGCGCCACGCCGAACAGGCAGAGGGCCGCGACCCGGAGGCTGTTTCTGGAACTGAACATGTTCATTATCAATGACTGCCCGTGAGTCACGGGTATTCAGTTTGCAGATTACGCCCGATAGCTCAATCCCGCCATAGAAAAAGCACTGTTCGAACTTAAGGAAACTTGCCTGCCCTTCAGCGAAACCTGCGTCGCAAGTTGATGATGCCTCAGTTCTGGTGGCGTTTCTGCGCCGCGAGTTCGACAACGACGTCCTAAGCGCGTGCTCATTTCTTCCGCTTGGGCGGTTTGAGTTGCTTCGCTTTCTTCGCCAAGTCTTCGACTTCCTGGGCAAACTGCGCGTCGGCTTGAACGTCCTCCAACTGACGGCGTTGCCGGTCGAACCGCTCAAACTCCAGCTCTGCTTTCCGTTTCGCTTCCTCGGCGGAAATGCTTTCGGCGTGCTCCAGAATTTTCCGGTCGCCGGCGCGCAGGAAGGCGTCCAGCTTGGCGATCCAGTCGCGCATGGTCATGGGGCGGTGCTCCAGTGCCTGCAACTCGGCGAAGTCCAGATATTGCGTGACGATCAGGCTCAACTTTTTCAACTCCTCCTCGGTGAGGTAATTCTTGGCGATGGCCACGTCCGGTTTGTGTGGCTTTGCCCCTGTCCACGCGGTCAAGCCCATGCCTGGCTTCGTGGCGTCGGCCCGCTGGTGAATCACCTCCGCCGCCGTGCGGCCGTGGACGGCCCAGTGCATCTTGTTCTGCACTGTCTGGAAAAACCGCTGCGTCATCTTCGCGCTCGGATCGTAGTCCATGCTCGTCTGGTAAATGTCGCAAATCTTCCGGTAGAAATTCCGCTCCGAGAGGCGGATTTCCCGGATGCGCTGGAGCAGTTCGTCGAAATACTCGTTCTTCGTGCCGCCCTGCTTCAGCCGTTCATCGTCCAGCGTGAAACCCTTGACGATGTCTTCCCGCAACCGCTGCGTGGCCCAGATGCGGAACTGCGTGCCGCGTTGCGATTTCACGCGGTAGCCGACGGAGATGATCACGTCGAGGTTGTAATAAACGGTTTGGTAGATTTTCCCGTCGGCGGCAGTTCGTGCATAATTTGCACATGCTGCTTCCTCCACCAGTTCCTCTTCCTCGAAGATGTTGCGGATGTGCTTGGTGAAGACGGAGCGTTCCCGCTGAAACAAATCCGATATCTGCGCCTGCGTCAGCCAGACCGTTTCGTTCTCCAGCCGGACTTCAATGCGCGTCCGGTTGTCCTCGGTCTGATAGAGAATCAGTTCGGATTTCGGTTTCATTTCTTAACGCTGGCTTTTACCACTTGGATTTGCGCAGGTGTCACGCTGCCCATTTTAATCCTTGGCTGGAGCAACTCCTCCGCATGCTGGCGTGCTGCGCCGCCCTGGCCGCCCAGCATCCGGGCCAGTTCCGCCACCCGTCCCGGCTCATCCAGCAATTCGATTTCCGTGAGGGTGCGACCGTCCTTGACCTGTTTGTTCACCGCAAAGTGCGTCGGGGCGTTCGCGGCCACCGGGGCCAGGTGCGTGACGCAAAGAACCTGGTGGCGGGCGGCGATCTGCCGCATTTTTTCGCCGACAGCATGGGCGGTTTCGCCGGCCACGTTGGCGTCCACTTCATCGAAGACCAGGACGGGCACTTCATCCTCGGCGGCGAGCACGGTTTTGAGCGCCAACATCACGCGGGCCAGCTCGCCGGAGGAGGCGATGGCCCGGAGCGGACGCGGCGGCTCGCCGACATTGGGGGCGAATTGAAATTCGATGAGGTCGAGACCGGATGAGGAAAGTTGAGAGTGGAGGGTTGAGAGTTGAAAAAGCGTGGTGATCGAGACCTCGAACTGGCTGCGCTGGAAGCCGAGGTCGTTGAGCTGCTTGCTGACGGCCTTGCAAAGCCTGGGGATGACTTTGCGCCGCTGATCGGTGAGCGCCTGGCCGGTGCACAGGAGGTCGCTCTCCAGCTTCGCCAGTTCGGCGTTGAACAGGGCCAGTTGCGCGTCGCGTTGTTCGAGGGCGTGCAACTTGCACCGGGCCTCTTCACCGGCGGCGATGACCTGCGCGAGCGTCGCGCCGTATTTGCGTTTGAGCGACTGGAGCAAGTTGAGGCGCTCTTCGAGTTGCGCCAGCCGGGCGGGGTCAAGCTCCACGTGGTCGGCATAGTCTGAGAGGGTTCGCTGCAACTCGCGTAGCGCGGCAACCAACTGCTCCTGCGCGGTGAGCAGTGGCGCGGCGGCAGTGTCAATGCGCTGCAACTCCTGCAACGTCCGGCCCAGCGTGCCGGCCTGCGTGAGCAACGCGTGCTCGTGGTCGTTCAACAACGATAACGCCGCCTGACTGAGTTGGAGGAGCCGGGCGGTGTTGCTGGCGCGGCGGTGGTCCTGTTCAAGCCGGGCCTCCTCGTCGGGATGCAGCCCGGCGGTGGCGATCTCGCTGACCTGGAAGCGGAGCAGGTCGAGTTGCCGGGCGTAGGTTGCTTCATCCACGATGAGCGCGGCCTTTTCGGCTTCGACGGTTGAGCGGCGGCGGACGAGTTCGGCAAACTGGTCGCGCAACGGCTGCAAACTGCCGAAAGCGTCAAGGATAGCGAGCTGGCGGGCGGGTTGGAGCAAGGACTGATGGTCGTGCGGTCCGTGGATGTCCACGAGCCACTCGCCGAGCGTCGCCAGTGTTTGGAGCGTGGTCGGCGACCCGTTGATGAACTGGCGATTGGCGCCGGCGGCGGTGAAGATGCGCTTGACCACAAGCTGCCCGTCTTCGCACGGTTCGAGGCCGTTTTCGTCGAGGAACGGTTTGAGCGGTGTGCGCAGGCCGGCGACGTCGAATACGGCTTCGACCGAGCAACTGTCACTGCCGCTGCGGATGAGCGTGCGGTCGGCGCGCTGGCCAAGCACGAGGTTGAGCGCACCGATGAGGATGGATTTGCCCGCGCCAGTCTCGCCGGTGATCGCGTTGAAGCCGGGCCGCAGGCCGAGCGTCAGGTCGGCCACGAGTGCGAGGTTCTTGATCCGCAACGTGGACAGCATGGCAAAATTCGTTGTCGCCGGCTCTGGCATTTCGGTTTAAGCTCACGAACAGTTTTAGGCCGAATTCACGGAATTAACAGAATTGTTTTATGCACTCAGCTTGCGCCAGCGTCGCCTGCCGCTCCGGTGATTCACCCCGTTTCGTCTGAGCCGCATGTCGTTTACCTTCACTTTTCTCGGTTCGGGAACCTCGCAGGGCGTGCCGATCATCGCCAAGGAATACCCGCCGGCATTTCTGGCCAATCCCAAAAATCACCGGACGCGGCCCTCGATTTACGTCGCGAGCGAGGGCGCGAAGCTGGTGGTGGACACGACGCCGGAATTCCGTCTGCAAATGTTGCGCGAGAACGTCACCTGGCTTGACGCGGTTCTCTTCACTCATTCCCACGCCGACCACATCATGGGCCTGGACGATTGCCGGCGGTTTTGCGATGTGCGCGGGAGCAAGGCGCTGCCGATCTTCGCCAGCGCTGCGACGATGAGAGACTTGAAGCGGGTGTTCGCCTATGCCTTTGGCGGCGGGCCGATTCCCAAGGGTTATTTTATTCCCGACCCGCGGGTGATCGAGGGCGTGTTCGAGATCGGGGATTTGCAAATCGCGCCGCTGGCCCTGCCGCACGGCGAGATGGTGACGAACGGTTATCTGTTCACGCAGGACGGAAAAAAACGGCTGGCCTATTTGAGCGACTGCAAAGAAGTCCCGGTCGAAGTCCTCGACCAGATCCGCGGGGTCGAGGTAGTCGTGCTGGATGCGCTGCGCTACAAACCGCACCCGACGCACATGTGCCTGGATGAAGCCCTGACGGCGGCGCGGCGGATTGCCGCGGCGCGGACTTATTTCACGCATCTGACGCACGACTATGATCACGACGCGGCCCAGGCCGAACTGCCCGACGGTGTGGAACTGGCCTACGACGGCCTGCGGGTCAGTTATGACTGAAGCGGTATGGCACGCGTCCATCGAAAGAGCGCCGGTTTGAAAACTTCCCTGTTACTCCGTTTGCTTGCCATCGGTCTGACGGCGCCGCTGTTGCGCGCGGCGGAGACGGGCGATGCGGTGGTGGTGGTCTATAACAGTTCTGTGACCGCATCGAAACGCGTGGCAGAGCATTACGCGCTACGGCGCAAGGTGCCGGCCAATCAGCTCATCGGGTTGCCACTGCCTGACGCGGAAACCATCAGCCGCCAGGAATACCGCGACAAGTTGCACGTCCCGCTGCGGGCGGAACTGGAGCGGCGGCATCTCTTCACTTTCGGTTCGGTGATCAAACGCGCGACCGGCGACAAACCCGGCGAAGTGTTCTCCGTGACAACCCGGGCGACAATCCGCTACGCGGTGCTTTGTTACGGCGTGCCGTTGAAGATCGCCGGGGACGGCAACATCGTCGAGGAGGGGACCGACAAGGCGTTGCCCGAATTGAGACGCAACGACGCGGCCGTGGACAGCGAACTGGCTTTTCTGCCGCGCGATCCCAAGACGTATATTCTGTCCGGCCCTGCGCGAAATCCGCTCTATGCCGTCACCAATGCCGCTTTGCTGCACCCCACCAACGGCGTGCTCATGGTCGCGCGCCTGGACGGGCCGACGCCGGAAATCGCCCGTGCGCTGGTGGACAAAGCGCTCCAGGGGGAGACCGACGGCTTGTGGGGGCGGGCTTATTTCGATGTCCGCGGGATCAACGAGGGCAACTACAAACTGGGTGACGACTGGATTCGCGGCGCGGCGCAGATCGCCCGGCGGATGGGATTTGAGACAATCGTGGATGAAAAAAACGAGACGTTCCCACCGGGCTTTCCCATGAGCCACATCGCGTTTTACGCGGGCTGGTACGATGCAGACGTTTCCGGCCCGTTCGCGCAGCCGCGGGTGGAATTCATGCCGGGCGCTTTTGCCTATCATCTGCATTCGTACAGCGCGCCAACGCTCCGCAGCGCCACGCGGCATTGGGTTGGGCCGCTGCTGGCCAAAGGGGTCACCGCGACGATGGGCTGTGTGGAGGAACCGTACTTGTCGGGCACGCCTGACCTGGCCATTTTTGCCAGCCGGTTTATCGAACGGGACTTCAGTTTTGGCGAGGCGGCCTATGCGTGCCAGGGTTCGCTCTCCTGGCAAACGACCGTGGTGGGCGACCCCTTGTATCGTCCATTTGGCAGGCCGTCCGCGGAGCAACTCGCCGATCTGGTCCGGCGCAAGAGTCCGATGGTGGCATGGTACCATTTGCGAATGGTGAACTTCAATCTGGCGGCGGGTTTGCCCGATACCCAGTTGATCGAGTATCTGGAAAAGGAACCGGCGACGCGGCAGAGCGCGGTGCTGCAGGAAAAACTCGGCGACTTTTATTACGCCCAAGGAAAACTGACCGACGCGACGGGGGCTTACGCCAAAGCATTCCAACTGGCCACCTCGAAGCTGCAGAAAGTCCGGATCGCGCCGATCCTCGGGCGCAGCCTGAGCTTGTTGGGCCGGGAGGCGGAAGCGTACGAACTCTACCAACGGCTGCTCGAGGATTTTCCGGATTATCCCGACCGGCTGGCATTTTATCAGAAACTGCTGCCGCTGGCGAACAAATTGAAAAAGACCGCCGAGGCGGAGAAGTATCAACTGGAAATCCAGCGGCTGACCCCGCAGTCCCCAACCTCTCCACCGCCGAAACCTTAGCCGGAACCATGCAGATGGAAACCACAGATGGACACAGATGGACACAGATGGACACAGATTTTACGGACCAGACACAAACTCTCTCGATGAATCATGCGCTCACTGTTTGGTGAGACATTGGGAGACGGCCCGGACGTCTTTCCCATCGATGTTCATCTGTGTCCATCTGTGGTTTTTCTTCTTTTCAACTGCATCGATACGGCTTAGGCCGCGTCTGGAAGACGGGCCAGATGGGCGGCCATCCGCTGCAGCAACTGCTCGGTCTTGAAAGGCTTGAGCAGGACTGTGTGCCCGTGGTTTTCCGGGAACAGCTCGGCATGTTCGGCCTGCACCGCGCCGGTGGTGAAGAGGACGCGCCGGGCCAGGGCCGGCCGGGATTTCCGGAGGTGGAAATAAAACTCCTTGCCACTCATGCCGGGCATTTTCAGGTCGCACAAAATCAACCCGTAGGATTTTTTCTCCAGCAGTCCCAAGGCTTCACCGGCGTCGCCGGCAACGTCGGCCGGGATGTTTTCCGAATGAAGGATTTCCTGCAGTAAATCGCCGACGGCCGGTTCATCATCAACAATCAGGATTCTTCCCGGGGAGGAATGAAGAGCGGGCGAATCGAGAGGAACGGCGGCCAGCGAGCCGCCCAGGACCGGCAATTCGATGAAAAAGGCCGTCCCGGCGCCGGACGAACTTTCGCACCCGATGCGTCCGCCGTGCAACTGCACGATGTGGTGGCAGGTGCAAAGCTCCAGGCCGGTTTCGTTGGAGTCGTTCCGGGTCGCCAGCGACGGCTCAAAAATCCTCTGTCGGCGGTGCGATGGCAACGCGCAACCATTGTGCGCGAGAGTCAATCGTACCTGGTCCCGGACTTCGTGCAACGCCACGCGGATGCAGGCACCTTGTGCGGGCGGTCCGGAAAGCAACGCCTGACGGGCGTGGTGGAGCAGATGTTGGAGGGCTTGCTCCAATTGGAACCGGTCCCCCAGGAGCCGCGCATCCTGAGCGAGGACTTCGAGTTGCAACCGCACCGTCGGGGGCAGCCAGGCGTTTTGCCATTCGCGGACGGTGTCCTCCACCAGCGCGTTGGCGGACAGCTCGGAGAATTGAGGCGCCAGCCGGTGCGCCTGCAGCAGCAGCGATTTAACCAGGCGCGCCGAGCGCTGGCTCGCCTGGTGGATGAGCTTGAGTTGTTTGCCGGACTTCGCGCGGCCCGGATGTTTGAGCAGCACTTCGGCGTAACCGGCCACTGTTTGCAACGGGTTGTTGAGTTCGTTGGCCCACCGGCCCAGGACCTGGCCGAGCGAGAGGAGCGCGTCGGATTGCCGGACTTTTTCCTGCAAATCGTCCTGGTGGGTGGTTTCGCGCAGCACGACGAGATAGGCCGGTTGCTCCTTGACGGACGCGCGGACCGCGTGGATGTGAAAACCGCGGCGGCCGGAGGTGGAGCGGAATTTTTGTTCCGCCCGGCCGTGCCGGCGGAGACTTTCCCAGAACCGGGTTTGTGACCCAAAAATAGACAACCTGTAAAAAACGTCCTCGACGGAGCAATCCAATACGTTGCGCAGCGTGCGACCGACCATTTTCAGAAACGCGGTGTTGACCCGCTGGACCTCCAGATTCTCGTCGCAAACAATCAGCCCGTCCGGCATCAGCTTGAACAGGCTCTGCCATGCCTTGTTGTCCGACTGCACGGCGGCGTATCGGCAGGCGTTTTCCAGCGCCACGGCGGCGTGGTCAGCGAAGGGGCTCAATAAAGCCGCGTGCCCCTGATTAAACGCGTTGAACTGCTCGCTGGCGACGACGAGAATCCCCAGCAGGCGGCCCGGGGAATGCAACGGCACGGCGACTTCCGCGGCGGCCAGGGCGAACAACGGGTAATAATCAGGCTCCGTTTGGGTGTTGGGGCAGAGGCACGGGAGGCCGGTGGCCAGCACTTTTCCGGCGATGCCTTCGGTCAGCGCCAGTTCACGCGCGGGGGATTCTGTCCGCCAGTCCGCGCCGGCGGCGGCGGCCAGTTCCAGCCCGCGGGTTTGCGGCTCGACCAACACCAGCGCGGCGTGACGGGCCGACACAAGTTCGCAGGCGCCCGCAACGATCGTCTCGTGGAGGCGCGCCGGGCTGTCAATCTGGCGGCCCACCGCCATCACAATTTTGCGAAACGCCGCCAGTCCCGGCAGATTCCGCTGGCCAATTTGCGCCGGTGTCATTGGGTCAGACATTTTGTTTCAAAACGCTCTGAGAATCAGCACGCGGTCTGCCACGAGGTTTTGCCGGCGCGCGGCCGGACCCTCATTTTGCGGCACAGAAATTGCGCTGCGGCGGCCGGAGAAATGAAAAGCGCTTCCTTGGGCCTCCAGCCCATGAACTGGCCGGTGGTTTGGAGTCCACGCTTCAGAGGCTGTGTGAAAAACCCGTTGTGGTTGCTCGTCCTCGTCGTCGTTCTCGTCCTCGTTTTCGATTGTTCAAGGGTTTTCGAGGACGAGGACGAGGACGAGAACGAGGAGGATGCAGAGTTTGGAGAGTCACATGGGCGGGATTCAGGCGCCCATGCCTTCTTCGAATGAGCCGGCCGCGGTGGGAAAACAAAGATTGTCCCGCACGTAGGCGACGCCGTTGGCGCTCGTGAAGTCGAGGTCCTTGTGCGCGCTTTCGGCCTCCACGATCAGCGGCGCGGTCTTCGTGCCATGAAGCTGGCAGTAGCGTTGCGGGTAGCCGACGTGCAACAGCAGTTCCGCGTACCGTTGCATGTTCAGGTCGCCCGACGGCAGGTCTGTGAATTGCATGGCACGCTTCGGCCAGTCCGGTTCCATCACGCGGAGCGGGAGGTTGGAGCGGAGGACGAAATTTTTCACGTGACAGCCATAGACGCGCGGGCCGACTTTCAGAAAGCGGGTTTCCCAGGATTCACCTTCCCAGCAGTGCGAGGGGTCGGCATTGACGGCCAGGCATTTGTCGCCGCGGCAGACCTCCACCAGCCGGTTGAAATCATCCGCGCACATCGCCGCGGTGCCGGGGTGGATTTCGTGCGCCAGATAAATGCCGAGCGCACGGGCGTGCTTGCGGAGCCGGGCCGTCTTCTTCACGAACCGCTCGTCGCCTTCCTTGATCAAATCGTAATCGCCGCCCTTCCAGAAGCCCCACGGATAGCCGGTGGCCAGTTCCCAGCCGTAGGCCACGCCCCAGAACATCGGCACGATCTTCATGCCCAGTTCCGCGCACAAATCGAGCAGCCGCAGCAGATAATCCTCGGCCCACTTTTCAATTTCCTCCACTGATTTCTTCGCCACGTCCGCCGGGATGAACGGCCGCAGCGACGGCGTGCCGGTCCACGCCGACGTGTGCACCCAGAACGGGCAATGCGCCGAGACGCCGTCGAGGCTCATTTTGGCCTTCGCAAACGTGTCTTTGATTTCCCGGGCGCTCTTGAAGACCTCGCCAGCCTGAAGCATGTAATTGGAAGGTTGCGCGCCGGTGGCACCGGCCTTTTTGGCGTAAGCGAGGAAATCCACGAGATTTTTCGCGCCGTGTTGTGCGCCTTCGATGCTGGGATGGAAACAGGGGTTGGGCATAGTGATGGTCGTTGAATTCGCGGTGACAAATACCGGTCCCGGCGGCGGAAAGCAACCGGAATCCGGCGCCAGCACTCAAGGGGGATGTATCTTTCCAGGAAGTCCGGCGCAGGGGGCGAAAAGCTCCAAATTCGAAGCTCCAACCTCCAGAGAAACATCAAACACCAAGTCTCAAAGAGTCTCGGAGCGTTGATTGGTGTTTGAGATTTGGAGCTTCTCTGGTGCTTGGAGGTTGGAGCTTGGTGCTTCGTCCATCCCTTGCTCAGAAAGTCAAATGCGCCTCTGCGGCCTGCCTGCTCAAAATTTTTCCCTGCATCCAGGCGTCCCGGTGGTTAACATGGCCGCGTCATGGCCATTTTCTTCGACACCCACGCCCATCTGGATTACCCGGACTTTACGGGCGAACTGCCGCAGGTTATCGAGCGCGCCGCGGCCGCCGGCATCGCCAAAATCATCACCATCGGCACCGACCTCGACAGCAGCCGCCGCGCGCTCCAGTTCGCGGAACAATTCCCCGCCGTCTTTGCCGCGGTGGGCTGGCACCCGAACGACGCGCTCCAGGCGCCGGAGGACCTGCGCCCGGCGTTGCGCGAACTCGCCCGCCATCCCAAGGTCGTGGCCCTGGGCGAGACCGGGCTGGACTATCACCGGTTGCCCAGCCGGCAAAGCGGCGGCACGGTGGCCGAGGACGAACGCATCAAACAAAAACAGGCCGCGTTGTTCCGCCAACACCTGGAAGTCGCCGCCGAACTCGGCCTCAACTGCATCATTCACCAGCGCGATTGTTTTGCCGAGACGCTCGCGCAACTTGAACCTTTCGCCGGCCGCGTGCGCGGCGTGTTCCACTGCTTCGTCGGCACGCCGGCCGAGCAGGCGCGCGTGGTGGCGCTCGGATCACTCACCAGTTTCACCGGGATTGTCACGTTCAAAAACGCGCCTGCAGTGCGTGAGAGCGTTGCCGCCGCGGGCGAGTTCATGCTGGAGACCGATTGCCCGTTTCTGGCGCCGGTGCCGTATCGGGGCAAACGTTGCGAGCCGGCATACGTGAAGGAAATCGCCGCCGTCGTGGCGCCGGCGCGCGGCTGCACGCTGGAGGAGTTGAGCGCGCAGACGTGCGCCACGGCGGAAAAGTTTTTTCCGAAACTCGGGACGGATTCCCCTTGACCGCGGTTGGGCCCGCTCATCGCGCGTGTTCCAGCCACAGAATGTTTCGCCGGAAATCGAAGGTCGTTTTGTAATGGCGCAACAGCCCGTTGCCCAACAGCACGTCGAACGGGCCGTCGCCCGTCAGGACCGGGATATTCGGGAACGTGGCTGCGCCCAGCGCGATCTGGGGCACCACGAAGCGGATGAAGGTCGCTTCGCCTCCGAGCGCGACGAGATTTTGGGCCATGCCGCGTCCGGCCAGCGCGGTCAATCCCAGGTCCGCGAGACAACGGGAATTGATCATCAGGGCAGCCATGTTGCCGGTGTCCACCTGCGCGCGGACTTCGTTGGTTCCATTCACGCGCAGGCGGACGAAGAGTTTCATATTTTCAAACTCCAGGGGGACGCGCGCGGCAAGGCGCTTCGGGCCGGGCACCGGAAACTCGGCGTCGGTCGCGAACGTGAGCGTCCCCGCCGGCTGGTTGAGCGTGAACCAGGAGAAGCGCGCGAGCGTGGGCAGGCCCAGCAGGTTGAGAATGGTCTGCGCGGTTGGCGCACGGCCGTAGAATCCGTGGTCGCCTGCGGTCAGCCGGATGGCGGCGGGCACGTTGGTGCCGCGCAAGGGTCCGCACTCGATCTGTCCCACGCGCCCCATGTAAAGGGCTTCTTCGCCCGCCAGCCCGCGGAACGTGTGCTGCCAGCGCGCGGGATCGGCGACCTCGACGCGGTCGCGTAACGCCACTGAAGCCCGCACGACGTTGAACATCGAACCGGTATCAATCACCACGCGCTCCGGACGGCCGCCATTGAACCGCACGCCGACCGCCGGCAGCTCGCCGGACTGCCGCCATTGTGGCAGCGTTACCGGCGGGTTGGCGAAAAGGCGCTCGCCCGCTTCGATTCGAAAGCTGCCGGGATGCAGCAGCGGGGTCAGGCCGATGGATTCCGGCGGCACGGCGCGACGTTGCAGTTCGTCCTTCTCACGCAACGCGAGTGGGCGTTGACTGAGGCAGCCACCGGAGAAGCCCGCGAAACCGAGCGCCAGACCGGCGAACAGGAAAATGGCACGGCTGGTCATGGGCGCAGCTTCGACCACACGGTTTCCAGCGTTAATCCCGCCAACAGGATGGTCTTGTGCCGTGAAGTGTGGCCGCGCACGAGTTGCACCGCGCCGCGCGGACAGTCCAGTTTTTCCGCCAGCAGACGCCGCAACGCATCATTCGCGGCGGCGTCCACGGGCGGCGCAGTGACTTTGATTTTGAGTTCGTGGCCGATGGGATCGCCGATTTCGTTTGTGCGGGCGCGCGGTTGGAGCCGGACGGCGAGCTGCACGCCGTCCGTCACGGCGCGGAGGCAGGGTGGAATCATAGCGGCAATTGCTGGTAGAGGCGCGTCAGGCCAAGGCCCAACGCCCAGGCGATCGCCCACACCAGCGCGGCGGCCACGAGGGGCGTGAAATCAAATTTGCCGACGCGCAGGGACAGCGCTTGCAACGGGCGGAGCAGATTGCCCCCGGTCACCTGGATGAAATTCCACAAACTGTGCCGGCCGAGGTAAACGTAGCTGTTTACCAGGTGCAACAAGAGGAGCGCGACCAGCAGGTATTTCCAGGCGAGAAACCCGCCCGCGCCCACGACCACCGCCTGTTGCACCAGATGATTGAAGGATTGGGAAGCCGGAATGATGGTCAGTCTGACCAGCGCCGGATGAAGCCCCATCCAGATCATCGCAATCGCCAGCACCGGCAGCGGCAGCTTCAGCAAGACCGGCCAGCGCTCGAACCAGCCCAGGTGCAATCGCACCCATTTCTGCAAAGGTTCGGCATCGGCGACATGACGATTGACCAGCGAGAGCAGGAGCAGGCCAAGATAAAAAGCGGCCACCCACCGCGCGAAACTCAACAGTGAGTAGAGCAGCATGTAACCGAGATAATCGCTGCGAATCTGCGGCGCAATCGCGCCCAGCGGCAGCGCGGGCGCCCAGTGCAACGGCGGGCCAATCTGCCAGTAAAAAAACGCCCGCACCACCAGCAGCCCCGCGAGGAACAGCAGCAGCCCGGGCGAGGTGCGCGGCCGGTCGGTCGGTTGCAGGAGGGCCAGCAACGATTTGCCGGGCAATGCCACCGGCGCCACGTTCAGCGTCCGCCAGTAGAGCCAAAGCAGGAGGCCCACCAGGTTCAGAATAAAATCAACGAAGCCCATGCGGATGAGTCGTGTTGCGTATTGCGTGTTTCGTCAAGGAAAAGCCTCAGTCCGTTCTCGACGCAACACGCAATACGCGACACGAGTCACATCATCCGCAACAACGTGTCAGCCATCTCGGACGGCGTGGCGGCGACGCTGATGCCGGCTTCCTTGAACGCGGCGATCTTGGCGGCTGCCGTGCCTTTGCCGCCACTGACAATGGCCCCGGCGTGGCCCATGCGCCGGCCCGGCGGCGCCGTGGCGCCGGCGATGAATCCAGCCACGGGCTTCCTGCAATTCTGCTTGATCCACCCGGCGGCTTCCTCCTCCGCACTGCCGCCGATTTCGCCAATCATGATGATGCCGTGCGTCTCCGGGTCGTCGTTAAACAGTTTGATGACATCGAGGTGCGAGGTGCCGTTGACCGGGTCGCCGCCGATACCCACGCAGGTGCTCTGGCCCGCGCCACGGCAGGTCAGTTGCCAGACGGCCTCGTAGGTGAGCGTGCCGCTGCGTGAGACGACGCCGACGTGGCCGCGCTTGTGAATGTAGCCGGGCGCGATGCCGATGCGGCAGCCACCGTGCGAATCCTCCCCGTCACCGGGCGTGACGATGCCGGGGCAATTCGGGCCGATGAGTCGCGTTCGGCGGCCTTCCATCGCGCGCTTGACGCGGACCATGTCGTTGACGGGAATACCTTCGGTGATGGCGACGACGAGATCGAGGCCGGCGTCCACGCCTTCGAGGATTGCGTCGGCGGCGAAGGGCGGGGGAACGAAAATCGCGGAGGCGGTCGCGCCGGTAATTTTCACCGCCTCGGCGACGGTGTCGAAGATCGGCACTTTGTTTTCAAAAAGCTGCCCACCTTTGCCGGGCGTGACGCCGGCGACGATCTGCGAGCCGTATGCGAGGCTGAGTTTGGTATGCCGCGCGCCAAAGCTGCCGGTGATGCCCTGGATGAGAACTTTGGTGTCGGGTTTGACGAGAATGGCCATGCGATTATCAATAATTTCAGGCTCGTTGCTCAGATCATCTGAGGTCAAATAAGTACAGAACCGCCGCCCAACCACTGGGCATACAATCGGGCGCACAATCCAGTTCTTTGCCGTACTTGATCGCCATCTTCACAAAGAAATGCGCGTGAAAAAATGCCTCGACGATAGGCCTCGTGTGGTGAAGCCAATCTTGATTATGTGACATCTCGAATTCGTGGCCAGTGCCTTGAGCGACGATTTCGGAAAACCATCGGTTCATCGGGCGTTCAGGCAGCAGGTCCTGCAACGCCCGGCAAATTTCCTCCGTCGAGTGCTGCAGGTGATAAACCTTGAAAGATTGATGATAGAGGCGATAAAAACTGTCCTCAATACCCCAATGACCTTCGACTTGGGCCAGCAATTCCTCCAGTTTCGGCAAACCTTGCTTGATGTTGCGGAGCAACTGGTTCCCCTTCTCACGGTGCTCGCGGAGCCAAGCCGATTCCTCTAACTCGCCGGAAGGAGCATTGGGCGTTTGTTCAGGCTGCATAGATACGGCTCAGGGGGTGGTGGGATTCCGTTTGTGGATGCAGATCGTGTTGCCGTCCGGATCAAAAATCATCGCCATTCGGCAGACAGGTGTGGGCATCGGATCGACGCGGAACTTCACGTTGTGCGTTTTCAAATGCGCGACGGCGTCGTCTAAGTCTTCGACTTCGAGCGCGGCCATGCAGCCGTCGGGATTCGGTTTGAAGCCGGGCGCAGAACCGATGGCCAGCGCATACGGGCCAAATTCGTATTCGCTCCATTGGCCGTGTTCGGAATCCTTGACAGTCACAGGCTTCAATCCCAGCACGCCTTCGTAAAAATCGCGGGCGCGTTTCATGTCAGTGACGGCGTAACAACAAAATGTGAGTTCGATGACTTTGAGCATGGGACATGAATCCAGGCCGCGAGAATCGGCCCGCCGGCCACGAGTTTCTTGGCCCGCGAGTCCACGCGCAAATTCATTCCTTCCAGCGATCGCGCGCCGAGAATTTGCAAATCACCCGGCTCGCCAAAGATGACTTCGTCAATGGTGAGCGCTTCACCGATGCGAATGACCGCAAATCCGACGGCACGAGTGATTTGCTGTCCGTTCGCCATCATAAACGTATAGTCCTTCTTCTCCCGGGTGACGCCGATCTTCTTCAGCGTCTCTGTGCTGATCCAAGTAAACTCCGCTCCGGAATCCACGAGCAGTTTCGGAACTTCAACTGATTTTTGCCGGTCAACGTGGTTTTCCACCCGACAGCTTGTGTAAAATGTTCCCATACGGTTTTTCATGTTGGCAGATTATCACTTGCCGCCGGCCTTAACAACCTTCTGCGCCGCGTCGGCCATCGAGTCGCCGGTGATGAGCTTGAGGCCGGATTCAGCCAGAGTGTTTTTGCCGGCGGCGACGTTGTTGCCTTCGAGACGCACCACCAGCGGCAGTTTCAAACCGGTTTCCTTCACCGCCACGACGATGCCCGTGGCGATGACGTTGCAATCCATGATGCCGCCGAAAATGTTCACCAGAATTCCCTGCACGTGCGGGTCGCTCAGAATGATTTTGAACGCGGCTGTCACCTGCTCCTGGCTCGCGCCGCCGCCGACGTCCAGGAAGTTCGCCGGGCTGCCGCCGTAATGCTGGATGATGTCCATGGTGGCCATCGCCAGGCCGGCGCCGTTGACGAGGCAGGCGATGTTGCCGTCGAGCTTGATGTAATTAAGGTTGTGCCTGCTGGCTTCGATTTCCAGCGGCGCTTCTTCGTTCAGGTCGCGCATGGCCTGCAGGTCGGGGTGGCGGTAGAGCGCGTTGTCATCGAGGGACATTTTGGCATCCACGGCGACAACGGTTTCCTTGCCGTCGGGTGCAGCGATGATGCAGAGCGGGTTGATCTCCACCATTGCGGCGTCGCATTCCCACCAGGTCTTGTAAACGCCCAGCAGCATTTTCACGCCCGCGTTGAAGGCGTCGCCCTTGAGGCCGAGCGTGAAAGCAATCTTGCGCGCCTGATACGGCATCATGCCGACGGCGGGATCGACGTGTTCCTTGAAAATCTTTTCGGGCGTCTTCGCGGCAACTTCCTCGATGTCCACGCCGCCCTCGGTGCTGGCCATGATGAGCGGGCGGGAATTGGCACGGTCGAGCAGCACGGCGAGATAAATCTCCTTCTTGATGTCGGGCGCAGCGGCGACGAGCAGCGTGCTGACGAGGCGGCCCTCGGGACCAGTTTGTTTCGTCACCAGCACGTTGCCGAGCATGGCTTTGGCGCAGGTGACGACTTCGTCCACGGTCCGGGCGAGTTTCACGCCGCCTTTAAAGCCGCTTTTGAAAGTGCCCTTGCCGCGGCCGCCGGCGTGGATTTGCGCCTTCACCACGATGAGCGGGTTGCCGTCGGCGAAGATTTTTTCGGCGATGGCCTTCGCCTGGTCAACGGTGGTGCATGGCTCGCCCGGTGGCACTGCGACGCCGTATTGGGCGAGCAGTTTCTTGGCCTGGTACTCGTGGATGTTCATCGGCGATTGAGTTCAAAGTTCAAAGTTCGAGGTTCAAGGTTCGAGGTTTGGGTCAGCAGAAACTTTGAACTCTGAACCTTGAACCTTGAACTTCGAACTGCGCAGAGAAATCACCGTTGCTCGATCGGCACGACCTTGAGTCCCGTCGGGCCGATATAGACGCTCTGGGGCCGGATGAGGCGGTTGTCGGTCAGTTGTTCGAGCACGTGCGCCGTCCAGCCGGTGGTGCGCGCGATGGCGAAGAGGGGCGTGAACAAATCGGTGGGGATGCCCAGCGAGTAATAGACAGTGGCGGAATAGAAATCCACGTTGGCGTGGAGCTTCTTTTCCTTGAGCATGAGTTCGGCGATGCGCTCGCTCATCTGGATCCATTTCGGCTCGCCGAGCTTGGCACTCAGGACGTGCGCCATGTGTTTGAGGTGCGGGGCGCGCGGGTCAAGCGTCTTGTAAATGCGGTGGCCGATGCCCATGATCTTGCGCTTGTTGGCCAGCGCGTCGGCGATGTAGGCGTCCACTTTTTCGAGCGAGCCGATTTCCTGGAGCATTTTGATGACGCCTTCGTTGGCGCCGCCGTGCAACGGCCCCTTGAGCGTGCCGACGGCCGAGGTGATGGCCGAATACATGTCGCTCAAGGTGGCGATGGTGACACGGGCGCTGAAGGTGGACGCGTTCATGCCGTGGTCGGCGTGGAGCACGTAGCACAGATCCATCGTGCTCTCTTTCTCCGCCGAGGGCCGTTCGCCGTCCATGAGGTAGAGGAAATTGGCGGCTTCGCCCAGGTTGGGGTCCGGCGGGAGCAGGCCTTTGCCCTGGCGCGCGCGATGGAAGTACGCCGTGACGATCGGGATGCGGGCGATGAGCCGAAAGGCCTTCTGCCGTTGGGCGTCCATCGAATCGTCGTCGCTGGTGGTGTCAAAGCAACCGAGCGCCGAGATGGACGTGCGGATGGCGTGCATGGGCGGCGTGGTCCGGGGGAGCGACTGGATGAGGTCAATCACGCCCTGGGGCAGTTCGCGCGAGGTGACGAGCCGGGTTTTGATTTCGGCCAACTCCTTTTTGTTGGGCAGGTGGCCGTGGTGCAGCAGGTGGATGACTTCCTCAAAAGTGACCTTGCCGGCCAGTTCGTTGATGTTGTAACCGCAGTAAATCAATTCGCCGACGTCGCCTTTGACGTCGCTCAGGCGGGTGCTGGCGGCAATGATTCCTTCCAGGCCTTTGGTGGGGGTGGCGGGGGTGGTCATGGATCAGGGATTCTGGTTTTGGCGTCGAAAAATCGTCATTTAATAAAACCAATCTAGGCAAGGGACTTTCCAGCGTCAACGGTTTTCACCGACGTGGCCGTTCCGCCTGATGCTCTCCGCCCGCCATTTGCCTTGAATTAGCCGGGACCGATGGCACATTGCGCCCGTCAATGAAACGGCGCGTGTTGCTCGTGGTCCTCTTTTGCAGCCTGGGGTTGGCCTCCGGTCAAAGCCCGGTGAGCAAACTCACGCGGGTGGACTTGTACGGCCACGTGTATGTGCGGCTGGAGGAGTGGGCCTGGGCCAACAATTTTCAGGTCAAACGGCCCAGGAATTCCGAGTGGCTGCAAGTGACCAATCGCTGGGCCAGGCTCCAGTTCGAGGTGGATTCGCGCAAGGCCGAGATTGATGGCGTGAAGGTTTATCTCTCGGTGCCGGTGGCCGCCCGCAACGGCACGGCCTACATCGCTCCGGTGGATTTGCGGACAGTGATTCATCCCGTGCTCTTTCCGCCGAAAAACAATCCGGAGCACCGCATCCGGACGGTTTGTCTGGACCCCGGCCACGGCGGCAACGATCCAGGCAACCAGGAAGGGCCGTGGCAGGAAAAAAAATACACGCTGCTGCTGGCCCAGGAAGTGCGCTCGCTCCTCAGCGAGTCCGACATCAAGGTGGTGCTGACGCGAACGACCGACACGTTCGTCGAATTGCCCGCGCGGCCGGACGTGGCCCGGCGCAAAGGGGCCGACCTGTTCGTCAGCCTCCACTTCAACAGCTTCGCCGGCGGGGCGCGGGATGCGCGCGGCGTGGAAGTGTATTGTCTGACGCCGGCGGGGGCCAGTTCCTCCAACGCCCGCGGCGAAGGCGCGTCCAGTGGCGCCTATCCGGGCAACCGGCAAAACGAGAAAAACATGCTGCTGGCCTACCAGCTTCAGAAATCGCTGACCCGCGACCTGCAGGTGGAGGACCGCGGCGTGCGGCGCGCGCGCTTCTCGGTGATGCGCACGGCGGAAATGCCCGCGGTGCTCATCGAGGGCGGTTACATGTCGCATCCGGAGGAAGGGCGGAAAATCACCGACCCGGCTTACCTTCACAAAATGGCGCAGGCCATCGTGGATGGAATTCTGGCTTACAAACGGCTCGTCGAACGGTGAAGAACCACCCGGGATCAATCCGCTCGTGATATTTCGGAGGGCCGGGCTACGCGAGGCCCCAATCGCCTCCATTTTGTCGGGCAACTTTGGGACTCGCGCAGCTCGTCCCTCCGGCGAACCGCAGCGGGGAACGAATCGTTACTTTTCGGTTTTGCTTGACCTGCTCCCACCGGCCCTTCTTCCCGCCGTGAGGAGGGTGCCGGTCAGCACCCCGATGGCGAAGAAGGCATAATACATGAGGGCGGCGGGTTGCGTGATCGTGCGGGTCAACAGTGGAGGCAGCGTGAAGGAAACTTTTCCCTGGTTGCTCATGCCCAACAGCACCAGCATGAGCAGGACGACGATCAGAAAGAGTGTTTTGAAAAGGAGTCTGGCGTTCATGGTTTGGATGTTTCGACAACCATAGGGAATGGCGGGCGCACCGTCAATCGGCTTGTGATCTCACGGGCATCTGCCTATTCTGGCTCTTAATCGTAATCTTAATCTTACTCTTAATCTTGCCCGGAGAGACTGGAGGTAAGGATTGCGATCAAGATAAAGATTAAGATTGAGATTGAGAGTCCAAAAATGAGCATTGCCACCAAAACCGGCGACGGCGGCACCACCGGCCTGATGTATAATCGCCGCGTCTCGAAGTGCCATCCCCGCGTCGAGGCTTACGGTTGTGTGGACGAACTCAACGCCGCGCTCGGGATGGCCCGCGCCACGGCGCAACACGACTTCGTGCGCGAGAATCTGCTGGCGATCCAAAAGGACCTGGTGACCTTGATGGGCGAACTGGCCACCGCCGTGGACGATTTGCCGCGCTACGAAAAGGACGGCTTCGCCCTGGTCACGCCGGAGCTGACTGCGAAGCTTGACCGGCTCGTGGAAGAGATCGAAGCCCAAAACATCACTTACAAAGGGTGGGCCACCCCGGGCGCTTCGGTTCATTCCGCCGCGCTGGATCTGGCGCGGACCACCTGCCGACGGGCGGAACGCCGCACTTGCACCCTCCAGGAAGCCGATCAACTTAAGAACCGCGAAATCATCGTCTACCTCAACCGGCTGGCGGACTTGCTCTGGCTTTTCGCCCGCTGGGCCGAGGCGCGCAATTGAACCCCAAAACAAAAGTTGAAACCACGGATGTCACGGATAAACACGGATAACCGATAAACATGGATAAACCTAACGCGGAAAAGACAGACACGAATTTCACGAATTAACACGAATTCCTCCGGCCAGCGCGGCGGTTTTGACTAATTCGTGTTAATTCGTGTAATTCGTGTCTCTTCCATCCGTCCCGCTTAGCGGAATCCGTGGTTGTTAAAATCCGAACTTTCCCGACCAACTCCGGCTTTTGGGTTGAATCGGGTCGGGAGGTGTTTTTTTAGTTTGGAGTTCCGGCTTTAGCCGGTCTGTGCCGTCCCGCGACAGGCGGGACGGAACGCTGCACCTCCGTTGCTCACGGTTCATGCGAACCTGAATTCAAAGCGACACGAATTCCCCTCACCATGAACCGGCCCCTACCCATGAAGCTCGTTGGCCATGCCACGAGGCGGCCTCCACGCGGGCTGGCGAAGGCGCGAAGCGTTTGGAGTGCGTCCGGCCCCAGCCGGCGCTTTCCCAGTCCGCCACAGCGCCGACTCGCGTCGGCGCACTCCAAACGCTGACGCGCGGGCCAAGGCTCCGTCCGGTTCAAGGGTACGATTCGGGGCACGGATTCGGACAGGGAACCTTTCCCGGAAGGGATTCGTCGCGCAACGACAACTGGAGCGCCGCGAGAAAGCCCCCGGCCTTGGCCAGTGTCTCGTCATATTCCGCTGCCGGAACCGAGTCCGCCACGATGCCGGCGCCGACCTGGAACCATGCGGTTTTTTGCGCGCACACCGCCGCGCGGATGGTGATGCTCAACTGGCTTTCGCGATTGAAGCCGAGATAGCCGAGGCTGCCGGTGTAAGGACCGCGGGTGACCAGTTCCAGTTCATCAATGATCTCCATTGCGCGGATTTTCGGCGCGCCGGTGATGCTGCCGCCGGGGAAACACGAAGCGAATGCGGTAAAATGTGTCACGTCTTTGCGCAGCCGGCCCTCGACGGTGGAAACCAGGTGCTGCACTTGCGGGTAACGCTCCAACCGCACCAACTCCGGCACCTGGACCGAACCGTAGTCGCAGACCTTGCCCAGGTCGTTGCGCAACAGGTCGGTGATCATCACCAGTTCGGCCATTTCCTTGGGGCTGGTTTGCAGTTCGTAGGTCAGTTGCGCGTCGCGCATCGGATCGGCATCGCGGGGCCGGGTGCCTTTGATCGGTCGCGTCAGGATGTGTGGGCCGCTCAGGCGCAGGAAAAGTTCCGGTGACGACGAGGCGATTTGAAATTCACCGCAATCCAGGAACGCCGCAAACGGCGCCGGCGAAACGGCGGCGAGGCGTTGAAACAATCCCCAACCGGTGAAACCGCAGGGCGCAGAAAGCCGCTGCGACAGGTTCACCTGATAAATGTCCCCCGCGCGGATGTAGCGCTGGGCGCGCTCGACCTTCGCGATGAATTCAGAGCGGGAGAAGTTGGAAGTCAGTGTTGAGTGTTGAGTGTTGAGTGTTGAGTGGTCGAAGGCCGGCACACGACCGCAGCGCGCTTTCACCCTCTCCCCATCGGATGAGGAGAGGGCCGGGGTGAGGGGTCGCCGGGATTCTTGTTCCAGGAGCGTCCGCCAAAATTCCGTTTGTTTGTGCGCCCGCAACTCACTGCGCGAGCCGTCCACGCCGAGGCCGGTGGAGACGATCCACGTCTTGCCCAGGCGATGGTCGAAGACCACAAGGCTGTCGTGGAAACCCACGTGGCAATCCGGCAGTTCAAGGTCGTTGACGGCGCGGCGCGGGAGCTTCGGCTCGACGAAATTCTTCAAATCGTAGCCCCAGTAGCCGAAGCAGCCGCCCAGCGGGAAGGGGAAGTCCACCTCGTCGAGCAACTCGTAGCGCGCCATCAACCCGTCGAGCACGTGCCACGGGTTGCCGAACTGGACGTGCGTTTCACCGCCACGCTGCAACTCGCAGCGCGAGCCGGCTGAGCGGAACGTCAAAAAGGGCCGCGCTGCGACGAAGGAATACCGCGCGTTTGGCGAATCAAAGAGCGCGCTGCGCAATAGGACAACGCCTGGCTCGCCGCGCAATTGCTCGACGAGCGATTCGGGCGTATGCACGGAGGCGGTTTCGTGAATCAGCGGACGCATGAGGGTCACTGGCTTCCTGAGCTCGCAATCAAGTCACCGATAAATTCCCGCCGCGATTTCTTTGAGTCAAGACAATCTGCGCATCCTGCCGCGGGTGCGGTGCACGGCCCTGCGGTGGCTCAGGTTGGGCGAGGGGGCGGGGCGTCGAGTCGTGCGCGGCTGCGAATGGCCCGAACCCGCGGGCGCAGGACTTTCGCAACCTGGAGCCAGTTTCGGACCGCATCCTCACGGGTGACGCCGCCCGTTTTAAGCATCAACGTTCCCACTTCGAAGTACCCGCGCCAACGGTAGGAAATTTCCAAAAGGACGTCTCTTGCCTCCTCTTTGGAAAAAGATTCGTCTTTCCACTTGATGTCTTGCAAGTCCTTGCCCTTCCACTCCTCGCCCGCCCCTTCGTCGGCCTCCCGCTGCGCGCCATCGGAAAACATGTCCTTGGACTCCACATCCTCGAGGTTGGGATGACAAGTAATAAGGTTCATTTGAATGGGAGGCCAGAAGGACTTGGGTGGATCCTCCGGTTCAGCCTGTGGAACAAGGTCGCTCCGCCTGGGCACCAGTTCGGAGTCCTTGCCGCGGCGGAACAGGGGCCAGCAAACATCCCATTCGTAGCCGGTGCGACCGCCCAAAAGCACAACCCAATACATGAGCGGAAACCCGCTCATGTCCCCGGTGAGCATGTGTTCCAGGGCCTCCTGCAGCGTCTCCGCGTGATATTTCCGATAGAAGTTGGCGTCCACATACAGACAGTCATTTACGAGTTGCAACGACACTTCCACCTTGGGCTGACCGAGCCGCCAGCCGCTCAATCTGCGGAGTTCCTCAAATTCATTTGTTCGGTTCATAGTCATCCGTTCCTTGCCGCGAACGCATCAGAAGCCGCAGAAAAAAACCGCCGTCTCATATCGGAGACGGCGGTTCAATTCCGTGGAGAACATTTTTTCGAGACCCAATTCTGTCACGCACATCAACCGGCGACACTCATCGCCGGTTATGGCACCTTTGCCTTCTCCTGGCCAGGAAGCCGGACCCGGCAGACCGCCGGGGCACTCCTGATGCTGTTCTGCCAAAGAACTGGATGCACACTACCACGGTGCTTTGGCGCCGACAACCAATATCTGTGTCATAAACAGCCAGGTCTTTCGCTTCGCCAAAACAATATTGGTCTTTTCTTCATACTGCACTCCCCACACCGCACTCCGCATGAGATTGACCTCGGCCCGGTTTGATCGAAGGATGCCGGACGATGACCCAACTGTCGGCAGAACGGGTGCCCGACTCCGCGCCTTCCAAAGTTCCGCGGCTTGAGTCGCTCGATTTCCTCCGCGGCCTGGTCATGGTCCTGATGGCGCTGGACCACACGCGCGGCATGGTGAGCAACAGCGCGGTGGACCCGACCGATCTCTCGCAGACGAGCGCCTTCCTGTTCCTGACGCGCTGGGTCACGCATTTCTGCGCGCCGGTGTTCGTGTTCCTGGCCGGGACGGGCGCGCGGCTTTCGCTGTCGCGAGGCAAGAGCCGGCCGGAACTGGCGCGCTTTCTTTGGACGCGCGGCCTGTGGCTGGTTTTCCTGGAAGCCACTTTCGTGCGGTTCGGCTGGGCCTTCAATGTTCACTACGACCTGGTCGTCGGCCAGGTCATTTGGGCGCTCGGCTGCTCGATGATCGTGCTGGCCTTCTTGATTCGTCTTCCGGCGCGGGCGGTCGCCGCTTCCGGCGTGGCGATGATCGCATTGCACAACTTGCTCGACCCGCTGCGCGCGGAGAGCTTCGGCGCGCTGGCGTGGTTCTGGGGCATTTTGCATGGCGGTTATGCGTTTGAGTTGTTCCACGGCGTGAAGTTCGTACCCGCCTATCCGCTGATTCCGTGAGTGGGGGTGATGGCGGCCGGCTACGGCTTCGGCGCGTTGCTGACCCAGGGCGAAGCACGACGCAAGAAACTGCTCGCGCTCGGCGTCGCGCTGACGCTCGGGTTCATCCTGCTGCGCGCCGCGAATTTCTACGGCGACCCGCGCCCGTGGGCGGTTCAGAAGAGCGCGCTCTTCACGGCGTTCTCCTTCGTGAACTGCACGAAATATCCGCCGTCGCTGCTGTACCTGCTGATGACGCTCGGCCCGGCGATCCTGCTGCTGGCAATGATGGACCGTGTGCCGGCGAGGTTCGTCCGCCCGATGATCGTCCTGGGGCGCGTGCCGATGTTCTTTTATCTCCTGCACCTGCCGCTCATTCACCTGCTCGCGGCGGCGGTCGCGTATCCGCGATGGGAACTGGCGCTCGGCTCGTTCTATTTCACGCACCCACCGTCGGACTCCGGTTACGGACACGGATTGGCGGTCGTTTATGGCGTCTGGCTTCTCGCCGTGGCGATGCTGTATCCCCTTTGCCGATGGTTTGCCGGGGTGAAGCAACGGCGCCGCGAGCGCTGGCTCGGGTATCTCTGAAGAAATTCACCGTTGACGACGGTGCGCTGAGGATTTTCCCGTTTGTTCAATCAACTTATGGCAGCACTCGCTGCCGGTGGCGCTGCTTTCGTCCGGTCTTGGCGCGCCAGACCCAGAACCAGACCGGCGAGGATCACCAGGCTGCCCCAAAACTGTCCCCAATGGAGCGGTTCACCCAGACACCACGCAGCAATGGGGACGCCCGCCAGCGGTTGAATGAAAATCGTCAAAGCGGCGGCGTTCACATCGGTTTCGCGAAGGACGACGAACCAGATTGCGTAACCCAGCAGCGTGCAAACCAGACCGAGAAAGCCCAGTTGCAGCCATGCGGACGACGGCAGGGTTTTCGCGGCGGCCAGGGTCAAGGGCCCGTCCAAGGCGAGGTTCAGCAGCGTGCCGCTGATCAGCGCCAGCGCCAGCACTTTCAGCAAACCGGCGCGCGCAATCAACGGCTTGCCCATGACCGAATAGGCGGCTTCACCGAGAAATGAGGCGATGAAGATCAGGCTGGGCGCCAGGCCGGCCGGCTGAAAGTCCGGGCGCCAGATGCCGTTGAGCAGCACGACGCCAAGCATCCCCAATCCGAACCCCATCCAACGCCGCGCCGCGATGTGTTCCCGGAGAAACAATGCCGCCGCGACAGACGTAATCAGCGGTTCCACCGCCATGAGCACCGAAGAATTGCCGGCGGTGCCGAGTTGGTTGCCGAACACTTGCAGCCGGTGGCCCAGTACGAAAACGGTGACTCCCATCACAATTGTTTTTATCAGGTCTCGGCCGCGCGGCGTTTTTCCCGGCAGCCAGGGCCAGAGGATCAGCGCTCCCACCGCCGCCACGCCGAAGCGCAGCGTCACAATGCCGCTGTAATCCAGATAATGTCCGAGCGATTTGTAGATGGATAACGAGGCGGCCCAAAACAAATTGAAGAGGATGAGGGCCAGCAGGAATCCCGTTTTCATTTCGGGGCAATGTCAAAGCAGGCCATTTCGACGGCGTTGCGGACGAGCAGGCGGCCGTGCGCGAGCGCGGGATGGTTCCAGGTCTTGCCGCGAAGGGCGGGAAAGCGCGCCAGTTCTTCGTGTTTTTCCGGGTCCGCTTTGACCAGCGCCAGTTCGCCTTCGCCGGACAAAATCACGAGATGGCCGCTGGCGAGCAGGACCTGGCCGTAACCGTAGCGGCCCTCCTTCCAGCGGCGCCGGCCCGTCGCGGCGTCCAGGCAGACGAGAATGTCTTCGTCCAGGCCGTAAATGCAGCCGTTCCAGAAAACTGAACTGGTGAATTTGTTTTTCAGGTTCTTGTTGTGCCACAACTCGCGCGCGACAAAACTGTTTTCAAGCCGCGTGATTTCCACCGCCACGCAACCGGTGCCGTAACCGGCCGAGAGGAGGAAACGGTCCGCGCCGAGCAATACCGGCTGCGCGGCGTTTCGGTTGTTCATCTGCACGGTCCAGGGAAATTCCCAGAGCAACGCGCCGTCCTCCACTCGCAATCCCACCACCCGGTCGAGCACGGCGACCAGAAGCTGGCGCTGCCCGGCCAGCGTTACGAGCATGGCCGAACTGTAACTGGCGGGTTCGTTGAGCGCGCTCCAAACCTGCTCGCCGGTCAGCTTGTCATAGGCCACCACCGATTTGCCGCGCGGCCCGCCCGGTTGAACGATCACCGTGTCGTCCACAATCAAGGGCGAGGCCGATTGCGCCCACATCAGGTTCTCAGCCAGGTTTTCCGCGAGGATATTTTTTTGCCACAGCACTCTTCCGGTGGCAGCCGCCAGACAGTGAAACTCGCCGGTGGCGCCCAAAGCGTAAAGGCGCCCGGCGTCATAGGTCGGCGTGGCCCGCGGGCCTTCGCCGCCCATGTCTTCGTTGAATAAGGCGGGGTAGCTGTGCGCCCAAATCTCCCGCCCGGTGTCGAGATCGTAGGCCGTCACCGCCTCGTGGTCGCGACGTTGCTCGATGGTGAAGGCGAGTCCGTCGGCGACGGTGAACGAGGCGTAGCCGCCGCCAATCGGCTGCCGCCAGAGTTGACGCAGTCCGGCAGGGGGCCAATGGGTAAGAATCGCCTGCTCATCGTAATGGCCGTCGCGCTGCGGCCCGCGAAAATCGGTCCAATAGGGCAGGGGAGGAGCGGGGTGTTGGGGCGATGGAGTTGCGGTGCCGTGGGATTGAGCTGAGCGATGGTGTTCGACGGCCTCGTAATCGGGATGGGTTTTGTGAAACGTCAGCACTGGCGGAAAACCGCCGCGCCATTCGATCTCCAGCGGCGTCACCTTCAACAACAAAAAAATGATCAGCGCGGCGTAAGGCAGCGTGTAAAGGAGAATGCCCAGCGTGCCCAGCCATTTTCGGCCCCGGCGAATTTGCGAACTCCGCCACAGCAGATACAAGCCGAAAGGCGGCAGCAGCAGCGTGGCCACTCGCACGCCGTTGAGAGTTTGCAGCCAGGGTGTCACACGATTGGTTTTCCACGCCGTTGCCGGCGCCTCACACAAGGCACCGCATGATGGGCCGGCCAGGCGAATGACGCAGCGCTTCCTTGAAGCCGGCCCGGCGAAACGCCGAGACCAGGCCGGTATAGACAAAGGTGTCCGGCTGGTCATTTTCCGGGTCCATCGGGTAGCCTTCAACAATCCGCGCACCGTGATGGCGGGCGAATTTCACCGCCGCCTTGAGCAACTCAACCGTCACGCCGCTGCGCCGATAGGGCTTGGCCACAAAAAAACAGGTGACCGACCAGACCGGCCGCTCGTCCACCGGCTTGAGGACGCGCGAAGTGGCCAGGCGGGGGTAGTCCGCGCGCGGCGCCAGGGCGCACCAGCCGATGGCTTCGCCATTGGCGTAAGCCAGAATGCCGGGCGGTTCGCCGGCGCTGACGAGGTCGCGCAGCGCCTTGCGGTTCTTCGTTCCCTTCTGCCGTGTCCATACCGCGCGCGGCAAGCGCCACCACATGCACCAGCAGCCCGCACACGCGCCGCGTTTGCCGAAAAGATTTTCCAGGTCGTGCCAGCGCTCCGGCGTCAGCGGACGAAATCTCAAGCTGCGAATCAAAGCGGGTTTCACGGGAGTTCGGTTGATTGATAAACAGGTTTTCAACGAAAATACAAGCCCGAAGCTGTGCGGTGGGCATCGGGAATCGGCGTTCCTGCCGCGATCCCATTCAGCCTCCGAGTTGCAGCCGTTTGTCCTCGTGCAGCAGCGCATCGAGGTTTTCCCAGCGTGTTTCATTCATGTTGTTGAAGGCGTAGAGGTAAACCGCCGTGGTCTCAGGCGGATGCCTGCCGAGCAGGGTTTCCACCGCGCCCTGCAATTTCGCGACGTCCATTTTGGCCGGCAAATCCTCCACCACGCCGTTTTTGTGGGCGAGGCCCAGCGCGTCGAGAAAGTCGGTCAGCAAAGGCGTTTGCCTTTTAAGCAGCCAGCCGCGCAACAGCAACCCGGCCACTTCCTCCATCGAGGGCCGGCTCAACGCGGCGATCATGGCCGGGTGCCGTTCGGCGCGCGGCTGCCGCGCAAGGAACAGCGGGCGCACCTTGCGTGCCGCGGCCACGGCGTTTAGCACGGCGCGATAAGTTTCCTTGTCCTCCGCAAACGTTTCTTCAAGGATTTTCGCGGAGAGCGGCGCGGACATGAAGCCCAGGATTTCGTGCGAAGTCATTTGAAAAAGTTCTAAGTTTTGAGTTTTGAGTGTTGAGTTCTCCGGTAGCTTCGAGGATACGAACATCGCGCACTGGAACCATGAAATTTGGAGCGCTCCCTCACCCGCCCTTCGGGCACCCTCTCCCCCAGTGGGGGAGAGGGATGGGGTGAGGGGGTGCGGTTCATGGGTAGGATCAAATTACCGCGGTCAACGTGAGCTTGTGTTTGCGTGTGAAAGCGGCCACCTCGTCCTGGTCGAGCAAGAGGGTCTTGCCCGCTTCCACAGCCAGCACGGAAATTTTCACCCTCAGGCACGTTTCCAGAGTCTGCGGGCCGACACACGGGATGTCAAAGCGCAGGTCGTGCTTCTCCTTGGCCAGCTTGACGGCGACTGCGCCGCCGGTTTTGCCGGCCAGTTCGCCGCCGCGCGCGAGGCAGCGGTCGGTGCCTTCCAGACCTTCCACCGCCAGCACGGTGCCGTTTTTGACGACAACGGTCTGGCCGATGTCCAGTCGGGAGATGTCTTTCGCGATGCGCAGGCCGAACGCCACGTCCTCCTTCTGCTCCAAAGTCAGCGGCGGGCCGAGGTGAAAGCCGGCGCCAGGCATCAGCGGTGCGAGCCACGGCCGGGCGTCAATGAGTTTCACGCCGTCCTTTTTTAATTCCGCGGCGATCGCACCGAAGATCGTGTGGGCATTTTTCTCCTTCAACTTGAGCAGGAGCGCCATGGCGCGCAAGTCGGGCCGGAGGTCGAACAAGTTGCGCGGGGCAATCTGACCGGCCATCACGCAGCGCGTCACGCCGCGCTTGGTGAAGGCGCCGATCATTTTGGAAAGCTGGCCCACCTTGAGCCAGACGATGTCGTCCACCAAACCGGCCAGTCGCGGGTCCGTTTCGTTTTCGAAGGCGACGGCGACGAGTTTCCTGACGCCCAGCCGTCGGGCCTGGCGGGCGAATATCAGCGGCAGCGAGCGGTTGCCCGCGATGATGCCCAGGGTTTCGATTGGCTCGACCACGAGCGGAAACTTTAGCGGGGGCTGGCCCTGCTTCGCAACAGGATTGTGGCCGCGCCCCATCGGTCCGGACACGCCTCGTGCGAAGCGATCCGCGGTCTGGAATCACCTGTGAAAACCCTTGTGCTGTTCGTCCGAAGCCTGTGTGGTAGCCTGGCCGTGGTGATTGCTCTTTGGCTGGTTCCGACCACCCGCGCCGCCACGGCCACCTGGACCAATAACAACAGCGGCAACTACACCAACGCCTCCAATTGGTTCCTCAACGTTGTGCCCGGCGCGACGGACAACGCCGCGTTCACCAACAACACCAAGTTCCAGGTGACGTGGACCAGTTCGATCACCAACAACAGCGCCTTCTTCAACGGCCGCGGCGGCACGGTCACGCAGGCCATCGGCAGTTTTTTCTGGCTGCTGACCAACACCTACATCGTGGGCCAGAACACGCTCTCCACCGCGACCGTCACCCACGTGAGCGGCACGTTGCGCGTGACCAATTCGGCGGGCACCGCGCAGATGATCATCGGCCAGGGCGGCAACGGCACCTTCAACCTCAACGGCGGCGCGGTGGTGACGGACCGGCTGCTCGTGACCAACAATGGCGCGACTTTCACCAACTCGACCTTCAACCTCAACGCCGGCGACCTCACCACTCTCCACGGCTCGGTTATCACGCAGGCCACCGGCTTCGCCATTGGCACCGTGTCCAACCAGACCGCGACGTGGACCATGACCGGGGGCACCAACACGCTCAACGCCGCCTCCGGCAACGTCTCGGTGGGCGACGCGCTCGGCGCCACCGGGGTCGTCACCGTGAACGGCACCTCGACGCTTTGGGCGGTGAGCCAGCCGTTGCAAATCGGCCGGCTGGGACGCGGCCAGTTGTTCATCACCAACGGTGCGAGGGTCACTTCGGGCAACGGCGTCATCGGTGTGAACGTTCTGTCCAACGCCAACTTCGCGCGCGTCTCTGGCACCAATTCCGCGTGGTTGATCGGCGGGACGTTGACTGTCGGCAGCCTCGGTGTGTCGAACCAGATGCTCATCGAATCCGGCGGCATGGTGTCCAACACCACCGCCATCCTCGGGTCCGGCGCCGCGGCGAGCAACAACGTGGTGACCGTCACGGGGGCTGGCTCGCTCTGGACCAACACCGGCAACCTGATCGTCGGTTCGTCGGGTTCGAGCAATCTCGTGCGGGTGACCGGCGGTGCTGTCCATGCGCCCAACCTGTTCATCAGTTCGCTGGCCGCCGCGAGCAACAACCTCGTGCAGGTTTCGGGCGGCGCGTTGACGGTGGCGAATGGCGTGGGGACCGGGCAATTGAACATCGGCATCACCGGCCACGGCCGGTTTGAGCTGAATGGCGGCTCCGTCACGGTGGACCGCCTGCTCGTGACCAACAACCGCGCGGGCTTCACCAACTCGCTGCTCGTCTTGAGCGGCGGCACGCTGACAGTGCGATCCAACTCCACGATCGTCGTGCCCGGCGGCGGCTCGTTCCTGCTGGGCACCAACGTTGGCGGCAGCGTCACACTCAACCTCCAGGGCGGCCTCCACACCGTGAGCAACACCCTTGGCCCGGCCACTGTCGTCCTCGGCTCCTCCGGCGGCTCCACCGGCATCGTCAACGTCGCGGGGGGCAACGCTCTCTGGAACGTGCTGACCAATCTCCAGGTTGGCGGCGCCGGCGGACGCGGCACGTTGAACATCAGCAACGGCGCGGCGGTGTCGGCAACGGCTCTCCAAATCGGCCTCGGCAGCGGACTGGGCACGGTCAACGTCACCGGCGTGGGTTCCACCCTCGCGCCGACGAATGTGGTCATCGAAGTTGGCAGCTTCAGCGACGGCAACCAGCTCAACATCACGGCCGGCGCCCAGGTGTTCACCTCAAGTTTGACGATCGGGGCGAATCCCGCCTCGGAGACCAACGTGGTGTTCGTCTCCGGCGCAGGCTCGTTGCTGAGCTATGCGAATACGCTGACCGTCGGCAACACCATCGGCAATCGGCTTGAGGTCGCCACCAACGGCGCCGTCGTGACCAGCGGCCTCCTCATCAGCACCGCCGCCGGCGCGTCCAACAATGTCGTTCTCGTCAACGGCGGCGTGCTGACGGTGACGAACCCGTCTCACACTGCGATCCTGAACGTGGGCGTGCGGGATCTCGGATTTCTCACCTTCTTCGGAGGCTCGATCCTCGCCGACCGGTTGCTCGTCACCAACGTCGGCCCGGGTCTGAACAACTCCGTCTTCACTTTCAACCACGGCACACTCACCACGTTGAGCAACTCGACCATCGTCAGCGCTGGCTCTTTCATCATCGGCAACACCGCCGGGCAGACGGCCACCTGGCAGATGCTCGGCGGCTCCAACTCCATCACCGCGGCAGGCGGCACGTTTCTCGGCAACCCCGCGGACGCCGCGGGTCGCGTGATCGTGGACGGTCCGGCGACCGTCTGGTCCAACTCCAGCAACTTGACGGTCGGCAGCTTCGGTTCGGGCAGCCTCGTGCTCGTGACCAACGGTGCGAGCGTCAGCGTCACCGGCCTGACGGTGAGTTCTCAGGTCGGAGCGAGCAACAATCTGGTGACCATAACGGGCAGCAACTCGGTGCTGCGCATCGCGTCGGGTGGCATCCTCGCAGTCGGCCAGTTCGGGCCGCTCAATCAGCTCACGATTGCCGCCGGCGGCGCGCTCTTCAACCCGAACCTTGTGGACATCGGGGGCACCGGCAGCTTCAGCAACGCCGTGCTCGTGACTGGGGCTGGCTCGATGTGGAGCAATGGCAGCGTTATCCGGCTCGGCGTGTTCGGTGGCGGAAACCACCTTACCGTCTCAGCCGGCGGCACCGTTATCAGCGACTCCACGATCATCGGACTTACCGCCACCGGCAGCAACTCCGTGGCGGTCGTGAATGGTGTCGGCTCGCTCTGGACCAACACCGGCTCGCTGACGCTCGGTTCAGCCAGTGCGGGCAACCAGCTCCTGGTGACCAGTGGCGGCCAGTTGTTCAGCACCGGCGGCACGCTGGGCGCCAACGCCGGTTCGAGCAACAACGTGGCGACGATCACCGGCATCGGCTCCGGCTGGCTTGCCGGCTCGGGTGCGCTCACCGTGGGCAACTCCGACGGCGGCAATCAACTCCTCATGGCCGGCGGCGCGACGCTCAGAAGTACCGGCGGGACCATCGGCGCGTCCACTGGTTCGGCCGGCAACCTCGTGGTCGTGGACGGATCGACCACGGTCTGGTCCAGCTTCGGCGCGTTGCTCGTCGGATCAGCCGGCTCGGGCAACCAGCTCATCCTCACCAATGGCGGGACGGTCCGCGCCGGCTCGCTGGTGATCAGCTCCGCAGTCGGCGGCTCGAACAATGTCGTCACCCTCGTCAATGGCACCCTTGGCGGCCTCCTGCCCAGCGGCGCGATGACCTCCCTGCAAATCGGAGCCACCGGCCGCGGCCAGCTTGATTTCAACGGCGGGTTGATCCACACCGAGCAGCTCTTCGTCACCAACAACGGCGCGGGCTTCACCAACTCCACGTTCAACTTGAACTCCGGCACGCTGACGACGCTGCGCGGTTCGACGGTCACGCAGGCGACCAGCTTTTTCATCGGGAGGGGATCGGGGCTGACCGCCACCTGGAACATCCGGGGCGGAACGAACACGATCGCGCTGGCTTCCGGCTCCACGGTTTTGGG
>CAZIFU010000195.1:0-22815 GCA_964539075.1 uncultured Verrucomicrobiota bacterium | reverse complement strand
CAACAACCGCGTGAACGACCACGACCACAATCACGTTCATCTGCGCTCGCAGTTGATCGAATACGATCCCGGCCTTGCCGCGATGTGCCGCGAAGTCTTCGGCGACACCGAGCTGAAATACACCAAACCCGCGACGCGCCTCACCGGTCACCTGACCGGCTACGATCCGGCGAAGGCGCCGAAGTTCGAGTGGCCGGAGCGGTTGCAGCAGGCCAAGACGGAAATCCGCGCGAAAGCCGTGGCGCGCGACAAGGCCGCCAACGGCGACGGCAAGCGCGAGATGCGCACCATCGCCGGCTGGACCGTTTACATCAGCCGCGACCTGCTGGCCACCAACGGCCCGGCCACCGCGCGCGCGCTTGAATTGATCGAGGCGCAGCTCAAGGAAATCATCCGCGTCGTGCCTGCGAAGGCCGTGGCGGAGTTGAAGAAAATTCCGCTCTACCTTTCGCCCGAGTATCCCGGCGTGCGGCCGACGGCCGAGTATCATCCGGGCGCCGATTGGCTGCGCGACAACGGACGCGACCCAGTGATGGTGAAGGCGGTCGAGATCACGAGCGTGCGTGATTTCGACGCGTCGGTCCGGCGGATGCCGATGGTTATCCTGCATGAACTCGCGCATTCGTATCACGATCGCGTGTTGCCGAAGAGCCATGGCAATCCGGAGATCAAGGCCGCCTACGAGAAGGCGAAAGCCAGCGGCAAGTATGAACGCGTGGAGCGCCAGGATTCCGAAGGCCGCAAGCGCATGGACCGCGCCTATGCGCTGACCAATCCGGCGGAGTATTTCGCCGAGAGCACGGAGGCGTTCTTTGGCCGCAACGATTTCTTTCCCTACACGAGCGACCAGTTGAAGCAGCACGACCCGGAAATGTTCGCGCTGTTGGGTAAGCTATGGGGTGTCGAGGCAAAGGCTGCGGAGCCGGAACAAGAAGCTGCCGTGGGTCACCCGGTCATCGGCGGGTTGGAGTCGCACGCGAAAATTTCACCGCGCCTCGCCGGGAACATTCTCATCAGCGAACTCAGTTGCGCGGCGTGTCACGCGTCCGGCAACGCTTGGATGGCGCCGAAGGCCGGGCCCGACTTGTCGGAGGCGGGCTCGCGGATGGCACTCGGGCATGTGCGGAGCTTCGTCGCGAATCCCTCCGGCACGAAACCGGGCACGACGATGCCCGACGTGCTCGCGGGATTGCCGGCAGTCGAGCGGGAGCAGGCCGCGCTGGCGCTGGCGTATTACCTCTCCTCCATCGGAAAGCAGAAACTCGAGTTTGACGACCCCGCAGCCGACGCCGTCGAGCGCGGCAAGACGTTGTATCACTCGGTCGGCTGCGTGGCGTGTCACTCGCCGGAGACTGCGGTGGCGGGCTCAGTGCCACTGGGGTTGCTGGAGGAAAAATATTCCGTGGCGAGCCTGGCAGCCTTTCTCGAAAACCCGCTTGCCGTGCGACCCGCCGGGCGGATGCCGGATTCGCGGCTCGATCATTTCGCGGCCGTGGACATTGCGAGCTATCTGCTGCGTGTGCAGCCACTGGCGAGGCGAGCCTTCATGCCAGACACGCAACTTGTGGAACGCGGCAAGGCACTCTTCGCGCAACACCGATGCGATGCGTGCCACGAAATCGCCGGTCAGCGTGCTCAACCTTCGCTCACGGCTTTGGACAAGGCGCGTCCGGAGCGCGGCTGCTTGTCCGAGCAGACGGGCGCGTGGCCGCGTTATCCGCTGTCCGAAACGCAACGCTCCGCCATCCGCACCGCGCTCGCTGCGGGCAAACAACCGCTGAGCGTGAGCGAGAACATCGAACTCACGCTCACCCGCTTCAATTGCCTCGCGTGCCATCAGCGCGACGACATCGGCGGGGTGCCCGCGGATCGCACCGCGTTCTTCACCGGCGTGGATGAAAATCTCGGCGAGCAGGGACGCTTGCCGCCGCCGCTGACGGGTGTGGGCGCAAAGTTGAAGCGCGAGTGGCTGCGCGACGTGGTGGTCAACGGCGCTTCGGTGCGGCCTTACCTGCGCACGCGCATGCCTAAATTCGGTGAGGCGAACACGGCGTCGCTCGTGGACTTGTTCAAGCAACACGACCGTCTGCCCGTTGCCGAGTTCGAGCGCGTGCGCGAAGCCTACAAACCGAAGCAACTCGGCCGCGAACTGGCCGGGAGCAAGAATTTCAACTGCGTCGCCTGCCACACGTTTCGCGAGAAGAGCGCGGCGCCGATTCGTTCGCCCGACCTCACCACGATGACCGCGCGGCTGGAGGAGAATTGGTTTCACCATTACATGGCGAACCCGCAGAAATTTTCACCGCTCACCATCATGCCGGGTTTCTGGCCCGACGGTAAGTCGCCTCTGCCCGAAGTGCTCAGCGGCAATCCTGGCCGGCAGCGCGATGCGTTGTGGCGTTACCTGGCGGAAGGTCCGGAGGCCGGCGAACCGCGCGGGCTGGTGCTCGAGCCGCTGATCATCGCCGTGAAGGACGAGGCGGTGATGTTGCGGCGCAGTTATCCCGGCATCGGCAAGCGCGGCATCGGTGTGGGCTATCCGGCTGGCCTCAATCTCTCGTTCGACGCGGGCCAGATGCGGCTCGCGTCCATCTGGAGCGGCGGGTTCATCGAAGCGTCCGCCGTTTGGCGCGGCCAGGGCGCGGGCAATGTGCACATACTCGGCAAAGACGCGGTAAATTTTCCCGCCGGCCCGGCCCTCGCGGTGTTGGAATCCGCCGCGAGCGAGTGGCCGACGAACCTCGCGAAGCAGGCGGACGGCTTTCAATTCAACGGCTACACGCTCGACGCGAAACAGCGGCCGACGTTCCGCTACACTTTCGGCGCACTCGTGGTGGAAGATCGCTTCCTCGACCTCAATGACGCCACGGGCAAACCGCACTTCGAGCGCACGCTGAAATTTTCGGGTGGCAAACCACCGGCTGGGTTGCACCTGCGCCTCGCGGTGGACCAACGAATCGAGCAGCGTGACGAACGCGATTACGTCGTGGGCAAGACACTACGACTGCGTTTGCCGGCGGCGGGCGTCCTTCGTGGGGCCGATGGCGGGCGCGAGTTACTCCTGCCCGTGGCGACCAGCGCGCCCATCACGATCGAGTATCACCTCACCGGCAAACCATGAGACTTCGCCTGTCATTTTTTCTGGCTCTGGGCCTCGTCACCGCGACGGCGGAGGACTTGGGCGACACGTGGGGCACCGCCGAGCGCGAGGACGCCTACTACCGCATCGTCAAGGTGCCGATTCCCGAGGGCGTTTACGTTGAGGCCGGAAGTTTTGTCACCTTGCCCGATGGCCGGCTCGCCGTCGGCACGCGGCGCGGGGAAATCCTGCTGGCGAGCGGCGCGTTCGATGAACATCCGCGCCCGCGTTTCGCGACCTTCGCCAGCGGACTCGATGAAGTGCTCGGCCTCGCGTATCGCGACGGCGCGTTTTACGCGACGCAACAGACCGAAGTCACGCGCATCACCGACACGAACGGCGACGGGCGCGCCGACCGGTTCGAGACCTTGAGCGACAAGTGGGGCTTCAACAACTACCACGAGTTCGCCATGGGCTCGAAGTTCGACCCGGAGGGAAATCTCTGGGTCGCGCTGTGCCTGTCCGAGTCCTACAGTTCGAAGGAAAAATTCCGCGGCTGGGCGCTGAAGATCACGCCGGACGGAAAAACCATCCCGATGTGCAGCGGCATCCGCAGCCCGCTCGGCGTCGGCACGAACGAGCACGGCGCGATGTTTTACGCCGAGAGCCAGGGGCCATGGAACGGCTCGTGTTCGCTCAAGCATCTCAAGCCCGGCGGTTTCATGGGCCATCCCGCGAGCTTCAACTGGTATCCGCTCGCGCCCAACATGGGCCCCGCGCCGGTCGAGCCGAACACGCGCTCGCGCATGGAGACCGAGCGAAAACGCGTCAAGGAACTCGTCCCTTACGCCGTGGTGTTCCCCTACAAGAAAATGGGCCGTTCGATTTCCGCGTTCGAGGTGAACGAGTCGCGCGGAAAATTCGGGCCGTTCGACGGGCAACTGTTTCTCGGCGATTACACCTTGAGCATCGTGATGCGTGCGACGACCGAGCTGGTGAACGGCGTGTGGCAGGGCGCGTGTTATCCGTTCCGCGAAGGACTCGCGACGGGAATTCTCTCCGTGCATTTCACACCGAACGGACAACTCCTCGCCGGCGGCAGCAACCGCGGCTGGCCCGTGCGCGGCATGAAGGACAACGTGCTGCAACGGCTCGACTGGACCGGCCGCGTGCCGTTTGAGATTCAGGAAATCAACGCGCGCCCGGATGGTTTCCTCGTGCGCTTCACGCGGTCGGTCGACCCGACGCTCGCCGCGCGGCTGGAGACGTTCGACCTCCAGACCTTCACGCACATCTACCAGCAAGCCTACGGCAGTCCCGAAGTGGATCAGACGCATCCGACGGCCACCGCCGCCGAAGTCGCGCCTGACGGCTTGAGCGTCCGCCTGCGCATCAACGGCCTCGTGCAAGGCCACGTCCACGAGTTCCACCTGCCCGCACTCAAGTCGCGCGACGGCGAGTTGCTGCTGCACAATCGCGCCTACTACACGTTGAACGAAATTCCGAAGAACTGAACCGCGCCACACCAAATCGAATTCCATGAAAATCAAACGCATCCTCGCTTACCGCGTTGAACTCCCGCTGCACGAGACCACCTACAAGTGGAGTGGCGGCAAGTCGGTCACCGTGTTCGACAGCACGATTATTGGCGTCGAGACGGACACCGGTCTCGTCGGTTACGGCGAAGTGTGTCCGCTCGGGCCATTTTATTTGCCGGCCTACGCGAACGGAGTCCGTGCGGGCTTGCTCGAACTCGGGCCGCACTTGCTCGGCGAAGACCCGCGCCAGCTCGCGAAGCTCAACCGCACGATGGACGCCGCGCTCAAGGGCCATCCCTACGTGAAGAGCGGCATCGACATCGCGTGCTGGGACATCCTCGGACAGGCGAGCGGGATTCCCGTGTGCGAGCTGCTCGGCGGACGCTACGGCGAGGACGTGCATCTTTACCGCGCCATCTCACAGGAGTCGCCGGAGCAAATGGCCGCGAAGGTCGCCGGCTATCGCGCGGAAGGTTATCGACGTTTCCAACTCAAAGTCGGCGGCGACCCGGACACGGACATCGCGCGCATCTTTGCCGTCGCCGCGAAGCTCCAGACTGGCGACCGCCTCGTGGCCGACGCGAACACCGGCTGGGTGCAGCACGAGGCCGTGCGCGTCGCCAAGGCCGTGCGCGACGTGGATGTTTACATTGAGCAACCGTGCCTCACGTATGAGGAATGCCTCGCCGTGCGCCGCCAGATTCCGCATCCGTTCGTGCTCGATGAAAACATCGACGACCTCGGCATCCTGCTTCGCGCCAAGGCCGACCTCGCGATGGACGTGGTGAACCTCAAGATCAGCAAGCTCGGCGGCCTCACGAAAATCCGCCAGGCCCGCGATCTCTGCGTGAGCATGGGCACCGCGATGACGCTGGAGGATTCGTGGGGCGGGGACATCGCGACCGCCGCCATCGCCCACCTCGCGCAGAGCACGCCGACGGAGTTCCTGTTCACGACGACGGACTTCAACAGCTACGTCACCGTGAGCACCGCCGACGGCGCGCCGCAGCGCGTCAACGGCCGCATGGCCGCGTCGAAGGCTCCCGGCCTCGGCATCAGTCCGAAGATGGACGTGCTCGGAAAACCGGTGGTGGAAATCTGCTGAACAAGGCAGTTTGCCGCGTATTGAACCAAAACGTAAAACCGTGAACGCATCGTGAAATTTCTGCTCTCACTTCTCGCCGCCTCCGCGCTGTTCGCCAGCTTCGTGTCCGCCGCCGACGCGGCAGATTTGCCTGCGCAAAGCCTCAACGAAGCGAAGACATCCGGAGGCAAACCCAACATCGTGATCATCCTCGCGGACGATCTCGGCTACGGCGATGTCGGTTGCTACAATCCGGAGTCCAAGGTGCCCACGCCGAATCTCGATCGCCTGGCACGCGGCGGCGTGAGATTCACCGATGCGCACTCGGCCTCGACTGTCTGCACGCCATCGCGCTACAGCCTCATGACGGGCCGGATGTGTTTTCGCACCGGGTATCGCGGCGGTGTGTTCACGGGCGTGGGTGGGCCGAGTTTGATCGAGCAAGACCGTCTCACCTTGCCGGGGATGTTGCGTGATCAGGGCTACGCGACGGCCTGTGTGGGCAAGTGGCACATTGGCATGACGTTTCAAACCAAGGATGGCACGCCCGTGCACCAGATGAAGATCGACGACGCTGCGACGGGGAGCGCAAGGGAGGTCGCGCGCGTGAAGCTCGTCGATTTCACCAAGCCCATCACCGACGGGCCCGTGCATCGCGGCTTCGACTATTTCTTCGGCACCGCGTGCTGCCCCACGACCGACTGGTTGTATGCCTTCATCGAGAATGATCGTGTGCCCGTGCCCCCGGATCATCAGCTCGATGCCTCCGCATTGCCGCATCATCCATATTCCGCCGACTGCCGACGCGGGTTGGTGGCTCCGGGATTTGATCACGAGAAAGTGGACCTATTGTTTCTCGACAAGAGCAAAGCGTGGATCGAGCAGCATGTTCAGCGTGACCCCAGGAAGCCCTTCTTCCTTTATCACGCGATGCAAGCCGTGCATCTGCCCTCCTTCGCGGCCCCGGCGTTCAAAGGCAAAACCAAAGCCGGGCCGCACGGTGATTTTATTGCCGAGCTGGATCACATCGTCGGCGAGTTGATGGCAACGCTGCAAAAACTCGGCGTGGCGGACAACACGCTGATCATCTTCAGCAGCGACAACGGCCCGGAAACGACCAGCGTCGTCCACATGCGCGCCGACTTTCATCACGACGGCGCGCGGCCATGGCGCGGCGTGAAGCGTGACGATTGGGAAGGCGGTCATCGTGTGCCGCTCATCGTCCGCTGGCCTGGCCATGTCACGACTGGAGTGTCGGAGTCCACCGTTTGCCTGACCGATGTGATGGCCACCTGCGCCACGATCGCTGGCGTGAAACTCCCCGCCAGCGCAGCCGAAGACAGCTTCAGCTTCCTGCCCGCACTCACCGGTAAAGCAGACGGCAGCCCACAGCGCGACTACACCCTTCATCAGACGATCAAGCTCGACATGGCCATCCGCCGCGGCGATTGGAAACTCCTGGATCATCGCGGCTCCGGCGGGAACAACTACGATAAGGGTGAACTCCAACCCTATGCCCTCCCGGACACCGCGCCGGGTGCGCCGGGTCAGCTATACAACCTCAAAGCCGATCCGGGTGAGACGACGAATCTCTACTTCAAGCACCCGGAGATCGTGAAAGAACTCAAAGCCCTGCTCGATGCGAGCAAGGCGACGGGTCGCAGCGCACCGAGACTCCCCCACGCCACTCAACCATGAAACACCTCCTTCTTCTTGCCGCGATACTCACTCCGTTGGCGCCGCTCTCCGCCGCGAACCCGCCGAAGCCGCTCAAGATCTTCCTCCTCGCCGGGCAGTCGAACATGGAAGGCCACGCGAAAGTGGAGACGTTCGACTATATCGGCGACGATCCGGCCACCGCGCCATTGCTGCAGCAGATGCGCGGCGCGGACGGCAAGCCGCGTGTGTGCGATCACGTCTGGATTTCGTATTTCACCGGCAACGGAGACGCGAATGGCGAGGGCTTCGGCAAACTGACGGCGGGCTATGGCTCGCGACGCAAACCGTCAGAGGATGGCGGCAAGATCGGGCCGGAGTTCACCTTCGGCCTCACGATGGATCGCTCGCTCAGTGAGCAGGTGCTCATCATCAAGACGGCGTGGGGCGGGAAGTCGCTTTACTATGATTTTCGTCCACCGAGCGCGGGGTCGTTTCCGCGTTCGCCGGCGGACATCGAGAAGGGTCGCCATCCCGAGGCGCAATCCGGCCACTACTACCGGCTCATGATGGAGCACGTGACGCGCGTGCTCAGCGACATCCAGCGCGTGTGCCCGGCGTATGACGCGAAGCAGGGCTTCGAAATCGCCGGATTCGTCTGGCTCCAAGGCTGGAACGACATGGTAAACCGCGACGTCTATCCGATCCCGAAGAAGGACAGCAAAGAGCCGCGTTACGCCGATTACAGCCGCTGGCTGGCCGACTTCATCCGCGATGTGCGCAAGGATCTGAAGGTGCCGAAGATGCCGTTCGTGATCGGCGTGATGGGCGTCGGAGGCATGAAGCCGAACGAAAACGTGGCCGCATTCCGCGAGGCGATGGCGGCCCCGGCGTCGCTGCCGGAGTTCAAGGGCAACGTCGTCGCAGTGCAAACCGCTCCATTTTGGGATGAGAAGCTGGGAGCCATCGCGGACAAACACGATCAGGTCCGCCAGATGGGATATCTGCTGAAGACCAAGAACAAGAATCAGCCGAATGCCGACGGCTCGATGAGCGAGCAGCAGCAGCGCGAGTATGTGAAGCAATTCGAGGCGAAGCTGATTTCGCCCGAGGAAGCTGCGATGTGGAAACGCGGCGCTTCGAACGCCGGCTATCATTACCTCGGCTGCGGCAAAACGTTTGCGCTGATGGGAAAGGCGTTCGCGGAAACCACACTGGAACTCATCAAAGCCGGCGGGAAATAACTTGCACATGCCGCCCATTCACGAACAAACACAAGTCACTGAACACGAAATCCTGAACACCCACTTATGAAACCCTACTGGAGCGGCGTTTTCCCCGCCTGCACAACTCAACTCAAGAAGAATCAAGCGCTCGACCTGCCCGCCACGGCGCGGCATCTCGAGGCGCTCATCGACAGCGGCGTCAACGGCCTCATCATGTGCGGCTCGCTCGGCGAGAACCAGACGCTGGAGCCCGAGGAGAAACGCGCCGTGGTGCGTTGCGCCGTCGAGACCGCGCGCGGGCGCGTGCCGGTGTTGAGCGGCGTGGCGGAGTCGAGCACCGCGGCGGCGATCCGTTACGTGCGCGATGTGGAGAACCTCGGCGCGAGCGGCGTGATGCTCATGCCACCGATGAGTTACAAGGGCGACCCGCGCGAGGCGGTGGCGTATTTCCGAGCCGTGGCGCGCGGCGGCGGATTGCCGATCATGATTTACAACAACCCCATCAGCTACGCGAACGACATCACCCCGGCGCTGTTCGCCGAACTGGCGGATGAGAAAACGTTCGTCGCGCTCAAGGAAAGTTCCGGCGACCCGCGGCGCATCACCGAGTTGCACAACACGGTCGGTGGCCGCTACTCCATCTTCACTGGCGTGGATGACTTGATCCTTGAGGCGAGCATCCTCGGCATCGACGGCTGGGTGGCGGGCACGGGCATCGCGTTCCCGCGCGAGAACCAGCACCTGTGGGAACTCACGCGCGCAGGCCGCTGGGAGGAGGCGCGCAAGGTGTATCGCTGGTTCCAGCCGTTGCTGAAGCTCGATACGCAAGTCCACTTCGTGCAATATATCAAGCTCTGCGAACAGGAGGCCGGCCTGGGCGCCGAATGGGTCCGCGCCCCGCGGTTGACCATCACCGGCGACGAACGCAAGCATGTGTTGAAAATCATCCGCGACGGAATCAAGAACCAGCCGGAGCTGCCGCGCACGGAGGCAACCGCCCGATGACTTCCCTGCGATCCACCCTGCGCCAAACCCTCCTGATCGGACTCGCAACGATCCCCGGAATTCTCAACCCGGCTCGAGCGCAGAATGCTGACGCAAATCTGGAGGCGTTCTTCAAGGCCCACTTGGAGGAGACGTTCCGGATGCGGCCGCTGGAGGCGACGCAGTTGGGCGACCACCGGTTCGATCAATTGCTCGACGACATCTCGCCAACGGCCCGCGCCGGTTGGGTGAACCAGGCGCGGAAGCGGCTGGCGACGCTGCCGAAAGCGGTGAAGTATTCGGACCTCTCCCGCGACCGGCAGATTGACTGCGACATTTTCCGCGATGAACTGGTTCGCAACCTTTGGCTCGCAGAAAACACGCGACCGTTCGAGGAGGATCCGCGCACCTATGGGGGCTATCTCAGCGACAGCGTCTATTCTCTGCTCACGCAGTCCACGCTGCCGAAGGAGACCAACGTGGCGAACGCCATCGCGCGGATGGCGCAGATTCCCCGCATCGTCGTGACCGCGCGGGAAACACTGCGCAACCCGCCGCGTCCGGTGCTGGAGACCGCCATCCTCCAGAATCGCGGCGCCATTGGTTTCTACGAGCGGGAAATTTTCCGGCTGGTGGGTGACACGCCGCAACTCGCGGCGCTGAAGCAGGCAGCCGGACCGGTGGTGGCCGCCTTGAAGCAGCATCAGCGGTTCCTGGAGAACGATCTTCTGCCGAAGGCAACAGGCGAGTGGCGGCTCGGCAAGAAGAAGTTCTCGCGCAAGCTGGCGTTGGTGATGGACGCGGGGCTGACGGCGGACCAGGTCTTGGCCGATGCGGAAGCGGAGTTCGACCGGGTGCAGCGCGACATGTATGTCCTCGCGCGGCAGCTTTGGAGCCGGTTTTTTCCGAAAGCGTCGCTCCCGCCGGATGACGCCGCGGGCCGGCGGGGCGCGATTGCGCAAGTAATCAGCGCGGTCAGTCAGGAACATGGCTCACCGGAGGCGCTGGTAACGGATGCGCGCGCGACCGTGAGCCGCATTCAATCGTTCATCCGGGAGCACGACATCCTGCGGCTGCCGGAGCCCGATCGTTGCCAGGTCCTTGAGATGCCCGAGTTTCGGCGCGGCAACTCCCTCGCCTATCTCGAGTCCGCGCTGCCGTTGGATCCGACCGGCCCGAGCACTTACGCGATCAGCCCGCCGCCGGCGGATTGGACGGCGGCGCGCGTGCGCAGCTTCCTCGAGGAATACAACCGGCACATGCTGCAAGTGCTCACCCTCCACGAGGCCTACCCCGGTCACTATGTGCAACTGGAGTATTCCAATCGCAGCCGTTCGCTCATCCGGCGTGTGCTGCAATCCGGCGTGTTCATCGAGGGCTGGGCGGTTTACACCGAGCAGATGATGCTCGACCAGGGCTATGGCGACGGCGATCTGGCGCTGCGTTTGAACCAGCTCAAGTTCTATCTGCGCGCCGTGGTCAACACCATCCTCGACCACAAGATGCACTGCACCGCGATGACCGACGACGAGGCGATGCGCCTGCTCACGGAAGGCGCGTTTCAATCCGAGGGCGAGGCGAAGTTGAAGATCATCCGCGCGAAGCAAAGCTCGGTGCAGTTGAGCACCTACTTCGTGGGGCGCATGGCGCATTACCGGTTGCGCCAGCAGATGCAACGCGAACTGGGCGACCAGTTTGAACTCGGTCGCTACCACGAAGCCGTGCTCGATCATGGTTCGGTGCCCATGAAATTTCTGCCAGACCTGGTGCGCACCCGGCTCGCGCAACCGAGGTAGGCGGTCCCGAGAACTGATTTCTTCATGCCTGACCTGCCCGAATCTTCCGGCGCTGCGGTTGCCTCAGCGCGACACCCGCGCGGCATCTACACGCTCTACTTCACCGAAATGTGGGAGCGCATGAGCTACTACGGGATGCGCGCGCTGCTCATCCTCTACATGACGGCGGAGTTGAGACGCGGCGGCCTGGGCTTGGACGAAGCGAAGGCGGGGGCGATTTACGGACTCTATACCTGCGCCGTGTATCTCGTCGCGCTGCCCGGCGGCTGGATCGCGGACCGGCTCATCGGGCCGCAACGCGCTGTGCTGGCCGGCGGATGCATCATTGCGCTCGGGCATTTCACGCTGGCGATTCCGGACGCCCGCGCGTTCTTCGCCGGACTGATCCTCGTGGTGCTCGGCACGGCGCTGCTGAAACCGAATGCGAGCGCCCTCGTCGGCCAACTTTATCCCGAAGGCGGGGCGCGGCGCGACGCGGGTTTCACGCTGTTTTACATGGGAGTGAACCTGGGTGCGTTCATTGGGCCGGTGGTCTGCGGATGGCTGGGCGAGCGGTTGAACTGGCATTACGGCTTCGCCGCGGCCGGCGTGGGCATGGTGCTGGGAGTCATCCAGTATGTGAAAACGCGGCGCCATCTCGGGGCGGCCGGACTGCATCCCTCCGCGCCAAGCACGACGGCGCGGAGGGATTGGGCGTTCGTGGCGGCGGCGCTCACGGCCGTCGTCGTCGTGGCGGGTTTGGGCCTGACCGGGATCATCGTCATCAATCCCCTGGCGCTGGCTAAAATCACCGGCGTCCTGATCGTGAGTGTGGCGGCGTTATGGTTCGCCTGGGCCTTTCTGCTCGCGCGCTGCTCCTTGGTGGAGAAGAAGCACCTCGTCGTGGTGCTGGTTCTTTTTTTCTCGTCGGCGCTGTTCTGGTCGGGCTTCGAGCAGGTCGGCTCGGTGATGAATCTGTTTGGGGAACGCCACACCGAGCGCGTGATGTTTGGCTGGGAGATGCCTGCCAGTTGGCTCCTGTCGGTCAATGCGCTGCTCATCCTGATCCTTGCCGTGCCGGTCTCGACGCTCTGGCTACGTCTCGCGCGGCGCGGTGCGCTGCCCTCGCTCACCGCGAAATTCGCCGCCGGTTTGCTGCTGCTCGCGGCGGGATTCCTCGTCATGCACTTCGCCGCCCGCCACGCGTTCTCGGTTGGGAAAGTCAACGGACTGTGGCTCTGCACCACTTATCTGTTGCACACCATCGGAGAGCTTTTCCTCAGTCCCGTGGGGCTGAGCGCGGTGACCAAACTGGCCCCGGCGCGACTCGCGAGCCAGACGATGGGCATCTGGTTCCTCGCCACCTCGCTCGGCAACCTGTTTGCCGGTCTGCTCGCCGGCGGCATGAGCAGCGCGAACGCCGCGGGGATGCCCGCGCAGTTCTTGCAGGTCGCGCTCACCGCGGGTGGTGGTGGACTGCTGTTGCTGATTCTTTCGCCACTGATCCGCCGGCTCATGCCCGGCATCGAGTGAACCCATGAAAGTTGCAAACATGAAACGCATTCAAGTCATCGACTCCCACACCGGCGGCGAACCAACGCGCGTCGTCGTCAGCGGCGGGCCGGATCTCGGTGGCGGCACGGTCGCGGACAAGTTGAAAGTCTTCCGCGAGAAGCACGATGATTTCCGCCGCGCCGTGGTGAACGAGCCGCGTGGCTCAGATGTGCTCGTGGGCGCGTTGCTCGTCGAGCCGGCCGACAAATCATGCGTCACTGGTGTCGTATTCTTCGACAACGTGACCTTCCTCGGCATGTGTGGACACGGGACCATCGGATTGGTCGTCACGCTTGCGCACCTCGGCCGCATCCAACCCGGCGAGCACCGCATTGAAACTCCGGTCGGCGTGGTCACAGTGGAGTTGCACGCGGATGGCTCGGTCTCGGTCACCAACATCCCGGCGTATCGCAAGGCCAAAGCCGCGACTATCGACGTGCCGGGCCTGGGCAAGATCACCGGTGACGTCGCGTGGGGCGGCAACTGGTTTTTCCTCGTCGAGCAGCACGGCCTTTCGCTCGACCTCGCGAACGTCGAAACGCTCACCGACGCCTCGTGGCGCATGCGGATGGCGGTGAACGCACAGGGCTTCCCCGAGGTGGATCACGTCGTTCTTTTGGGTAGGAGCCGACGTGAGGAGGCTTTGATTAAAAATGGGGAGAACGGAATGCGGAATGCGGAAAGGAAGTCAGAGCCTCCTCACGTCGGCTCCTACCCGGTGAAGATGGTTTCGCAAAACTTCGTGCTCTGCCCCGGAAAAGCCTACGACCGCTCGCCCTGCGGCACCGGTACCAGCGCGCGCCTCGCGTGCCTCGCCGCGGACGGACGACTCGCGGAAGGCGAAGCGCTCGTGCAAGAGAGCGTGATCGGCAGCCGGTTCATCGGTCGCTACCGCTGGCTGGATCGCGCGGCGGGGAAAATTATTCCGAACATCACCGGCACGGCGCACGTGATGGCTGAGGCGACGTTGTTGCTCGACAAGCACGACCCCTTTTGTTGGGGCTTCCGTGGCCAAGGATAAGCACATCCTCATCATCGGCGGCGGGGTCATCGGACTTTCGACGGCTTACTACTGCGCCCGGCGCGGGCACAGCGTGGCGGTGCTCGATCGCAATCCCGAACAGCGCGACGGCTGCTCCTTTGGCAACGCGGGGATGATCGTGCCGAGCCACTTCGTGCCGCTGGCCGCGCCGGGCATGGTGGCGCTCGGATTGAAATGGATGTGGGATCCGGAATCGCCGTTCTACATCAAGCCGCGACTGAATTGGGAACTGCTCAACTGGGGTTTCAAATTCTGGCGGGCGGCGAACCAGCGGCACGTGGATCGCAGCGCGCCGCTCCTGCGCGATCTGAGCTTCGCCAGCCGCGCGTGCTTCGAGGAGTTGGATGATTTGTGGTCAGGTTGGAGCCGACGTGAGGAGGCTCATTCTGAAGCAGAACGCAGCGCGCGGAACGAGGACTCGAATAGTCAGAGCCTCCTTACGTCGGCTCCTGCCAATAGCGGAGGTGCCTTCGGCTTGGTGAAGCGCGGGTTGCTGATGCTGTGCAAGACGCAGCACACGTTGGACGAGGAAGCGAAATCGGCAGCGCGAGCGAATGAGCTGGGCGTTCCCGCCGAGGTGCTCGACGCGAAGCAAACTGCCGCGCTCGATCCCGACGTGACGATGGACGTGGCCGGTTCGGTTTATTTTCCGAAGGACTGCCACCTTTCGCCGAACCGTTTCATGGCCACGCTCCAGGCACAGTGTGAGGCGCTGGGGGTGAAGTTCTTTTGGGGAACTGATGTGCTGGGATTCAACCACGACGCGTCGCGCATCGGCGAGGTGAAGACTTCGAAGGGCGAATTCGTCGCCGACGAGTTCGTTATTTGCGGCGGCTCCTGGTCGTCGGTTCTTGCCCGCGAACTGGGGCTGAAAATTCCCATGCAAGCGGCCAAGGGCTACAGCCTCACGCTTTCGAAGCCGCGTCAACTGCCGCAGCTTTGCTCTATCTTTACCGAGGCGCGCATCGCAGTGACGCCGATGGGCGATTCGCTTCGGATTGGCGGCACGATGGAAATAGCGGGGTTGAACGAGGACATCAATCCGGTGCGCGTCCAAGGCATCATCAAAGCGGTGCCGCGTTACTTCCCTCAGTTCTCGACCGGGGACTTCGCCGGCGTGCAGCCTTGGCGCGGCTTGCGCCCGTGTTCGCCCGACGGGCTGCCCTACATCGGCCGCACGGGGAAGTTCTCCAATTTCTCCTTCGCCACGGGCCATTCCATGATGGGACTCAGTCTGGGGCCAATCACGGGGAAGCTGATTGCCGGGGTGATGTCGGAAGAAAAGTCGCCATTCGACCTCAACCCGCTCCACCCCGATCGTTACGCCTAAACCGTAACTAATCAATGCAACCACGAATGGACACGAATCCCGCTAAGCGGGACGAATAAAAACGGGCCTGCACAGACTTTTTGCCCGAGCCATTTAACTTCACCGAACGGTGAGCAGCACCCAGATGGACAGAACTGGCCGTCAGCCAATCGGATTCGTGTCCATTCGTGGTTTTCCAGTGCATCGTTACGGCTGAGATACGTGAGTCCACCTCCGGCTTTCGCCGGGGAGTCATCTGCCGGTCAGCCGGTCGCGGCCGCGGGAGCCGGAATCGCCACCAGTTTGCAGACCCGCACGGCGTCCTGGAACCCTTTCAAGCGCAATTCGGGCAGTTCCTCGACGCGAATCTGTCCGCCCAGCCGTTCCCGCGTGGCCTGGCCCATCAACACCTCCATCGGCCCGGCTTGGTTGCACAGGCGCGCGGCCAGGTTCACCCGCTCGCCCAGCACGGTGTAGTTGAGCCGGTCGCGCGAACCCATGCAGCCGGCCACCACCGGACCGGTCGCAATGCCGATGCCGACCGAAATTTTGATGGGGCCGGCCTGGTTGAGTTTCTGGCGTTCCTCGATCATCCGCAGCGCGCAGCGCACGGCGTTCCAGGCGTCGTCGCCATAGCTCCGGGGCGCGCCAAAGATCGCCATGAGCATGTCGCCCACGAATTTGTCCACCACTCCGTGGTGCTCGTGCACCACGCGGGTGAGGGCGGTCATGTGATCGTTGAGAAGGCTGATGACGTCGTGCGGCGGCATGTTTTGGGTCATCGCCGAGAAGCCGCGGATGTCGCAAAAGAGCACGGTGACTTCGCGGATTTCGCCGCCCAGGTCCACGCTGCCATTGATGAGCTGGGTGGCGACTTCCTTGTCGGCGACGAGGTTGAGCACGCTGTGATATTTCTCCTTCAACGCCAGGCCCTCGGTCATCTGGTTGAACGAGCGGGCGAGCTGGCCGAGTTCGTCGCGGCTGCGCACCGGCACCTTGACCTGGAAGTTGTCTTTTTGAACTTCCGCAGTGCCGGCGACCAGTTCGCGAATGGGCACGGACAGCCCGTGGGAGAGCAACAGGCTGAGCAGCAGCGCCGCAAAGAGCGTGGCCGCCCCGAAGCCGAGGATTTTCCAGCGCAGATCGAGGAGTTGCTCGTTGAGGTCCTTCAGTGAATAGAGGCAGACGCGGTAGGCAGTGGGGAATTCCGAGTCCTCGTTGAGCGGCAGGTAGAAAACACGGTGGGGCACGTTCGCCACCGTGAGGGTCATCAGGTTCTGCGGATGGTCAAAATTCTTGATTTCATCGCCCACTTGTCTGGCCAGCGGTTCCAGCAATGACCTGGGAATCGTCTGCGAATAAAGGTGGCCGTCAATCCAGACGCCGCTGAGGATGTGGCTGAACCTCACCAACTCCCGCTGCTCCTGTTCGGGGATCGGGAAGCCGAGCACGAAGGCGCCGCGCAGCTGTTTGGTGTCCCGGTCGATGATCCTGGTCAGAACGACTTCCTGCGGCGGCGCGTTGGGAGTTTTGGCGAACGGCGGCATGTAGCCGACCTCCTGCGGATCCTCGCCGCCCAGGCCGCGCTGGCCGAAGGCAAGCTGTCTTTCGAAGCGGTGCTTGTGCTCCTCGAGATCCAAGCCCGGCGGCGGTTTGGGCGGCGGGATGATGCGGCCTTGCGCGTCGAGGAACCCGTAGAGACTGGCGCGCAGTTCATTCTGGCGGGACGGCGGCCGCGGCTGCCGTCTGGCCAAACGCGCGGACGGGGGCGCTTCCTTGGGCGACCGCGCCACTTCAGGCGGTGGCCGTGGACCTGCGAGCGCCTGGGGCGGAAGGCCCACGCCCGCGTTGAAAAGCACGTTGCTCAACACGTGCTCGGCGAGCGGGTAGAGCTCGACGGCGTTGATGTTGGTCGGCGTCAGTGCTGCAAGAATGCCCTCGGACCTGGCCAGCTTGAGGCAAAGCGCCTTGGCGGCGTTGAGCCGGACTTCCTGCGTGGTCGTGAAAAATTCGATTTGATCCTCGAAGTGCTTTTGAAAGAGGTCCTGGTAGGTGAGCTGGACCTTTTGCTGCGTGATGAACAGCGTGGCGCCGGTGACAACCGCCACCACGGCCATCATCGCCAGGAATAATTTGAGCCGGAAAGTCATGCCGACATTGCGCGTTCGCCCCGGCGCCCGCAGTCCGGGGCGAAAAATGGACGGGACGAGTTTCCCCCATGTTCAAACAAATCGCCAGCACGAAGAACGAGCCGCGTGGTTCCGGGGCGCATCTCAAGGCCGTGCTGCCCAAATCGCTGCAAGGCATTTTATTCGGAGGAACGAGCTGCACGAGTCCCCGGTTTCACCGGAAAAGTGGAGGAAGTTTGGGACTCGCGTAGCTCGTCCCTCCGAAAAACAGATTTGGGCAACACGCCCGTGAGATGCGCCCGTGGTTCAGGGCTTTGTCAGACGGAAAAATTGCTGGCCGTTTCCAGCCTCATTCGTGACGGTGAACTGCCCGCTGACGACTGAGGTCGCATTGGTCGAGGAAAACCAAAGGAGCGGCGGGGCGAGATTGGTGGCAAATTCCAGCCGGAAACCGGGCGCGCTCGCCGGCCACGAGAGTGCGAGCAGACCATTGGTGGGCGTGATCGTCAGGCTCACGCTGTTGCTCAACACGGTGAAGATCATGGCGTTGGTCGCCGTGCCGCCAGAGGTGCTCACCGAGATGGGGCCGGTGGTGGCGTTCGTCGGCACCGTCGCGTTGATCTGCGTGAACAGCAGCAACGTGATGACGGCGTTCGTGCCGTTGAATTTGACGGCCGCGTCGCCGGCGAAGTTCGTGCCGAGAATGCTGACGCTGGTTCCGGGCACGCCGGACGTCGGCGTAAAACTGGTGATCACGGGCGGCACCAGAAAAAAGAACATGCTGGTGGCGCTGCCGCCGGGTGTAAAGACGCGGATCGGCCCGGTGGTCGCGCCATGCGGCACCAGGGCGTCAATCCGGGTCAGAGACTTGTTCGTGAAGGTCGCGGTGGCGAGATTGTTGAACGTGACGTTGGTGGCGTCCGAGAGGTTGGCGCCCTGGATCATCACCGGCGTGCCGCCTAGCCCGCTGCCGGGCGACGACGACGTGATGGACGGCGGCAGGTAAAACTTGTTCGTCGTGGTGGCGGTGCCGTCGGGCGTCTTGATGCTGATCGGCCCAGTGGTTGCGCCGGCCGGAACGACGGCGGTGACTTTCGTCGAAGAAGCGTTGGTAAAGTTCGCGCTGACGCCGTTGAAAGTCACATTGGACACGTCGAAAAAACTTGTGCCCGTGTTCGTGACCACGGTGCCCACCGGCCCAAAGGTCGGCGAAAAGCTGTCAATCTTCGGCAGCACCACGAAATTGTTCGTGCTCGTGATGATGCCGCCGGGCGACACCACGCTGAGCGGCCCGGTTTTGGCATAGGTGGGGACTATTGCGCTGATCTGGTTGGGCGAATCATTGGTGAAGACGGCGTTGGCAGTCGTGGCATTGGTGCTGGTGAACTGGATGGCGGTCGCACCGGTGAAATTCGTCCCGGTGAGGATCACGATTGCGCCTGCCACGCCGCTCGCGGGCGCGAAACCGCCAAGGCGCGGCGGAAGATAAAACAGCCCGGTGGCCGCGGCGCCATCGGGTGACGTGACGGTAATCGAGCCGGTGGTGGCATTGGTCGGCACGGTCGCGCTGATCTGCGTGTCTGACGCGACGAAGAAGGTGGGGTCCCTCGTGCCGTTGAAAGCGACGTTGGTGACGGTGGTGAAATTCAAGCCGTCAATCGTCACGCCGTCGCCCACCAGCCCGTTGGTGCGCGAAAGCCCGGTGATAACAGGCGCGACGCCGGTGACGACAAAGTTGCTGCTCGTGGTATTGGTGCCGGTCTGGGTGGTCACCGTAATGGGTCCGGTGCTCGCGCCTGTCGGCACGGTGGCGGCAAGCTGAGTTTGTCCCGGCTGACTGAAGGACATCGCGTTCGACGATCCAAATCTGACCCCGGTCACGTTGAAAAAACCGTCGCCAAATATGTTGACTGTTTGATTGAACGGGCCGCTGGCGGGCGAAAAGCTCGTGATCTTCGGGCCGACCAGAAAATTGCTGCCACTGACGCCGGTGCCGATAGGGTTCATGACGCGGATGCGGCCGGTGGTCGCGCCCGGCGGGACGGTCGTGTTGATCTGCGTGTCCGCGGTCGCGGTGAAACTGGTGACGTTGGTTCCGTTGAAAGTCACGTTGGTCGTGGTGGTGAAGTTGACCCCGCTGATCGTCACCGGATCACCCGCCTTGCCGCTGGCGGGCAGGAAGCCGGTCACGATCGGCGCGTTGCCGGTCACGACAAAGTTGCTGCTGCTGACGGCTGTTCCTGCGGGCGTCGTCACGCGGATCAGCCCGGTGGTCGCATTGGTCGGGACGAACGCGTGGACCTGCGTCGCAGCCGTCACCACCACATTGGTTCCGTTGACCAGGTTGAACGTCACGCTGGTGGCGCCGGTGAAATCGCCGCCGTTGATGATCACTTCCTGGCCGGGCGGACCGCTGGCGGGACTAAAATCAGAGATGACCGGCCCGGTGCCGGCGACGATGAAATTGGTGGCGCTGTTGTTGGTGCCGGCAAAGGTCGCCACGGTGATCGGACCGGTGATGGCGCCGTTGGGCACGTTGGCGAACAATAAAGTGGTGGCCGTCACGTTCACCGTGCCGGCCGTGACGCCGCCGAATTTGACCGTCGTCGCTCCGACGTTGGGGATGAAATTCGCGCCATTGATGGCAACCTGGTTGCCGACGGGCGCGCTGGCAGGGTCAAAGCTGTCGATCCGCGGCGCCACGGTGAAATCACTGGCCGATTGGCCGAAGCCGCCGCTGGTGAATACGGTGATTAAACCGGTTTCGGTCCCGACACGCACCGTGGCGACAATTTTATTTGCCAGCAGCGAGGTAATGTCCGCTTGTGTGTTGCCAAAAAAAACGGTCGTGGTGCCGTTGATGAAATTCACCCCGTTGATGGTCACTTGCGTGCCGGGTGCGCCAGCCTGGGGCATGAAGTTGCTGATCATTGGCGCTGCCGCAAAAGCCGGCCGCGCGACCAGCGCGAAGCCCAGCAGCACTAACAATCGAATGGGCAGGAACACGCGCATCGCGACGCTATCTTCGTTCCGCCGAAAAACCGGCCACAATGAAATCCCGGATCACCGCCAGTTCCTCTTCGCCCGCGATGGTGTGGTCCTTGGCGAATTCGTGCCATTCGATGCGCAGCCCCTCGGCTTTGAGCAGATGGATCTGTTCGCGCACCTCGGCGAAGGGGATGAGCGTGTCATCCGTTCCGTGCGTGACGAGGAAACGCTGCTGCCGGGCCACGGGGGAAAGTTCGGCGAGCAGTTGTTCCGGCTCATGCACGTAACCGCTGATGCTGACCAACCCGGCCAGGCGCCGCGGATACCGTGCGCCGACATCCACCGCCATCAGGCCGCCCTGGGAAAAACCAAAGAGCACGGTCTGTTCCGTGGGAAAGACGCGCTCTGCCTGCTCGTTGAGCAGCTCGAAGAGGAGTTTGCGGCTGCGTTGCACACCCGGCGCCGGGTCCACCGCAAAATCATACCACGAAAAGCCGCCGTAATATTCATCGGGCGCATTGACCAGCAGGCAGTTCAACCACGGCAATCCCAGCGCCTCCGGCAACCAGCGGTAACCCTCCAGGCTGTCCCCCAACCCATGCAGCGCGACCAGCAGCCGGCGCGAATCGGCCTGTTGGGCGGGGATCAATTCCGTGTGCAGCATCCGAACATTTAAGTCACAACCCGCCCGCGGTGCCAAGTCGTTTCAAGTCGGAAGGAAGCGGGCCCGCCGCGAGTCTGCCTGGTTTGCGGCTTGCCTGCTAATCGCCGCCTCAGCGTTCTCGGTTGCGCCATGGGCTGCGGCGGGCTTCGCCAGTTCAAGCGGTGACGGCAGGAGTTTTACGCTTTTCCTTCTCTTCGTTTTCATCGGCGCGCGCAATCAACCTCTCCCGGCCCGCCGCTCCCTCTTGGCCGTAACTATTCAATGCAACCACGAATCAACACGAATAAAATCAGGCTTGGCGTGGGCTTGCCGATTCGGTTCAGGGGATCACCAGACGGTGACGCGGCTCGGGAAGCCCCAAGCCGTCTTCCCGCCCGCTGAATTGGTGTTCATTCGTGTCCATTCGTGGTTCTCAACTGTATCGTCACGGCTTAGCCACGCGCCGCTTGTTGAATCGGCGACGGTGCTTCCACCATTCGGGCGGTTTGACCAGCGTGTCTTTGCGTTGGTGGGCCATCGGTTGAATTTTTCACTTCGCTTGCGCCCGCAGCCCCTACGAACTGCCGTTGCGCATTGGACAGGGCTACGGTATTCAACCAGCGCCAAATCAAATGCAAGAACCGCCGCCACCGCCCGCCAGGCGAATCTCCGCGCGCACCCGCCGCAACGCGGTGGATTGGAGTCTCGTGCTCGCCAGTCAGGGTATCGAACACGTCATCGAGCAGACCGAAGAAGCTGGCTGGACACTGGTCGTCGCGGCACAGGACTACGAGGCAGCTCTTGCCGCAATCCGCCAATACCGCGTGGAAAATCTTCGCTGGCTGTGGCGCCGACCGATCTTCAAACCGGGTTTATTCTTTGACTGGGGCAGCGCCGCGTGGGTGTTGCTGACCTTTGTTTTCTTCTGGTTGAGCGAGTCGCGCGCAGATTTGCGCAGCGTGGGAATGATGGATGGCGCAGCGCTGGCGCACGGCGAATGGTGGCGTTTGTTCACGGCAACCTTGCTCCACGCCGACCTCGCGCATCTCGCGATGAACGCCGTCTTCGGTTTCATTCTCCTCGGGCTGGCAATGGGCCACTACGGTGCCGGTGCGGGTTTGCTTGTCGCTTACCTTGCTGGGGTGGGCGGCAACGTCGCGCCGTGGTTGGTTTACGGCGAATCACATCGCGGCCTGGGGGCGTCGGGTGTCGTGATGGGCGCCCTGGGATTGCTGGCGGCACATTCTTTCGCGTTGCTCCGGCAAAATCCGAATGCGATCAAATTCGTCTTGGGCGGCATCGGCGGCGGGGTGATGTTGTTCGTGTTGCTCGGCTTAAGTCCGGGGACGGACGTGGTCGCGCATGGCGGTGGTTTTGTCGCGGGTTTGCTGCTTGGCGCTCTGCTGGCGCTGGTTCCACAAATCGCGCCAAGACCGCTCGTCAATCTCGTCGCCGGATTTTTGTTCGCGGCCCTCGTCATTGTAACCTGGGCGCTGGCGTTGACGCGAGCACACTGAACCGCGCAGCGTCAAAAAAACAAATTCCTTTCAGTAGTTTTAAGGGCGCAAGGCGTTCATCGCGTTGGGCGAATCGTGAAAAACCATCTTCCTGCCTGGTTTGGAGTGGCGTAGGCACCTCAGCCATCCAGCGGGCTTCGCACCCCCAGCCCCGGCTTCTGCATCACGTGCGTGTAAATCTGCGTGGTGCTCACATCCTTGTGACCCAGCAAATCCTGCACCGTGCGGATGTCATAACCGTTTTCCAACAGATGCGTGGCGAAGGAATGGCGCAACGTATGGCAGGTCGCC
>CAZIFU010000194.1:0-11962 GCA_964539075.1 uncultured Verrucomicrobiota bacterium | reverse complement strand
GCCGAACGGCGGCGGGCCAAAGTCTGGGCGGATGGCCGCGTGGAAACCGGATTCTAACATGGCTGAATTTCATTTCAAGACTCCGTTGACCGAAGCAGACGTTCGCCAGGTTTCCATCGGCGACTCGGTTTATCTCGACGGTATCGTGTTCGGCGTGCGCGACGCCAATTTGATCCGCGTGTTCGACCAGGGCGTGAAACCGCCGGTGGACTGGCGCGGCGCGGCGTTGCTGCACACCGCGCCCAACGTGCGCAAAGTCGGGCCGGGCCGCTACGAACCACTGTCTGTCGGCACGACGACGAGCATGCGCGTGGACCGGTTCACGGAGAGCTTGCTGCGCGATCATGGTGTGCGGGCGATCCTTGGCAAAGGCGGCCTGTCGCAACGCAGCGCGGAGTTGATGCAGCAATACGGCGCGTGTTATCTCTCGGTCACTGGCGGCGCGGCGGCGATGGAGACGTTGCAGATCGAGGAAATCGAAGCCGTGTATTGGGAGGACCTGATGCCGGAATGCATCTGGCAGTTTCGCGTGAAAGATTTCGGGCCGTGGACGGCGGGCATTGACGCGCGCGGACGGAATTTGCAGGCCGAAGTGCAGGCGCAGGCGCAGGCGAGGGTGGGGGAGTTGCTCAAGAAGATGGGGGTGACGTGAGGCGGGCGACGGGGAGAGTGGGCAGGTGGGAAAGTGAGCGGGTGAGCGGGTGAGCGGGTGGGTGAGTGAGTGGGTGACTGAGATTCATCGCATGGAAAAGCGTTTTCAAACTTATCGCGGCACGTGGGCGTGGCTGGTGCAGCGCATCAGCGCCGTGCTCCTGTTTCTCCTGATTCCAATCAAAATTTACAGCGGCTGGGCGGCGCGCGGCAAAGTGCCGTATCCCGATCTCCTCGGCTCGAGCAAGACGCTCCACTTCAACGCCGGCGTGGACATTGCGCTGCTGCTCTTTTTTCTCCTGCACGGGTTTTACGGCCTGCGGGTCATCCTGATTGACTTCGGCGCCATCCGCGAGGACACGTTCTTCTGGCGGACGCTGGCGGCGTCGCTGGTGATTTTCGTGTTTCTGATCTGGCTTGTTTACGTCCGCGAGTATTGAGCAGCGGAGCGCGGGCACCTTTGTCCGCGAATGGCGTTTGGAGTTCAGGCTTCAGCCTGTCTGGAGAGGAACAAGCTAAAGCTTGAACTTCAACTCGCGGACAGGGCTGTCCGCGCTCCACTATTTCTTCATGTCCCGCAATTCCTCCGCGGCGGTCGCGGCGAGTTGTTCGGGCGGGTGGACGAGCACTGGCTCGGTCGCGTCGGGCGGCTGCCGGGCGTGCAACATTGCCTGTGCGGTGCGCGCATCGAATTCGCCTTCCCACTTCGAGATGAGAATGGTGGCCACGCCGTTGCCGATGAGGTTGGTGATGGCGCGCGCCTCGGACATCATCCGGTCCACGCCCAGAATCAGGACCATGCCTTCGATGGGAATGGTGCGCAACGAAGCGAGCGTGGCCGCCAGCACAATGAACGCGCTGCCCACCACGCCAGCCGCGCCTTTGGACGTGATGAGGCAGATCAGGATCACGCTCATTTCCTGCCACAGCGTGAGGGTCGAGTTGGTGGCCTGGGCGATGAAAATGGCGGCCATCGTCAGGTAAATGCACGAGCCATCCATGTTGAACGAGTAGCCCGCCGGCAACACCAGGCGCACGACCGGCCGGGAACAACCCAGTTGTTCCAGCCGCGTCATCATGCGCGGGAGCACCGACTCGGAGGAAGAGGTGCCGAGCACGATGAAGAGTTCCTCACGGATGAATTTCAGAAACCGCCACAGGCTCACGCCGTTCAACGCCAGCAAGGTACCCAGCAGCGCGACGATGAACACAAGGCACGTGATGTAAACGCAGAGCATCAACCGGAGTTGCGCCTTGAGCGACTCGACGCCCAGGCTGGCCGTCGTGTAGGCAATCGCGCCGAACGCCGCCAGCGGCGCAAGTTTCACGATGAAGCCGATGACTTTCATCAGGGCTTCGGCGAGTTGTTCGAGCAGCCGCACCAACGGCCGGCCGCGCTCGCCCAGCGCCGAAAGCGCGAAGCCGAACAACACCGAGAAAAACAGCACTTGAATGATGTCGCCGCGCGCGAACGCGTCCACAATGCTGCTGGGGATGATGTTCAGAAAGAAATCCGCCAGGCCGTGCGATTCCGTCTGCGTGACGTACGAGTGGATGGCTTTGGTGTCGAGTTGCGCGGGGTCGGCGTTCACGCCGGCACCCGGTTGAATCCACTTGACCACGACCCAGCCAATGAGCAGTGCGAGCGTGGTGACGATTTCGAAGTAGAGGATCGCCTTGAGGCCGACGCGCCCGACGCGCTTGAAGCTCTCCATGCCGGCGATGCCGATGACGACGGTGGTGAAAATGATCGGCGCGACCACCATGCGGATGAGTTTGATGAAACCGTCGCCGAGCGGCTTCAGTTCCACGCCGAATTTCGGAAAAAAGTAACCGCCCAATGCGCCGAGCAGGATGGCCAGGAGCACTTGAAAATACAGGTGGCGGAAGATGGATTTGCGGAGCATGGCGCGTCAGCGATCTGGATTGGCGGAGTTCATATCAGCAAAACCGGCGGCTTCACAAGCACAATGCGCGGCGCTGTCGGAGGATTGTCCGGCAGAGATTGTCTAAAACTCCGGAGGGACGAGTTACACGAGTCCCTGACTTTTCGATTCCTTTTAAAAGTTTTTGGACTCGTGAAACTCGTCCCTCCGAATCGAAGGATTTGAGACGGTCCCGTCACCGCTGGGCCGCGCGGCACTCGCCCGTTTTCGGATCGAATGAGACGGCGCTGATCACCGCGCCGGCGCCGGATTTCACAGTGTAGCCGAGCGTCTGAAGAAATTCCGCGTCGGCCAGTGGCCAGGTGTTTTCCAGCGTCAGGTCGAGCATGCCTTCGGTGTGCAGGCGCGGCGCCGCGATGGCCTCTTCCAAGGAAGCCTTCACCGTGATGAAGTGCGTGAGCACGTCGAAAATGGAATTCGGAATCTTCCGTCCGCCCGCGCCGCCGAGCGCGAACACGGGCCGGCCGCCGCGCAGCACAACCGTCGGGCACATGTTGTGCAACGGACGTTTGCCCGGTCCGGGCGCGTTGGGATGGCCGGGCAGCGGATCGAACCGCGACATCCCGTGGCCGAGCGTCAGCCCCAGGCCGTCCACCGTGACGCGCGCGCCGAAGAGATTGCCGTGGGTCAACGTCAGCACCGCCAGGTTGCCGCGCTTGTCCGCGCAACTCAAATGCACCGTCTCCACGTGCGGCCGCGCGACGACGTTCGCGGGGACGGGCTTGCGGTCCTTGACGGCGGCCTTGATTTTCTTCGCCACCTCCCGCGCGTAATCCGTCGAGAGCAGCCGTGCCACGGGCACTTTGACCTTGGCCGGGTCGCCCAACAATTGCAGCCGGTCGCCCCAGGCGATGCGCAGCGCTTCCAGGCGCGCGTGGGTCCTGGCCGGCGTCGCGGGCATCGCGTCCCAGTTCAACGCTTTCAAAAACGAAAGTGCTTCGAGCACCGTCAGCCCGCCCGCAGTCAACGGCGCGGTGCGCAGGGTGAACCCGCGCCACTGAAATTCCAGCGGCCGCACCTCGCGGGCCTGGTAGGCGGCCAGGTCGTGAATCGTGACCAGCCCCCCGTGCTTCTGGAATTCACCGGCGATGTGGCGCGCGATGTCGCCGCGGTAAAACGGCTCAACCGAATTTTTTTCGGCCAGCGTCTCCAGCATCCGGGCGAGATCGGGATTGCGCAGGGTTTCGCCGGCCTGCGGCGGCTCGCCGTCTTTCAAATACAATCTGGCCGAGATCGGGTCCTTTCGGAGTTGGGCAGCGGCGGCGGTGGTGCCTTTGGCCATGCGCGTGCTGACGGTATAGCCGTCCCGCGCCAGCGCGAGCGCCGGGCCGATCGCTTCGCGGAACGAACGCGTGCCGTAGCGCGTTTGCGCCAGGTGCAGGCCCGCGAGTGTGCCGGGCACACCCGACGCCAGCCAGCCGCGGTCGTTGATTTGGTCGCGGACCGCGCCGTGTTCGTCGAGTGGGAACATGTCCGCGCGCGCCGCCGCGGGAGCGGCCGTGTTGAAATCAATCGCCGTCGTTTTTTTCCCGGCCAGCGCGATGACCATGGACCCGCCGTAGCCGCCGATGCCGCAATTGTGCGGCGACACCACTGCGGCAGTGAGCGCGGCGGCGACGATGGCATCCACGGCGTTGCCACCGTCAGCGAGGACTTGCTCGCCGATTTTGGCGGCGGTCTCTTCGCCCACGACGGCCCCGTGAGGATGGGCTGCCGGCCCGCTTTCGGCGGCAAACGAGAGCCGCGAACCCAGGGTTGCGGCCAGGGCGGCCCGACCAGTCAGGCGCAACATTTCGCGACGATTACAGATCCGGCTCATGACGCGTTTTTTGGAAACTCGTCGTCAGCGTAACGGTACGGCGGTTCGAATCAACGAAAACCCGGGCAGTGTCCTGATTTCAATTTCCCGGAGCGCGGCTGTGTCGCAGCGACCAGCCGCAGCGTATTGAAATTCACACGCTGCGGCTGGTCGCCCAGCGCGACACAGCCGCGCTCCGAGCAAATTAGGATACTGCCAAAACCCGCCGCGGTCGTGTCAGTTTTAACGTTTGAATTGGGCTGGCGTTTTGGGGCATGCTTCAATCATGCTCGTTTCACGCCGAATTTTTTCCCTGGCGGCCCCGGGTTTTTGTCTCGCCGCCTTTGTCGCGCGTGGTGTTGAACCCGCCAGTCCGCCGCTTTCCCTCACCGTGCCTGACGGGTTCGTGGTCGAAGTCGTCGCCGCGCCGCCGCTGGTGGGGCACCCGATGATGGCCGGCTTCGATGAACGCGGCCGGCTGTTCATCGCCGAGAGCGCGGGCTTCAACCTCGACGAAAAAGCACTCGAAGCGAAGCGCCCCAACTTCATCCGGATGCTGGAGGACACCGACAGCGACGGGCGGTTCGACAAAAGCACGATTTTTGCAGACAAGCTGATGATTCCCAACGGCGCGCTCTGGCTCGACGGTGCGCTCTACGTGGCGGAGCCACCTGGAATCTGGCGCCTGGAGGACACCGATGGCGATGGCGTGGCCGACCGGCGGACGCACGTTGCCACGCGCGTCAAGTCCAACGGCATGTCCTCCACGCTCCACGGCCCGGTGCTGGGGCCGACGGGACGTCTCTTCTGGTGCGGGGGCCAGGGTGGTTACACGCTCGACCGCAACGGACAGGAGCCGGACCACCGCATCGCGCCGGGCGTGTTCACGCTGCGGCCCGATGGCAGCGACAACGAAATTTTTTCCGTCGGCGGCCAGGCCAATCCTGTCGAAGTCACCTTCAGTCCGGAAGGCGAAGTGTTCGGCACGGTGGCGATTCTCGATCACACGGACGGCGCGCGGCACGACGCGCTGATGCACTGGGTGTACGGAGGCGTTTACAACATCAGCCCGAACGACCCGAATCCGCTCAAGCGCACGGGCGATTTTCTTCCGCCCCTGAGCCACGTCGGGCAGGTCGCTCCGTCGGGCGTGATGCGGTACCGTGGCGCGCAGTTCGGCGGGGAATTTCGCGACAACATTTTCTGGGCGCAGTTCAACACTCACAAAGTCGTCCGCACGCGGCTCCAGCGCGACGGCGCGACCTTCCGTTCACAGGACGAGGATTTCCTGGTTTCCGACAGCGTGGATTTCCATCCGACGGATGTTTTCGAGGACGCCGACGGCAGTTTGCTGGTGATTGACACCGGCGGCTGGTTCCGGCATGGCTGCCCGACGTCACAAATCGCCCGGCCGGACATCAAGGGGGCGATCTATCGCATCCGCCGCAAAGGCGCGCTGCCCCCTGCCGACCCGCGCGGTTTGAAAATGGATTGGGCCAAGGCGACGCCGGAGGAATTGGCGGCCCGGCTCGATGACCCGCGTCCGGTGGTCCAGGACCGGGCCATCGCCACACTCGCGAAAACATCTGCTCCCGCCCTCAGCGCGTTGAAACAAGCCTTGCGCGCCGGCAAAACCACCGAGGCCCGGCGCAACGCGGTGTGGGCCTTGGCGCGGATGGACACGCCGGCGGCCCGTTCCGTTTTGCGCGGCGTCCTGACCGACAACGACGCCAGCGTGCGCCAGTGCGCCGTGCATTCCGTCGGCGTGACGCGCGACGGCAAGGCCGTGCCGTCGTTGTTGAAACTGGTCGTGGACGATCCGCAGCCCGCCATCCGGCGTGAAGCGGCCACGGCCCTCGGACGAATGCAACAGGCCAAAGCTGTGTCCAGGCTGCTCGCTGCGCTGGGCGCGCCGGAGGATTCCTTCCTGCAGCACAGCCTGATTTACGCGCTCATTCAAATCAACCAGCCCAGTTTGACTGTCGCCGGCCTGGCGGACGCCGACTCGCGCGTGCGGCGCGGCGCGTTGCTCGCGCTCAGTCAAATGGACAACGCCCGGCTCACGCGCGAGCAGGTTGCGCCGTTGCTGCGCGCTAACGATCTGGCGCTGCAAAAAGCAGCGTTCAGCGTGGCTAGCCGCAACGCCAACTGGATCGACGATATCACCGCGGCTCTGCGCGACTGGTTACGCGAAGCCAAACCGTCTGAGGAACTCGCCGCGTTTCTGCGCGAGGCCATTCTCGCGCAGGCGGGAAGTCCACCGGTCCAACAGGCCGTCGCCGAGGCGCTCGGCTGGAGGGAAACCTCGCCACCGATGCGCCTGGTGCTGCTCGACGCCATCAAGCGCCCGTCTCTCAAACAGTATCCTGCAATCTGGTCGAGCGCGCTCGAACGTGAGTTGCAGGCGGGTGAACTGGAAGCGCGGCTGCAAGCGGTCGCCGTCGTGCAGGAGCGGGCGTTGAAAAATTTCGATCCTTTGCTCAAACAACTCGCGCGCGACGAACACGAGCCGGTCCCGTTGCGCCTGGCCTGCCTCGGCGCGCTGGCGCCGCGGCTCGCGCCGGTGGACCCGGCGCTGTTCGCGCTGGCGCGGCAGCAGTTGAGTCCGCAGCAGTCTCCCGCCGCGCGCCTGACGGCGGCGCGCACGCTGGGTGCGTTGCGTTTGTCGGACGAGCAATTGATTCAACTGGTGGAAAGGCTCGCAGAAATTGACGCGCTCGTCCTGCCCACGCTGCTCCGTTCGTTTGCGCGCAACACAAACGAGGCGGTGGGTTTGGCGCTGGTGGCCGCCTGCGAAAAGACGCCTGCCGCCGTTAATCTTTCCGCCGATGAACTGGGCCGGTTGTTTGGGAAATATCCCGCGTCAGTGCCGTCGGCGGCGCGGCCGTTGTTGCAGCGGTTGGGCGCAAACCTGGAGCAACAGCAGATCCGCCTGGAGGAATTGAATGAGCTGCTCAAGGGCGGCGCCGCCGGCCACGGCAAACAGATTTTCTTCGGGCAAAAGGCGGCCTGCGCCACCTGCCATCGCGTCAGCGGCCAGGGCGGCCTGGTGGGGCCGAACCTGACGACGATCGGTGAAATCCGCACGGGCCGGGATTTGCTGGAGTCGGTGGTTTATCCGAGCGCCAGCATCGTGCAGGGCTTTCAGGCTTTCACGATTGAAACCACCGATGAGCAGGTTCATTCCGGCATCCTCCTGCGGCAGACACCCGAAGCCGTCTGGATTCGCGGCACCGACCTGGCGGAAGTCCGGATCGAAACCGCGCGCATCAAGTCCTTGCAGGAATCGGCGCTGTCCATCATGCCGCAGGGACTGGACGCGACACTGGAGCGCGACGAACTGCGCGACCTGCTGGCGTTTCTGCAAAGCCTGAAGCGGCTCTCCGCTTCCGCGACCGACCGCTGATTCTCTTCCATACGATTTTGACAGGGAGCGCGAAATTTGCTACGGTCGGTCGCTTCATGAGCCGTGTCCGCCACGCCATCGTGCTTCTCGCCTTGAGTTTGTTGCTCACCGCGCCGTCCACGTGGGCGCAGTTGAACTATTCCCGTTACGTGTACCCCAACACCAACGGCACGCTCCTCTCAGTGCCGGACAAACTGGGCAACCGCCTCCCGGATTTCTCCAACGTCGGTTACCGCAGCGGCACGGTGCCGATTCCCACCAACGTGCCGGTGAAGGCGACGGTGAGTCCCGGCGCGGGGGACGACGCGGCCAGCATTCAGGCGGCGATTGACACTGTCGCCGCGCTGCCGCTCGACGTGAACGGTTTTCGCGGCGCGGTGTTGCTCAATCCCGGCGAGTATCAAATCAACAACTTCATCGAGGTGACCGCCAGCGGGGTCGTGCTGCGCGGGTCGGGCCAGGGAACCAACCTCCTCACCGACACCGTCCTGCGCGCCACCGGCACGAACGCGCGCACGCTCGTGCAAATAAACGGCTCCGGCTCGCGTTCCACCGTCGGCGGCACGACGCACAATTTCACCGAGCCTTACGTTTCAGTCGGCGCGCGGAGTTTCACCGTGGACAGCACCGCCGGCCTCAGCGTCGGCGAGACGGTCATCGTCCACCGGCCCAGCACGTCGAATTGGATCCACGACATTGGCATGGATCTGCTGGACAATCCCTGGACCGCCGGCTCGAAGGACCTCGACTTCGACCGCGTGATCACGCGCATCGAAGGCAATGTCATCACGGTGGACGCGCCGGTGGCCAACTCGTTTGAAGCGCAATACGGCGGCGGCCAGATCTGGCAATACACCTGGTCGGGCCGTATCACGAATGTCGCGGTCGAGAACCTCCGCGGGGTGAGCGACTACACCAACAGCACCGACGAGTTGCACTCGTGGAGTTTCATCGAGTTTTCCTCCGCGCAGAACGGTTGGGTGCGCAACGTGACTTCGGAGCACTTCGTGTTGCATTGTGTCGGCCTGCAGGGCAACACCAAGTGGGTGACGGTGTTCGATTGCACGAGCCTGGACCCGGTTTCGGTCATCACCGGTGGGCGGCGTTACGCGTTCAACGTGGACGACGCGGACCTGTGCCTCTTCCGCAACTGTTACAACCGCCAGGACCGCCATCAGTTCGTGAGCGGCTCCTCCACGTCCGGCCCGCACGTCTTCGTGGATGGCACCAGCGACTCGGCCAACAGCGACGCCGGCCCGCACCATCGCTGGTCGGCGGGATTGCTCTGGGACCGCATCACGGTCAACGGCGACAACATTGACGTGCAAAACCGCGGCAACCTTGGCACCGGGCACGGCTGGGCGGGCGCCAACTGCGTGGTGTGGAACTGCGCGGCCGATGGTTACGTCGTGCAGAACCCGCCCACGTCGCAGAACTGGCTCATCGGCTCGGTCGGCGCGATTCAGAACGGCACCGTGTACGTCGGCCCGCATGATCCGGGAAACTACGACTCGTCCGGCAGCAGCGGCACGAATGTTTTTCTGCGCAGTCTGTACTACGCGCAGTTGCAGGAGCGGATGAAGGCGCCGGGGCTGGAGTTCCGCGAGTATTGGCTGGGCGACCGCGACGAGTTTTCCAGCCCCAACGGCCTCGGCGACGCGGTCAACGTGGACGCGGCGTGGTCCGCGGCCATCGCCGCGCAGACGGCCGACCCGCTCGCGCCCTTCGACTACGTGACCAACAACCAATGGGTGCCTTTCACGTTCGATTTTCTGCTGGCCACCAACGAAAGCATCGTCGGCGCGACCCTCGCCATCGCGCTGCGCGCCGGGCCGGGCGTGGTGACGAGCGACCGCCTTTACCTCGACGGCGTGACGAACAGTTTCGCGTTCTCGAACCTCAACTGGCTGCCGATTCCGACGACCGGCACGGTCGTCCGCCTGCTTGACTTAAAGGACCAGTTGACCCTGCTGCAGGACGGCCGGCTCAACGTTGCGCTGGCCGACGACGTCGGCGTGGACTGGGCGGTCTTGAACCTGCAGGTCGCGCCTTTGCTGAATCCCAACGTGACGACGCTTTTCCCTGAAGCCGACGCCTACGTGCGCAACGGCATTTACGCCGTGTCGAATTTCGGCACCGCCACCGTGCTCATCGTGAAAGCCGACACCAGCGCCGACGTGCAACGCGAGGCCTTCCTGCGCTTCAATCTCGCATCCGTCACGGGCGCCGTCGTCCACGCGAAGCTGCGGTTGACGCCCACCGACGTCGGCGCCAACCAATCGGAGAATGCGCTGGTTTTCGTGAGCAGCGATTCGTGGAACGAAACCGGGGTCACTTGGAATAACAAGCCGGCGTCCGGGCAGGTGTTTGCCAGTTGGTTGCCGCGCATCAACGAACCGGTGGAAATCGCCGTGACGCCCTTCGTGCAGGAGGCCCTCGCCGGCGACGGGAAGCTGTCGTTGAAAATCTACTCGACGAAAAATGTCGGGGGCGGCGGCTTTGTGGACTACGCTTCGCTCGAAAATGCCACCACCAACTACCGTCCGCAGCTCATTCTGTTCACGTCCAATGCGCCGCCGTCCATCACGCCCATCGCCAACCAGACGATTGCCGAGGATTCGTCCACCGCCGCGCTCGCTTTTGTTGTCGGGGATGAATCGACGCCGGCCGGCTCGCTCGCCCTCGACAAGTCATCGTCGAAAAAGACCCTTGTCCCGCTGGCGAACATCGTTTTCGGCGGCAGCGGCTCCAACCGCACCGTCACCGTCACGCCCGCCACCAACGCCAACGGCTCCGCCACCATCACTCTGAGCGTGACGGACGGCGGCGGGAGCACGACCTCGACCAGTTTCCTCCTGACCGTCACCCCCGTGAACGACGCTCCCGCAGCCAATGCCGGCAACACGACGGCGGTGAGGAACAGCTTCGTGGACATGGACCTCTGGACGCTGGCGAGCGATGTCGAATCGCCCGACTCCAACCTGCTCTTTGGCGTCAGTAGTCCCGTCAACGGCTCGGTGGCGTTGCTGGCCGACGGCCACACCGCGCGCTTCACGCCGACGGCGGGCTTCACCGGCAACGCGAGCTTCGCCTACACCGTCACCGATGCCGGCGAAGACCCGCGGACGTTTCTCCATTACAGCTTCGAGCCGCCGGACAGCGCGGCCGACAGTCTCGCCACAGACAACTCCGGCAATGGCCGCGACGGCGCGCTGCTGGCACTGGGCAACGGTGCGTTCGCCTACGCGGCCAACACGCCGTTCCCCACGCTCGACACGGCGTCGTTGGAATTGACCGAGGACGGGACCAACGGCGCGGCGTACCTCACGCGGCAGATCGGCACAAACGAATTGGACCTGAGCGACAGCGACTGGACGTTCGCCGGCTGGGTGCAGCGGTCGGCCAGCACCAACGACGATTTTTTCTTTTACACCGGCCGCGGCGACGGTTTTAACGGCAGCAACGATGAATTGCAGTTTTATTGTCCCTCGGGCGCGAACACCATCCGCCTGCGGCATTACAACACGGCCAACACGCTGGACCTCGATGTCGCCTCCGGCAGCACCGTGCTCACCAGCCAGTGGCACCACGCGGCAATGACCTTCCAGCGGACGAACACCGACGCGGGCATCGTCCGTTGCTATCTCGACGGAGCGCTGTTCGGCCCGGCGACGAATGTCGCGTGGTCGTTGTTGCAATCGAATCGCCCGGTGGTTTTCGGCGGCCACGGTTCGACGAACTCGCAAATCCAGCGCTGGTTCAACGGGCGGCTTGATGATCTGGTGCTGTTCACCAACACGCTCAGCGCCGCGGACATCGCGGTCCTGGCCACGCGCCCGGTCGGTTACTTCGGCGGCCTCACGCGCACGAACACCGTGAGCGTCACCGTCAACAACACCAACTCGCCGCCGTCCTTTTCGGCGCCGTCCAACTTCACCATCGGTGCCGGCATCAGGCTAACGGTCACCAATTCGGCCACCGATCCCGATGCGCCGCCGCAGGAGCTGAACTACAGCCTGCTGACCGGACCGACCAATGCGACCCTCGACACCGACACCGGCGTCTTCGTCTGGCGTCCGCTCCTGGCGCAAACAAACTCGACGAACCCGGTCAAAGTGAAAGTGGCCGACAACGGCACGCCCAGCCTGAACGCGACGCAGA
>CAZIFU010000193.1:0-36955 GCA_964539075.1 uncultured Verrucomicrobiota bacterium | reverse complement strand
CCGAACCGCGCGCCGTCAAACGGCGGCCCAAACCCTACCCGTTGCTCAACCAACCCCGGCGGCGGTTCGTGGAAATCTCCCACCGCAGCCGTTACTGGAAAGGTCGCCCCCGCAATTATCGAGGGCTTAACTAAGGGCCATTCGTGTCAGTCAATGGTAATGTCTCATTTGGCTTCAAACCGTTTTTGCCCTTGTGCTGGGAGGGGAGAAATACATGTCAATACCTTGACTGACACCTTTTCGGAGTTCGGGCTTCAGCCGGTCCTGGCCGCCCCGCCGATGACGGGACGGGACTCGAACGACTGCGAACTGAACGCCGCGCGTCTGCCGGTCAGCTTTTCTTGCGCGCGGCGGCAAGCTGCTGCTTGTTTTTCTCCCAGTTCTTGTTCGGCAACGCCTCCCAGACCCGGAGATTTTTGAAGAACACTGATTCGCCCGCGACGGTGAAACCAAAGTTTGCCTTCTTCGAGCCGATCAGGTCGTGCGCGCCGAATTCCACCGACTGGCCATCGAGGCTGGCGAGCATTTCGTTGCCGCGGATTTCGATGAGGACGGTGTGCCATTCGCCCGGTTTGATCGCGGTGGAGTGCTTGCCGAAGATCACGGCCTTGTCCGGTCCGTCATGGTCGTGGTCGTCCTTCTGCACGATGAAGCCGTCCTTGTTGATCAGCACGCGGCAGAGGTGCTCCTTGTCGTCGTTGACGCTGAAAGTGGTCTGGCGGCAGCCGGCGAGTTTGACCTCATACTGGACCACCACATCCTGAAAGGCCATCAGGTGCCGGGTGACGGCGCCGTGCATGTCGGCCTTCAACTCGCTGCCTTTGAGGGCGCCGTCCACGATCTCCCATTTGCCCTTGGCCGAGCGCCAATCCTTGGTCACTTTGTTGAGGTCATCACTGAAGAGCAGCTTGCCGCGCTCGGTCATGAGGGTTTTGGTTTCGGCGTCAGCGGCGTGCAGCCGGCAGGCCAGCAGGGGAAGGAGCAGTAATATTCCAGCGGTGATTTTCATGGGTTTCGGTTGTGGTGTTTTTTGTCGGGCGCGGATTCACACGGTGAATCGGGCATCGCGTCAACAATTGCAGACGCACCGGCGCCAGCGAAAATTCAAACCGAAGGCGTTCGGGTGCGAAGCAGCGCCCGCGTCAGAGCGGCGACGATGAGCGTCACGGCCGTGCCGATGAGGGTGTACCAGGGCCAGAAAATTTCCGCGCCGACCACTTTCATCCAAATCTCTTTGCTCCACGCCATCTTGGGCAGGCACAGCAAGGCGATCATCACCGCGAGCGAGGCGAGCATGCCGGACACCACGGGAGTCGAGTTGCCTTTGCGCCAAAAGACGGCCAACAGCAGGGCGCCGAGCATCGCGCCGCTGGTCAGACCGGTGAGCGAGAAGGCCAGATTATAGACGAAGGTCGTTTGCCGGCTGACCAGCGCCACCAGCACGAGGATCGCGCACCAGAAGACCGTCGAACGCCGGCTGAACCGGAGATAAAATGCTTCGTCCCTCGGCTGGCGCGACCACCCTTTGAAAATGTCCATGGTCGAGACCGACGAAAGCGCCGCCAGCGCCGCGCTCACCGACGACATCGCGGCCGAGAGGATGGCGACGATGAGGAATCCCTTGAGCCAATGCGGCACCACCGAGAGGATAAAGATGGGATAGATGTAATCGTTTTGTTTCAACCCAGCGGCGTTTTGGGGGATGGCGATGCCCAGGGGGAATTGCTGATAGTAAACCCACAGCAAGGTGCCGGTCAGCAGAAAGATCACGAACAGCGGGAAGATGATGGCCGCACTCAGGATGAGGGCCTTGCGGCCGCCGGGCACCGATTTGCAGGTGAGCACTTGCTGCACGATCATCTGGTCGGCACCGTGCGAAAACATCACCAGCACCGTCGCGCCGAAGAGGCCCATCCAGAGATTGAACGGCGCGGCCAGAGAGAACTCTAAGTTCAGCCAATGCAGTTTGCCCGCCGCGGCCGCCTGGTGCAGCGCGCCGGCCCAACCGCCCTCCACCAGCGTCGGCACGTAGCACAACGTGAAAATCCCGCCCGCCATGAACAGCAGAAACTGCGTCGCGTCGGTCCAGATCACCGATTTGATGCCGCCGATGCAGGTATAAACCAGCGCCAGCCCCACGAATATCAGGATGGCCGTGAAGACATCGACACCGAGCATCAACTGAATCGGGATGCATGTCACGTACACGCGCACACCCGCGCCCAGCGTTGCGGCAATGAGAAAGAACGCGCCCGCCAGCCGCCGCGCCGGTGTGCCGAACGCCTGCTCGATCAATTGGTAGGCAGAGTAAATCTCCCCCTTGAAGTAATGCGGCACCAGCACCACGGCCAGGATCACGCGCGCGATGACGTAGCCAATGATGATCTGGAGCAAGCCGAGGTCGCCGCCATAAGCCAGGGCCGGCACGCTGATGAACGTCAGCGCGCTGGTTTCGGTGGCGACGATCGACAGGCCCACGCCCCACCAGGGCAGGTGTTCTTTGCCGAGGAAATAATCGCGCGTGCTCCGCTGGCCCCTGCCGGACCACACCCCGAGCGCGCTGATGCCCAGCAGGTAGAGGAGAATAACCAGCCAGTCCGCCGCGGATAGGTAGTTCATGCAGCAGGCGCAGATTAGCCGAAGCGCTGGTCCAAGGGCCAGCCGATTCAGGCCGTTGGGAACCCGATCTGGCCGGCGTTCGCCAAAATGGGTTTGAGCGCGGCGGGCAAATCGTCGCAAAGGCAATCCAGCAAACCTTGGATCTCCGTCTCCGGCAGATGCAGCGAGCGCGCCGCCGCGTTCGTGAATCCACCCAGCGTCTGGCGGGCGTAACCGAGCAGGCCCTGGCGGAGCGGCAGCGAGTAGAGCGAAAGGGTGACGCCGTAAACCAGCGTGTGCCAGCCGCTGGCCTCGCCGGCTTCCACGGCCTGGAGGTAGCGCTGCACCAGGCGCTGGTCGCGCAAGGGCCGCAGGCGGCGAAGTTGCTCGCGCCCGACGTGCAGGCTGGCCAGGGCGAAGGGCGCAAGCAACGGTTCACGGCCGAGTTCCCGGTCGAACGCCAGGAGTTCGCACACCTCGAACCGGCAGGCATGTTCAAAAGCCCGGCGGATGGCCGGCAATTCCAGGGCGAGCAACACCTGAGCGCGGTAGGTCTCCAGGAAACGGCGCAGTGAGGGCAAATCCTCGACGCGCGGGCAATTGAGCAACGCCGGCACTGCCTGCGGTCCGACGACTCCCGCCGGCAAACCAAGCTGCTCGAGCAGCGGCGCCAGGTCGCCCGCCAGTTCGGCGGCACTCCGGATCGCACGTTGCGGTTCGATGTCCATTCAATCAAAGGTTGAGCAAGACCAATACCATTCCTTCCCAACCACAGCGAAAGGCTAATCCTGCTGTTACGCGCGCGCCAGCGGTAAAAACAGTCTGTGCAAAAAAAATCATTTGACTTGAACCGGGTTTTCAGAGGCAAATGCGGTTCCTTGCCCTGAAGCTCGTAGCAGCCGACGTAAGGAGGCTCACTTTTTCTCGAATCCGGAAAGTCAGAGCCTCCTTACGTCGGCTGCTACGGTTCAAGGGTTGAAAGCTCGAACTTTTTGAGGGAATTCTCACCCTGGCCGCCGCTTGAGGGTGGGCGTCGCCGTGGCGGCCTTGATTCTCTTTGAGTCTTTGGCGAGGAATCGTTATGTTCGCTGAAAGGCTCCGGCGGCCGGCCCGCAAAACTGCCTGGGCGGCGGAACGGGGCGGTGTTGAGGGCCGCGGGCGAGTTGAGCGCCCGCAGAATAAACTTTGCACACGCCCGCGGCTATGATTAACTTTCCCGGCGCTGGTTCTCCGGAACCCAACTTGCGGCAGCGCGAACGAACAGAACAGGAATTGAAAATGGCAACAGTTGATTTTGCAGTCGGCATCGGCGGTGAAAACGGCCAGGGCATCGCCAGCACGGGAGACATCCTCGCGCGCATTTTCGCGCGCCGCGGGCTGAACCTCAATGCCTACAACGCCTACCAGTCCATCATCCGCGGCGGCCACACGTTTCTGACCATCCGCGCCAGCGACGGCCCGGTGCGCAGCATGGGCGACAAGGTAGATGTGTTGATTCCGCTCAACCAGGATTCCCTGGACCGGCATCTCCGTTTGATGAAGGCCGGCTCGTGCGTGGTCTACGACGGCGACAAGCTCAAGCCGGGAGCCGCCGCCGCCGGCGTGCAACTTTGCCCGATGCCGATGAAGGAACTCACCAAGGGGAACAAACTTGCCGCCAACACCGCCGCGCTGGGCGCCACCCTGCAATTGCTCGGCGTCGAGTCCGAACCGCTCGAAGCCGTCATCGCCCGCCAGTTCAAAAAGAAAGGCGACGCCGTGGTCGCGGAAAACGTGGGCATCGCGCGCGCCGGCTACGATTATGCCGCGCAGCATTTCAAACCGTTTCCCTTCAAGGCGCCCAAACTTTCCCGACCGCAGGCCATCGTCACCGGCAACCAGGCCACGGCGATGGGCGGGATCGCCGCGGGCGTGAAATTTTACGCGGCCTATCCGATGAGCCCGTCCACCGGTGTCTTGATGTACATGGCGTCGCACGCGCGCGAGTTGGGCATCATGGTGCGGCAGGTTGAGGACGAAATCGGCGTGATGAACATGGTCATTGGCGCGGGCCACACGGGTTGCCGCGCGATGTGCGCCACGTCCGGCGGTGGTTTTGCCCTCATGACCGAAGCGATCGGCATGGCCGGCATGATCGAAACGCCAATCGTCTGCGTGGACGTTCAGCGCGCCGGTCCGGCCACGGGCGTGCCGACCAAGACCGAGCAAGGCGACCTGTGGCAGGTGCTCGGCGCCGGCCATGGGGATTATCCGCGCCTCATCGTGGCGCCTTCGAGCCAGCTCGATCTGTTCCAGACCATCCCCGAATTGTTCAATCTCTGCGACAAATACCAGTGCCCGGGACTCGTCCTGGCGGACCTGCTCATTTCCGAAGGGACGGCCAGCGTGGACCCGGCGGACCTGAACTTCGATGCGAAGATTGACCGCGGCCAACTCATCCTGCCCAACGGCAACGGCGACACGGAAAATCCTTTCGGCGGCTACAACGACAGCGCCTATTTGCGTTACAAGAATACCGCAAGCGGCATCTCACCGCGCGCTGTGCCGGGCGTGCCGGGCCACATTCACATCGCCGCGACCGACGAGCATGACGAAGACGGCACGCTCATCAGCGACGAGTTCACCAATCCGGCCAAGCGCCGCATGATGGTGGAGAAGCGCGCGCGCAAAATGCAAAACGCGGCGGCGGACATCGCGCCCCCGAAACTCGTCGGGCCGGAGAACGCGCCGGTGACCCTGGTCGGCTGGGGTTCGACCGAAGGCGTGATTCGCGAGGCGGTGGAAAAACTGGCGGGCGAGGAAGGCGTGGTGGCGAACCAGCTTCACATCAAATGGATCGTGCCGTTTCACACCGGGGAAGTGATGCGCCTGCTGTCCCGGAGCAGGAAGGTCATCATCGTGGAGAACAATTACAGCGGACAATTTGCGCGCTATCTCCGCTCGGAAACGGGTTTCGCCGCGCACGGTCACATCCGCAAATACGACGGCGAACCGTTCATGCCGCACCACATTGTCAACGCCGTGAAGGAACAGCTCGCCGGCAAACAGGAAATTTCCGTCCCCACCCACGAAGTCATCGTTTAAGAAACCTATGAGCACCGCCGTTGAAACCGCACCCCCGCCTGCCACGCCAGCCAGCCAGCCCGGCCAACTGACCAAGGACACCTACAAAGGCAAAATTCATCCCGATTGGTGTCCGGGTTGCGGTGATTTTTCCGTTCTTTCCGCGTTGCAAACCACGCTCTTCGAGTTGGGACTCAAGCCGCACCAGGTCCTGGTGGTCAGCGGCATTGGTTGTTCCTCCAACCTGCCGGGCTTCATCAACGCGTACGGGATGCACACGCTGCATGGCCGCTCGCTGGCGGTGGCCACCGGCGCCAAACTCGGCAACCACGAACTGAAAGTGATCTGCACGGGCGGCGACGGCGACGGTTATGGCATCGGTGGAAATCACTTCGTCCACACCATGCGCCGCAACGTGGACCTGACTTACATTGTCATGGACAACCAGATTTACGGCCTCACCACGGGGCAGGTTTCCCCGACCAGCGTAAAGGGAATGAAAACCAAAAGCACGCCCCACGGCAACGTGGAGAACCCCATCAATCCCATTCCCATGGCCATTGTGGGCGGGGCGACTTACGTGGCGCGCGCTTTCAGCGGCAAACAAAAGCACCTGGTGGACATCCTCAAAGGCGCCATCCAGCACAAGGGCTTTGCGCTGGTGGACGTGTTCAGCCCTTGCGTGACCTATAACAAGGACAACACCTATCAATGGTTCAATCCGCGGGTGAAAATCCTCGAAGAACAGGGCCATGACCCGGCCAATTTCAACAAGGCCATCGAGCGGGGTTACCAGTGGGGCGACGAAATTCCCATCGGCCTGTTCTGGAAGCGCACGAACCTGCCGAGCCTCGAAGACCTGGAACCAGTGCTGCACGACGGCAACGGTCCGCTGGCTTTTCGCAAGCTGGGCATCGCGAACGAACAGGCCCAGGAGCTGATCAAAGAATTGCTCTGAGCCGCGCGGCTGGATTCAGGGCAAAAAAAAGCGGCCGATTAAAAAATCGGCCGCCCGTAAAACTGACCGACGGCTACTTCTTCTCCTCTTTAGGATTACACTTTTCGCAGACTTTGCCGTCTTTCTTGGCTTCCACGCAGCACTTATGCTTGCATTCTTCGCCCTTCGCCTTGGCCTTATCGCAGCAGGATTCGGCGCGGGCGATGGTCGTTCCAGCCAGCAGAGCAGCAGCAAAGGCCAGAGCGGTCAGTGATTTCATGAACTTCATAGTTGATCCTTTCTTGAGGGTAAATTACTCACCCATATGCTCGCCCCTGAACACCATGCCCTGAGGCAACCCACCCCAAGGTTTTGATACAGGAGGCATACGAGCGAAACGTGACATAAGGGCGGGAGGTTGTCTAGAACGAATTGACGGGGGGGCGACGTTGCCCGAAGTGTCTTTATTCAATGATTTTGCGGCCTGGCCGGTTCCCCTTGACCGTGTTGGCGGCTTGTCATTTATGTTTCCTGACCAAGTTGGCGCCGACGGGTCTCTGCGCCACGGCAGCCTGTGCCAATCCGTATATTCCGCTACACCCGAATGGCTTATATCAACACCCCACTTCGTCGGGTGTGGCCGAACAATCACCCGCCGGCCAAATAGGTTTCTTGCGCCATCAGTTTGGACCACTATTATCCACGCGATGTGGAACTCAGCTTTGACTGCCGTCCCGGTGCGCTGGCTGTTGACTGCCGGATTGGCCTGGCTTTGCGCCGGCGCAGATGGGGCGGACCTCAAACCCGCCGGCACAAAATCCCCCGGCCTCAAAAAAGAAGACCGCCAGCCCGTGCCGCAGATCGCGCCCGCCTCGCGCGAGGCCGAACAGACCCTCAAGCGCATCCAGGTCGCGCCCGGCTTCAAGCTCGATCTGTGGGCCGCCGAGCCGATGCTCGCCAACCCGGTCGCGTTTTGCTTCGACGATCGGGGCCGCATGTTCGTCACGGAGACCCATCGCCTCCGCAGCAGCACGCTGGATATCCGTCATTACATGTTCATGCTGGAAGACGACCTTGCCTGCCGCACTGTGGAGGACCGGGTGGCGATGTGCAAAAAGTTTTTCAAGGACAAGTTCAACGACCTCGCCATCGAAACCGAAATCGTCCGGCTGCTCGAAGACCGCAACGGCGATGGCAAGGCGGATTTCAGTTCCGTTTATGCCGACAAATTTAACTCGCCCCTCGATGGCCTCGCCTCCGGCGTGCTCGCGCGCAAGGGCAAGTTGTGGGTCGCGAACATCCCCGACCTCTGGCTGCTCGAAGGCACGGACAAGGACGGCCACGCCGTGTCGCGCAAGTCGTTCAGCCACGGTTACGGCGTCCGCTTCAGTTTCACCGGCCACGATTTGCACGGGCTGATTTTCGGGCCTGATGGCAAATTGTATTTCAGCTTCGGTGACCGCGGCGCGAACGTGAAAACCAAGGAAGGCAAAACGCTCGCCTTCCCCGATGAAGGCGCGGTGTTCCGCTGCAACCCGGACGGCAGCGAGATGGAAGTCGTCCATCGCGGACTGCGCAATCCGCAGGAACTCGCGTTCGACCAGTACGGCAACCTGTTCACCGGCGACAACGACTTCGACCACGGCGACGAGGAGCGCCTGGTGTATGTCGTCGAAGGCGGCGACAGCGGCTGGCGCGTCGGCTATCAACACGCGCCGCTGGGTTTCGATTTTGTGCCGTGGAAGGCGGAGGAAATCTGGATGGCCCACGCCTCGCGCCAGGCGGACTACAACGGCGCGCCGCTGCCCGACCGCGTGCCCGACACCGGCAGGCGCCCCGCCTGCTACCTGCCGCCTATTTCCAATATTGCCGACGGCCCGTCGGGCTTCGTGTTCTATCCGGGCACTGGATTTCCGGAGCAATACGACAATCATTTCTTCCTGACGCACTACAAGGGCAGCATCGCCAACAGCAAGATTCAAAGTTTCGCGGTGAAACCCCGGGGCGCGATGTTCGAACTCGCCGATTCCAAAGCGTTCGTCGAAAACATCACGCCCACCGACGTGGATTTCGGCCCCGACGGCGCGCTCTATTTCTCCGACTGGGCCGAAGGCTGGGAGCGGTCCAGGAAAGGCCGCATCTACCGCGTGACCGATCCGGCTTTGTTCAACAGCGCTGCAGTGCTCGCGACGAAGATACTCATCGGCGAAGGGATGGAGAAACGTTCACTATCTGAACTGGGGCCTCTGCTGAAGCATCGCGATCGTCGTGTCCGACAAGAAGCCCAATTTGAAATTGCCCAGATTGCGTCCGTGGGTTTCAAAGGGGCTTTCCACAAACCGGCCTATGATTTGCTCGCCGGCATTGCCCAAAAGGAGAACAACCAACTCGCGCGCATTCACGCCATCTGGACGTTGGGGCAGATCGGTCGCAACAAAAGAGTTGATAGTCCGCTAAAATATTACGACGCCGTCCTGCCCTTGCTCGCGGATGAAGATGCCGAGGTGCGCGCCCAAGCCGCGAGAGTCCTCGGCGACGGTCGCGTGGTGAAGGCGTTCGATGGGTTGGTGAAAGCGTTGCAAGACGCCAGCGCGCGCGTGCGTTTCTTCGCCGCGATGGCGCTCGGCAAACTCGGCAACAAAGAAGCTGTGCCCGCCGTGCTCGAAATGCTCCGCGCCAACAACGATCAAGACCCTTATCTCCGTCATGCCGGCATGATGGCGCTCGCCGGCATCCACGATTTGAAGTCGCTGCTCGCGGCAGCCAAAGACCCGTCGCCGGCGGTACGGATGGCCGTGTTGCTCGCGATGCGCCGGCTGGAGCGGCCGGAAATCGCCCAGTTCCTCGGCGACGGCGACCCGCGCCTGGTGTTGGAAGCCGCGCGCGCGATCAACGACGTCCCCATCGCACAGGTGCAACCGCAACTCGCCGCGTTACTCGCGGCGATCCCGCCCGCGTCCACCGGCAAAGTTTCCCGCCCCGGTCCGGCCGCGCTTTACGACCCGTTGTTGTTCCGCGTGATCAACGCGAACTTCCGGCTCGGCTCCGCGCCGGCCGCGAAGGCGCTGGCCGCGTTCGCCGCGGCCAGCGGAGCCAATCCCGCCATGCAAGTGGAGGCGTTGCAGGCATTGAGCATGTGGGCCTCGCCGGCCCCGCGCGACCGGCTGGTCGGCATCTACCGTCCGTTGCCGCCGCGCGATGGCCGGGTGGCCGGCGACGCCCTGCGTCCGGTCCTCGCAGGTATTTTACGCAACGCACCCGCGCCCGTCCGCGTCGCCGCAACGGAAGCCGCGGTCCCGTTGAATCTCAAGCTGGCCGGGCCGGTTTTGTTGGAACTGGTTTCCACCAACGCGCAACCGGTCGAGGTCCGGGTGGCGGCGCTCAAGGCGCTGGCAGGTTTGCAGGACGCCGCCCTCGGCAAAGCCGTGAAGCTGGCCCAAGCCGATGCCAACGAGACGTTGCGCAAGGAGGCGATCCGTTTGCTGACGCGCATCAACCGCGACGATGCCCTCGGTCAATTGACGGCCATTCTGGAAAAAGGGACGGTGGCCGAGAAACAGGGCGCGCTGGCCACCCTCGCCGCGCTGCCCGGCGCGGTGGCGGACACCCTGTTATCGCAATGGCTGGACCGGCTGCTGGCCGGCCAGGTGCCGGCGGAGTTGCACCTCGACCTGCTTGAAGCGGCGGCCCGATGCTCCGCACCGGCGCTCAAGCAGAAACTCAAACGTTACGAAGACGCCCGCCCGAAAAATGACGACCTCGCCGGCTATCGCGAAGCGCTGGCCGGCGGCGACGCCGCCGAGGGCCGGAAAATTTTCTTCGAACGGGCGGAGGTTTCCTGCCAGCGCTGTCACAAAATCAACGGCGAAGGCGGCGACGTGGGACCGGTGTTGAGCGACATCGGCAAACGCCAGAACCGGGAATACATTTTGGAATCAATCGTTTATCCGAACAAAAAAATCTCCACCGGCTTTGACAATTTGTTGCTCGCGCTCAGGAACGGCACGTCCGTTGCCGGTGTGCTCAAGAGCGAGACCGGCGAGGAACTGGTGATCAACTCGCCGGAGGACGGACTGCTCAAACTCAACAAAAGCCAGATCGAGTCGCGCGTCACGGGCCTGTCGGCGATGCCCGAAGGCATGGGGGCACTGCTCTCCAAATCCGACTTGCGTGACCTCGTGGAGTTTCTCGCCGGCCAGAAGCAATAATGGGTCAGTTTTGTCCGGAGGGACGAGTTACACGAGTCCCTGACTTCTGAGGAAATGCCGTCCAGATCAGCGACTCGTGTAACTCGTCCCTCCGGTTGATGAGATCGCTTCTACCCGCCCAGGGCGCGCAGCGCGGCCTCAACGTGCTGGAGTTTTGACTGCCAGTCGGCCAGGCGCTGTCGGTGTTCGGCGAGCACGGCGGGCGGGGCCTTGTCCGCGAAGGCCGGGTTGTTCAATTTCGCCTGCGCCTTCCCGATCTCCGCGTCAATTTTCGCCTGCTCTTTTTTGAGCCGCGCCGTTTCCACCGCCACGTCAATCAAGCCGGCCAGCGGCAGGAACAGTTCGCCGAGGGGCGACCGCACCGAGGGCGTCCCCTGCGCCGGCTGAAAAGCGGCGTTGACCTCCACCGCCTCGGCGTTGAGCAACAACTCGATGACTTCGACTTCCGAGGCCGCGAGACTACCTGCGGGCTTGAGCACGAAGCGAAGTTTCTTGTTCGCCGGGAGGTTGAATTCGCGGCGCAGGTTGCGGCCCTGGCTGACCAGTTCGTATTTCGCGCTGGCGAGTTTCTCGGCGGTGTCGTCGAGGCCCCACGCTTGCTTTTCGTCGTCGCTCAACGGCTTGGGCCAGCGCGCGAACATGATGGACCGGCCGCCCTGGTTTTCGGGCAAATCCTGATTGAACCCCATGCCGTGCCAGAGCTCCTCCGTGATGAACGGCAGGAACGGATGAAAGAGGCGCAGCGCGTGCGAGAGGACAAAATCCATCACGGCGAGGGTGTTCGCGCGGCGGGCTTCCTCCTGACTCGTAGGAGCCGACGTGAGGAGGCTCCGACTTTCGCCCGAAGAAGTTTGAGTCTCGCTGCCTCGACTCCCACTTACCAAGACGGCTTTGCTCGCCTCCACGTACCAGTCGCAATACTCGCTCCAGAAAAAACGGTGCAGCGTCGCCGTGGCTTCGTTGAATTTGTATTCGGCAAACGCGGTGGTGATTTCGCGGATGGCCTGGTCCAGGCACAGGAGAATCCACTTGTCGTCGCTCGTGAGAAGCGACGGGTTGATTTCTCCTTCAATCGGGCTGTCGGCACTGCCGACCATCTGGCGGAAGCGGCAGGCGTTCCAGAGTTTGTTGCAGAAGTTGCGGCCCAGTTCCACATCCTTCTCGTCGAAGAGCACGTCCTGGCCGAGCGGCGCGCTGCGCATGGTGCCGAAGCGCAGGGCGTCCGCGCCGTATTTGGTGATGAGCTCCAGCGGGTCGGGCGAATTGCCGAGCGTCTTGGACATCTTGCGGCCCTGCTTGTCGCGGATGATGCCGGTGAAATAGACGTTGCGGAACGGCAGGTCGTGCATGAACTCGTAGCCCGCCATGATCATGCGCGCGACCCAGAAGAAAATGATGTCCGGCCCGGTGACGAGGTCGGTGGTGGGATAAAACGCCTTCAACGTGGGCGTCTGTTCCGGCCAGCCCATCGTGGCGAACGGCCAGAGCCAGGAACTGAACCAGGTGTCGAGCACGTCGGGGTCTTGTTGCCAGCCCGGACCGGGTTCTTCGATCTGAGAGCGGGTGAACGAGGTGTCGGTGTTGACGTTCTGGAACAAGTCGGCTATCAATACTGGAGCGCCCGATGTAGGCCGGGTCGGCTCGCTCGCAAGAGCGGCTGGCGTCGGAGATTCACCGTCGGGCGTGTTTCTTTTGAATAGTTGGTGGTCGTAAAGTTTCTGGCCGTCCAGATGTTCCTTCACCGTGATCTTCACCTGATACAACTCTCCCGCGATGCGTGCCGCGGCGACAAAGAGATGAACCGCCTTGAAATGTTCATTTGGCGGCAGGTGATGGAGTGATCCGATCTTGATCGCGGTGCGAATCAATTCCGGCAAGGCCACGATCGCCTTGATGTTGGCGGGGCCGTGATGAGTGAACGCATGTTCCAGACTGGCCGGCCGCACGACGATCTTCCAGCCGGTTTCAGCGTTGGGGAACGAGTGGTTGAGAAACGAATGCTTGTCGGCGAACTCCCAGGCCGCGTCGCGCAGCTGTTTAATGCTCGCGCCGCCGAGTTCGTTGCCGGAAAGTTCTATGACCGGAATTTTTGTTGACGCCTTCAAGCGAGCCTCGGTGCTATACCACACTGGAATCCGATGCCCCCACCAAAGCTGGCGGCTGATGCACCAGTCCTGAATGTTCGTCAGCCAGTGGTCATAGACCTTTGCCCAGCGCTGCGGATGGAACCGCATTCCCCCGGAGCGCCGGTCTCCGACCCGGCTCGTTTCATCTGAGTCCCACAACGCGCCGGGTCGGAGACCGGCGCTCCGTTCCGCGGCGTCATCCTGCTCCACGCACGTCTTGGATTGCTCCACGCTCGGATACTTCAAAAACCATTGCTCGCTCAGCCGTGGCTCAATGGGTACACGCGCACGCTGGCTGAAACCGATTTTGTTCTCGTATGGCTCTTCCTTCACGATCGCGCCCAGATCCTTCAACCGCTCCACCGCCACCGCGCGCGCCTCGAACCGATCCAGCCCGGCCAGTGATTCGCCCGCCAGTTCGTTCATCGTGCCGTTGGGATTCATGATGTCCACGGCGGGCAATTTGTGGCGCTGGCCGATCTCAAAGTCGTTTTTGTCGTGCGCGGGCGTCACCTTGAGCACGCCCGTGCCGAACTCGAAATCCACATAGTCGTCGCCAATGATCGGGATGAGCTTTTTCTCTCGCGGCAGTTGAATTGGCAACGGGCGCACCACGTGTTTGCCGATGAGATGCGCGTAGCGCGCGTCCTTCGGATTCACCGCCACGGCCGTGTCGCCGGGAATGGTTTCCGGCCGCGTCGTGGCGATGGTGAGCCAGATGCGACCTTCAGAATCGGTGACGGGTCCTGCCACCGGCGCTGCCCCCTCACCCTGACCCTCTCCCCCGGTGGGGGAGAGGGAATCCGCAGCGCGTTGTCCCGCGTTGTTTTCTCCCTCTCCCCCATCGGGGGAGAGGGCCGGGGTGAGGGGGGCGTCTACGCACTTGACCGCCGAGCCATCCTTCTCAATCACCTCCACCCGGAAGTGATACAGGAACCCTTTCTGGGCCTCCATGTCCACTTCCTCGTCGGAAAGCGCGGTGAGCGTGGCGGGGCACCAGTTCACCATCCGTTTGCCGCGATAGATGAGGCCTTTCTTGTAAAGCTCCACGAAAACTTTTTGCACGCAGCGCGAGTAATCGGGGTCCATCGTGAACCGTTCGCGGGTCCAATCGCACGAGCAGCCGAGTTTCTTGAGTTGCTGGATGATGATGCCGCCGTGCTTTTCCTTCCACGCCCAGACGCGCTTGAGGAATTCCTCGCGGCCGAGGTCGTATTTGGTTTTGTGTTCCTCTTTTTTGAGCGCCTTCTCGACCTGCACCTGTGTGGCGATGCCGGCGTGGTCGGTGCCCGGCAGCCACAGGACTTCCTTGCCGTCCATGCGCGCCTTGCGGGCGAGGATGTCCTGGATGGTGTTGTTGAGGACGTGCCCCATGTGGAGCATGCCGGTGACGTTGGGCGGCGGGATGACGATGGAATAGGCCGGGCGCCAGTCGCTCACGCGCGCCGGGTCGGCGGTGAAGCAACCGTGCTGCTGCCAGAAGTCGTACCATTTGTCCTCGACGGACTGCGGGTCGTAGGCTTTGGGGACTTCGGACATAATTCAAAGGGGGAACATTCAACATTCAACTTTCAACACCGAACTCCGAACCGGCCACATTCGATGTTGAGCGTTGAATGTTGAATGTTCGATATTCTTTACTCCAAGTTGTCCACAACGTGGGAGGGTGGATTCATTTCCTTAGCAGCGCGTATTCCATGCTGTCCACCAGCGCCTGCAAGCTGGCTTCGATGATGTTGTCGCTCGCGCCCACGGTGCCCCATTCCTCGTGGCCGTCGGTGGACTCGATGAGCACACGCGTTTTGGCGGCGGTGCCGGTGGAGGATTCCAGGATGCGGACCTTGTAGTCGGTCAACTGGATCTTGTTGAGCCCGGGAAAAAACTTCACCAGCGCGGCGCGCAGCGCGGAGTCGAGCGCGTTGACCGGGCCGTCGCCCTCGGCCACCGTCTGGGCCGCTTTCGCGCCGACGCGGACTTTCACGGTGGCCTCGCAGACCGAGTTGGCACCGTCGCGACGCAGGGAAACATGGTAGGCGTCCACGTTGAAGGGGGCTTCGGTGTGCTTGAGGATTTTGCGGATCAACAGCGCCAGAGACCCTTCGGCGGCCTCGAACTCGTAGCCTTCGTGTTCGAGTTTTTTGATCCGTGCGAGGATGGCTTTCAGTTCCGGCGTGTCGTTGGTGATTTTGAAGCCCAACTCGTGCGCCTTCATCACGATGTTGCTGCGCCCGGCCAGATCGCTGATCAACACGCGCCGCCGGTTGCCGACGGTTTCGGGGCGGATGTGCTCGAAGCTCCGGGCGACTTTTTGGACGGCGTTGACGTGCATGCCGCCTTTGTGGGCGAAGGCCGTGGCGCCGACCCAGGGCTGGCGGGGATCGTGGCGGATGTTGGCGATTTCATCCACGAACTGGGAAAGCTCCTTCAACTTGGGCAGCGAGGCGGGCGGGACGCAAAGCCGCTTGAGTTTCAGCGCGACATTCGGGATCAAGCTGGTGAGATTGCAATTGCCGGTGCGTTCACCGTAGCCGTTGATTGTGCCCTGCACGTGGCTCGCGCCAGCTTCCAGGGCGGCCAAAGCGTTGGCGACACCGAGGCCGATGTCATTGTGCGTGTGGATGCCCAGTCGGGCCGTCAGCCGGCCGCGCGCCGCCCGGGTGACGCGGGAGATTTCATCCGGCAAACAGCCGCCGTTGGTGTCGCAGAGCGTGATGATGTCCACGCCCGCTTTTTCGGCGGCCAGCCAGGTGGCCAGTGCGAAATCCGGATCGTCCTTGTAACCGTCGAAGGCGTGCTCGGCGTCGTAGATGACAAACCTCCCGTGGTCTTTCAGGAAACGGACGGTGTCGCCGATCATCGCCAGGTTTTCCTCCGGGGAAGCGTTCAACACTTCGCGCACGTGCAGCAGCCAGCTCTTGCCGACGATGGTGACCACCGGCGTTCTGGCGTCGAGCAACAGGCGCACCTGCTCGTCGTTTTCCACGGCCAGATGCTTGCGGCGCGTGGAACCAAACGCGGCGAGCCGGGCGCGCCGGAATTTCTTCCGTTTCGCTTCGGCGAAGAACTCGATGTCCTTCGGGTTGGAGCCGGGCCAGCCGCCTTCGATGTAATGGACCCCGAAGGCGTCGAGCTTCTCGGCGATGCGGAGCTTGTCCGCAACCGAGAAATTGATGCCTTCCCCCTGGCAGCCGTCGCGCAGGGTCGTGTCGTAGATTTCCACGTCGGGTTTCATGAATGCCGCCGCAGCGGAACGGGCTTTCTAAGCGAAGTAGCGCAGGTTGAAAAGCCTAAAACCGGATGCGCCGCCTGTGGGGTGAAGTCAATCTGCTGGGGCGTTTCGGCTTTCGAGCTGCGAGTGGCTCCGCTTTTCGATCTGTGTGATCGCCCAACGGGCGTGTTCGGCGATCAACGGTTCGGGGTCGGCGGCGGCGCGCACGAGCGCAGGCAAGGCGGAAGTGTCGCCGACGTTGCCCAGCGCCACGCCGACGTTGCGCAACAGGCCGCGGCGCTTCACACGCATCAGCGGTGTGTCGGCAAAGCGGCGCTTGAACCCGGCCTCGTCGAGTGACAACAGTTCGAGCAAATCCGGTTCCGCCAGTTCGGGGCGCGCGTGTTGCCGCATCAATTTTCCCTGCTGCGCGAAACGGTTCCACGGGCACACGGCCAGGCAATCGTCACAACCGAAAATCCGGTTGCCGATGGCGTGGCGAAATTCCAGCGGAATGGAGCCTTTGAGTTCAATGGTCAGGTAGGAGATGCAGCGGCGCGCGTCGAGTTGGAACGGCGCGGTGATGGCGCCGGTGGGGCAGGCGGCCAGGCAGCGCGCGCACGAGCCGCAACGGTTTTTCTCCGGCGCGTCGGGTTCGAGTTCCAGCGTGGTGAGGATTTCGGCCAGGTAAATCCAGTTGCCGAGCCGGCGGTTGATGAGATTGGTGTGCTTGCCGATGAACCCCAGCCCGGCGCGCTGCGCCAGATCGCGTTCGAGCAGCGGGCCGGTGTCCACGTACCAAAGCGAACGGGTGCCTTCGCCGCCAAGCCGGCTTACGAATTCGGTCAGCGTTTTCAATCGCTCGCCGAGCACGTCGTGGTAATCGGTGTGGCGGGCGTATCGGGCGACGAGGCCGGAATGCGGAGTGCGGAGTGCGGAGTGCGGAATAAAAGGCGCGTCCTCGCCTGCCGCTTCGGGATCTTCGTTCCAGTAACTGGCCGCCAGGGTGATGAAGCTTTTCGCGCCGGCCAGCACTTGCCGGGGAGCGACGCGCTTAGGGGCATTGCGCTGGAGGTAGGCCATCTCGCCGTGTTTGCCGGCGGCCAGCCAGGATTGAAATTGAGCCGTGTGATCCGGCGGCGCCGCCGTGGTGAAGCGGCAGTCGTTAAAGCCCAATTCTTGTCCCTTTTGTGCAATGGCTGCCTTCATGAGCTTGCCGACTCATGCTGGATGAGGCGGAACTGGCGGATGAGATGTTGGACGACTTGTCTGATGGAGCGTTGCCCGGTGTTCAACAAGAGGTCGGCCTGCCGGTAGAACGGCTCGCGCTCGGCCAGTAGTTGGCGGATCCGGCCCAAAGAGTCGGCGCCCTGCAACAGCGGGCGGTGGGTCTGGTGTTGCACGCGCTCCCATATGATGTCGGGGGAGGCCCAGAGACAAACGACGAAGGCGTGAGACTTCAGTGACGCCAGGTTGTCGGGCCGGGCCGCCAGGCCGCCGCCGGTGGCGATGACGGTGTTTTGGCGGGCGGCCAGTTCCGCCACGGCCTCCCGTTCGAGGCCGCGAAAGACCGTTTCGCCCTCTTCGCGAAAAATCTCACTGATGCGCCGGCCCGCGCGGGCTTCAATCAGCTCGTCGGTATCCACAAATTCAAAGCCCAGTTGCGCGGCCACCAGCCGGCCGACGGAGGATTTGCCGGCGCCCATGAAACCGATGAGGGCGATGTTGCGGATGTGCGGCGGGGCGCTCACGGGATGGGTTTACTCCAAGGCGGGCCGGCACGCACGCCGTTTCTTGCGCCGGCGAAGAAATTCGTTTTCAATCCGCGGCCGCGCGGTTAAGCTCAGCCATGCCAGACACGGCGCGCATGGGAGAAAAAACATTTCGCGGCATTCCGGTTTCCGCCGGGGTGAGCCGGGGCAAGGTGCTGGTGCTGGGCAAGGCGCAGGAAACCATTCCGCAACGGACCCTTTCCCCCGCCGGGGTGCCTCAGGAGATCGAGCGTCTGGAGCAGGCGCTGCTCAAAACCCGCCAGCAAATCCTCGAAGTCCAGCACAAAGTCAGCGCGGCCATGGGCGGCAAGGACGCCAGCATCTTCGACGCGCACCTGCTGGTGCTCGAGGACCCGGTGCTGCTCGATGAGGTCACCCGCCTCATTCAGGAACAAAAGGTCAACGTCGAATCTGCCTTCCAACAGGTCGCGGACAAATACGCCGCCACCCTCAGCGCGACGAAGGACGAATACCTGCGCGAACGATCGGCAGATCTGCGGGATGTCACCGCGCGCGTGCTGGACAATTTGCTGGACCGGACGGCGGCATTGGATCTGAAAAGGCTCAAGGAGCCGTGTTTGATCCTGAGCCATGACATGACGCCGTCCACCACGGCGCTGCTCGACAAGAAAATAGTGCTCGGCTTCGCCACCGACGTGGGCAGCAAGACGTCGCACACGGCCATCCTGGCCCGCTCGTTGCAAATCCCGGCGGTGGTGGGGTTGAAGGACGCCAGCCTGCAAATCCAGAGCGGCCAGTACGCGCTGCTGGACGGGTTCAACGGCGTGGTCGTCATCAATCCCACCGACCAGACTCTCTTTGAATACGGCCAACTGGTCCGCAAGCAGGAGGACTTGCAGGAGCGCTTGCGCGACGTGCGGGACAAGCCGGCGGTCACGCTCGACGGCATCCACATCACCCTCTCCGCCAACGTGGAGCACGCCAATGACAAGGACGCCGTGCAGGCCAACGGGGCGGAAGGGGTGGGACTGTTCCGCACGGAATATCTTTTCCTCAACCGTGACACGCTGCCCGGCGAGGAGGAACAGTTCCAGGAATACCGCAAGGTGGCCGCCGCCCTGAAACCGCAGCCGGTGGTCATTCGCACGCTCGACTTGGGCGGCGACAAGCTGCTCTCCCACCCGGAAGTGCCGCAGGAGATGAATCCCTTCCTGGGCTGGCGCGCCATTCGTTATTGTCTCCAGGAACAGACGGTCTTCCGCACGCAACTCCGCGCGATCCTCCGCGCCAGCGCCGAGGGCAATGTCAAAATGATGTATCCGATGATCACCTGCCTGCCTGAACTCACGCAGGCCAATGCCCTGGTCGAGCAATACAAGGCCGAGTTGCGCGCGGAAAATGTCCCGTTCAATGACGCCATGGACATCGGCGTGATGATCGAAATCCCTTCCGCCGTCATGATCGCCGATGCGCTGGCCAAGCGGGTGAAATTTTTCAGCATCGGCACCAACGACCTGATCCAGTACGCGCTGGCGGTGGACCGGCTCAACGAGCGGATCGCCCATCTCTACGAGCCGACCCATCCGGCCATCTTGCGGCTGATCAAAACCACCGTCGAAGCCGGCCACAAGAACGGCATCTGGGTCGGGGTCTGCGGCGAAATGGCCGGCGACCCGTGCCTGGTGCCGCTGTTGCTGGGGTTGGGCGTGGACGAATTGAGCGCCGCCGCCTCGGTCGTGCCGCAGGTGAAGTTCCTCATCCGCCGGCTGAAGTTGACCGAGGCGCGGGAACTGGCCGAATTTGCTTTGCAATGCGAAAGCAGCTCGGAGATTCTCGCGCGTTCGCAGCAGCTCGCGCGCGCGATCGCGCCCGGCCTCTTTGAAAACCAGACCTGACGCCGCTCCATGAGAGTTTTGATCCTGGCCGCCGGTTACGCCACGCGGCTTTATCCGCTGACCCTCACGCAACCCAAACCACTCCTGCCCGTCGCCGGCCAGCCGATGATCGAATACGTGCTGGACAACCTCGCGCCCATCGGCGGCATCGAGCGCGTCTATGTGGTCACCAACGCGAAGTTCGCCGGGCATTTTCAGCAATGGGCCGACCATTACCGCGCCGACAAGTCCCCGCTCGACTTCACCATCGTCAACGACGGCTCCACGGACGACACGAACAAGCTCGGAGCCATCGGCGACCTGCACCTGGTGCTCACGCGCGAACAGGTGGACGATGATTTGATCGTCGTGGCGGGGGACAATCTCTTCAGCGAGAAGCTGACCGGGTTCGGACAATTTTGCCGGCGAATGAACGTCCCCGTGCTGGGCGTATACGACGTGGGCAGCCTCGAGGAGGCGAAAAAATACGGCGTGGTGGTGTTGGACGGCCAGGGCAGGATCGCCCGCTTCGAGGAGAAACCGGCGCAACCCGCCAGCACGCTCATCGGCATCGCGCTTTATTACTATCCGCGCGCGACGCTGCCGCTCATCCATCAATACATCGCCGAAAAGAACAACCCCGACCAGCCGGGGCGTTTCGTGCAATGGCTTTATCCGCGCCTGCCGGTTTATACCTGGACGGTGCCCGGCCTTTGGTTTGACATCGGATCGCAGGAAACGCTGACGGAAGCCAACCGCATTTTCACGCGCCCTTGAGGAATGCGGCTGTCCACCGCCGTAGGGCAGGCTTCCAGCCTGCCGGTTCATGGGGCATCCTTGCCCCGTGGCCCAGGCGGCAGGATGCCGCCCGAACTGGCAGGCAGGATGTCTGCCCTACGGATTCATGAACCGCGCTCGACAAGGCCGTGCCACGGTCAAAACTTATAGGTAAACGTGACGCCGACCGAGTGGTTGCGGACGGTGCTCGTTTCGATCAGGAAGTCGGAATCCCAACGTGGGCCTTCGGTTTCGAGATATTTATAGACCAGTCCCAGGGCCATGCGTTCGTTGATCTGGAAGCGGGCGCCGGCAAAGGCCTGCCAGGCGAACACCAGGTCATCGTCATTGCCGTTCACGCCCAGGTCATCAATCCAAAGGTAGCTGCCCACGCCGCCGATGCCCGCGCCGCAAAACGCCGTGAATGGTTTTTTGCGCGGGGTTTGGAACACCCAGTTGAGCAGCATGGGGGCCTGATACAACTCGGCGTTGATGTTCTTCACCGCGTTGTAAAGGTAACCGGTGTCCAACTCGGCGGCGAACCAGTCCGTGATGTGGTAGCCGGCGCTGATGCCAAAACGGACGCCGGGATCAAACTCCAGCGTGAACCCGCTCACCGGGACGCCGAATTGCCGGACGGTCGTGTCCTGAATGAAGGACGGCCCGAGATCGGCATTGACGTAAAACCGTCCCCACTCCTGGGCATTGACCACGGGCGGGCGGGCCAGCCAGACCAGCGCGGCGAGGAATCCTGCGAAATGGATGATCTTTTTCATAACGTTCTTTCCTTTTGTTCCTGATGCCAAACAAACGCCAACCGGCCTGTCTGGCAAGCAGAATTTTTGGTGCCACCGCAGCGCCTCAAGACGCCCGCAGCCAGGCGGGCACCGTTTCCGACGCCCACAGCTCGGGTAGTTTCTGCCGGGCGCGCACCAGTGCCGAGCGGTTTCCCTTCACCATCACTTCAGCCGGCAAGGCGCGCGAGTTGTAATTGGAGGCCATCACGAATCCGTAGGCGCCGGCGCTGAGCAACGCCAGGTGATCGCCTTCGCTGACTTTGGGCAGCGGCCGGTCCTTGCAAAAAAAATCCCCCGATTCGCAGATCGGCCCGACCACGTCGGAAGGCACCCGCGCCCGGCCGCTCTGGCGCGTCAGCGGCACGATCTCGTGGTAGGCATCGTAAAATGCCGGACGGATCAGGTCGTTCATGGCGGCATCCACAATCACGAAATTCTTCCGGCCGGTGCGCTTCACGTATTCAACCCGCGTGACGAGGATGCCGGCGTTGCCGGCGATGAACCGGCCCGGCTCGATCAGAATCCGCAGCCCCAGCGGCCGCAGCAACGGCACCAGCGCCGCGGCGTACCGTTGCGGCGTCAATATGTTTCTGGCACGGGAGGTGAGCCACCAGTCGCGCTGGCCGCTGGCCAGCGCCGGCTGATACACGATGCCCAGTCCGCCGCCGACGCTGAAGAATTCAAGGGCATGGTTCGCCGCCAGCCGGCGGACCAGCGGCAGGACTTTTTTCACGGCCAGCGCGAAGGGTTTGACCTCGGTGAGTTGCGAGCCGATGTGCATTTGCAGGCCGCGCAGCCGGAGATGTTTCAGCCGGCGCGCCCGCGCGTAAACGCCCTCGATCTGCTCGAAGGCGATGCCGAATTTGTTCGCGTAGGTGCCGGTGGTGATTTTGGCGTGGGTGCCGGCGTCCACGTTGGGATTCACCCGCACGGCCACGGGGGCGATCTTGTTGAGCCGTGCCGCCACGCGGTCGAGGCGGGCCAGTTCCGGCTCGCTCTCGACGTTGAAACTGTAAATATTCTGGCGTAGCGCAAACTCGATTTCGCGTTCGGTCTTGCCCACGCCGGCGAACACGCACCGGCGCGGGTCGCCGCCGGCGGCGATCACCCGGCGCAATTCGCCTTCGCTCACGATGTCGAAACCGCTGCCCAGATTGGCCAGCGTGCGGAGCACCGCAAGGTTCGAGTTGGCTTTGGCCGCGAAGCAAACCAGGTGCTCGAGCGGCGCCAGCGCCCGGGTCAGCTTTTGGAAATGGTCGCTCAACGTGTGCTGCGAATACACGTACAGCGGCGTGCCATATTTTCGGGCCAGCGATTCAACCGGCACGCGTTCGCAGTAGAGCCGGCGGCCGACGTAACGAAAATCGTGCATGGGCCGAAGCTTATACCAAGTCTGTCTGAAGTCCGGTAAATCTTTTGAAAGCCGGGAAACCATTTTCTACTCATGAACCAGCTACCGCCACGATCCCAAACTTTGTCGCATATGCGACAAAGTTTGGTCCACACCAGTTCATGTTCGCAATGCGCGCCATAAATGGCGTCGGGGCTGTCCTTGAACCGGCCGAAGCCCTGCAAGGTTTTGGACTGCGCCAGTCCTCTGGCGCTGTGAGGACTGCCAGCGGCCCAGCCAAAGCGCCAGAGGACTGGCGCAGTGCAAGACGCTGGCGCGACAATAGAAGCGCTAACCGGTTCATCGTCCCAATGCGCGGTCAAAAAACCGTGGAGGCTACCCATGAAACTTGTGGTTTGGAGTCCAGCCCCACATGCGGGGCTGTTTCCGAAGCACGCTGAAGCGTGGACTCCAAACCGCCATTGAAAAAAACAAACCCGCCAGCGCGGCGGAACTGGCGGGGTGGCGAAGGCGCTTGAACTTACGGTTCGGCGATGATTTTGGCCCGCTGTTGGTGGTATTCGCGCGGGGTGATCTTGTCGGCGAAATAAAGTTTGTTCAATTCCGCCAGCTTTTCCATCTTGGTCAGCGGCCGCGAAGGTTCGGGCGCGGGCGCTGCTTCGACGACGGCGGGCGCGGGTTTCGCAGCCGATTTCGGCTGTGGCGGGGGAGCGGGCTTGGCCACAGCGACTTTTTCCGCGGTGGAAATATCCGTCATCTTCGTGCGCAACAGATCACGCGCGGCGGCTTCCGCCGCAGGATCCAAAGTCGGCTGGGTCGGACTGGCGGCCTGAGCCGGGGTCTTGGGAACGGGAGTTGTTTGCGGCGCGGGTGCGGGGTGGACGGCGACGGGCGGTGGAGTGGGTTTGGGCGCGGCGGTTTTTCCCGTGCCAGGCGTTTCCGTCATTTTCTGGCGCAACAGATCGCGCGCGGCGGTTTCCACTCCCGGATCCAAAGTCGGCCGGGCCGGAGTGGCGGCTGGGGCGGGGGGTTTTGGAACAGGGGTTGTTTGCGGTGCAGGTGCCGGTTTGACGGCCACGGGTGGAGGAGCCGCTGGTGTCGGTTTTGGAGCCGGAGCCACCGCAGAAGGGGGTACAGGCTTCGGTTGTGGCGCGGGTGGAGTAGCGACCGCCGGAGGAGTGGCCGGGCGCGCCGTGGTTTCACGCATCGGTTTTGGAGGCGGGGGCAAATTCGGCCTGGCTGTGGTTTCGGGTTTCGGCGCGACAGCGGGTGTCGGAACCGGCGCCGGAGTTGTCGCCGTGCTGGGCGCGGGGGCAGGCCGCGGTGAGGGAGTGGGTGGCGGTTGCCGCGTGGGAGCCGTAGCCGGGGCGGGCGAGGGCGTCGTGGTTCCTTGTTGTTCGGCAATTTTTTTTCGCAACAGTTCGCGGGCTTTGGCTTCGACATCCGGGTCATACGCGGGAAAAGCGCCGGGGGCGGCCACTTTCGGAAGGGTTGGGGCTCCGGGAGCAACGACGACCGGGACGGTAGACTGTCCGGGTCGGGCTTCTCGTGTCGGTTTGGGCGGTGGAGGGGGAGCGGGTTGCGGTCGGGCTTGCGTCTTTGGGGCGGCTGGAGGAGCCGTGGCCTTTTGGGGCGCGGGGGTGGTCACGACACCAGCGGGTGCCCCCATTTGTTTTCGCAACAATTCCCGCGCCTTGTCCTCGATCTTGGGGTCAATGGTGGGAGTCGCGACTCGTTTTTGAATCAATTGCTCCATCTCCTTGTCCGGTGCTTCCTTTGAGGCGTCCTGGGCGGGCAGCAGGCCGGCGGAAAGGCAAAAAATAAAAACCGGCAAAAGCGGTTTGAGCGGTCGCATAAATAATTATTACCGGAAAACAGGTTTTGAAGCAACAGAATTTCCCATCCTAAACTTTCCCGCCCGGAACCACTGCCGGCTGGAATAACCGCCGCCAGGCTGGCGGACAGGCGTAACAAATCAACGAGCAAACCATCACCCGCCGCACTTCGGTGTGGCTGATTTTGATTCGTTGGTGCGGGTCCAAAACATTGCCCGCGCGGAGGCGCGCCAGAGTTTTCATCCCGATCAATATCGGCCAGGCGCAGGCCAGCCGCACGCGCGCCTGCCCGAAGGGCAGCGCATTGGTGTATTCCCAGCCGGCGGCCAGATGCGCTTCGGCTCTGGCCAGCCAGGCATTGTAAATTGGACGCAGCCGCGGTTCGTTCTCCGGCTTCAACAAATCGGCCGGAGCCAGTCCCGCTTGGGAAAGTTCCAAGGCGGGCAGGTAACAGCGGCCCTGGCGCAAATCGCCGGGCAGGTCGCGCAGAATGTTGACCAACTGCAGTCCCTGGCCAAAGCGGACGCCCTGCTTGAGCAATTCCCGGTCGTCCAGCTCCACGCGTGGAAAAAGATGCGCGCGGCACATCTTCGTCCAGAACCCACCCACGCAACCGGCCACGCGCCAGGTGTAGTCGTCCAACTCCGCGTCGGTCGGCAACGCGACGATGTGATGTTCGTCCGCTGCGGCGAAACGGTCGAGGTCCAGCTCCTGCCCGCTGATGATGGTGGCCAGCACCTCGCGAATGAGTTGCCGGTCGGCGGACGAAAATTGACCGAGCGCGCCCAACGCTTCTTCGACGCGTTCGAGCAGCCGGCGTTCGGAGGGCAGGCCCTGGTGACGGGCCAGCTCACCGAAGTTGAGCGGGGCCCGGGACTGGCCGGCGATCCGTCCGCCCAGCGCCAGCAGCGCTGTGCGCCGTTGTGCCGGAGAAACGATTTTTGTGTCGGCAATCGTATCAGTCGCGCGCGCGAGCAGGTAGGCGAGGCCGATTGGGGATCGGACGGCGGTGGGCAGCACGCGCAAGGTCAGATAGAACGAGCGTGAAACTTCTTTGAGGAGAGCTGTGAGCAAGTCCGCCGGACCCGGATTCATACCCGCCAAGCCAAGCACGAAAGTCGGCCGGCCGCCAGCCAACTTTAGCGGTGGCATTGATCCGCCAGACCTGCGCCTGCAAAACTCCGGCCCGTCATCCCGCTGAGGGAACCGGGGCGCGGGGATTTGACGTCAGGCGGCCCGGCAGGCTTCGGCAATGCCCGTCAAGTGCCGCAGACGCGCCGGATGCCTGAGTTTGCGCAAGGCCTGGGTTTCGATTTGCCGGATCCGTTCGCGGGTCAGCTTGTATTGCCGGCCCACTTCCTCCAGCGTCTGGGGCGTGCCGTCGCCCAACCCGAAGCGCAGTTCGAGCACTTTTCGCTCCTTCTCCTTCAAACCGGCCAGCACAAAAACGAGCTTTTCCTTTAACAAGGCGTGATCGGTCTGGTTGGACGGATCCTCTGCGGAGCTGTCCGCGATGAAGTCCTCGAAGAAGTTTTCACCGTCGCTCCCCGTCGAGGCCTGGAGGGAAACCGGTGCCCAGGCGTATTGCAAAAGAACGCGCACTTGGACCACCGGCAGCTTCATCTCCCCGGCGATTTCGTCGGGGGCCGCTTCGCGCCCCAACTCCTGCTGCAGTTTGGCGCACGCCACGATCAACTGGCTCACCGGCCCGATCTTTTGCACCGGGATGCGGATGGTGCGGGCGTGGTTGGCGATGGAGAGGGCTATCGCCTGCTGAATCCACCACCGGGCGTAAGTCGAGAATTTGTAGCCGCGGCGGTACTCAAAGCGTTCCACCGCCTTCATCAGCCCCATGTTCCCTTCCTGGATCAAGTCGAGCAAGGGCAGGCCGCGGTGGGCATATTTTTTAGCCAGAAAAATCACCAGCCGCAGATTAGCCAGCACCATGTGGGATCTGGCCTGCTGCGCCTTGGCCAGCAACCAGTCCACCTGGTCGCAAGCCGGCAGAAAATCCTTGTGCGACATCCGGACCTGGCGTTCCAGGGCGGCGATGTTCTGCCACTCCGCCAGGAGCGCCGCCTGTTGCCGGGGCGAGGGCGGCTGTTGTTCCAAGGCCCGAACCTGGCTGAGGCAATGTCGGATTTTCTCCCGGAAATCTTCGGCGACCAGGAATATTTCCTCGATGATTTTCTGTTTGAAATAAAATCGCGGGAGCGCCTTTTGCAGCCTTGCGTTGATGCGGGTAAACGCGGAATAAAGCTCTTCATTGCGGACGGCGCCAGTGACGCACTGCCGCTCCAGGAAAATCCGGCCGGCTTCCTCATCCATCCGCCGGACCTCGCCGATGAGCTTGCGCAAGGATCGCAGATGGCTGGTGCGGTTGCCGGCTTTCCTGTCCTGGATGACGCGGCTGAGTCGCTCTTGGGGCGGATCGGCCAGAAGTTTCTCCGCCAGCGCCACGTGTTCCCTGGCCGTAAATCCGAACGAAAAAATGATCCGCTGAAGCTGGTCCTCCGCCGCTTCGACGCGCTGGCAGTTCTCCACCATTTCTTCGTAGGACATCAACGGCAGATTGCAAATCTGCCGCAGATACATCTCCACGGGATCATCCAGACAGTTCGAAAGGCGGCAGGTGTCCTTTTCCTCCAGCAAACCCGGTGCAGAACCCGGACTCGTCCGGCTGGAGAAAACGGGTCGGTCAGGCTCTGCCGTTAGAGGATCGGCGTCGGATGGATTGACTCTCGTCCCGGCGTCGAACTCTGGTTCAACGAAAGTCATTCGGGACGAAAAGTTTGTCACCGCTGACACAAAAAATACAAAATGCCGTGATCAAATTTCACCGCGCCTAACGCCAACGTCTTGGTTCAGATGTTGGGCATTAAGTAATTTCTAGCGGAACTCGTGCCAAGGCAGCGGGAACTTTCCCCGCCGAACACCAGAAGTGCGCATTTCTTACGCAGTAGCGCGGACCGGATACACGTCGAAAAATCAGTTTTTCTTTTGTGTTCCTCAGCGGCCGCGTCAAAAGTGCGTCGTTTTCCCGCAAAGTTGCGCTTTTTCACGCATTCACGGCGCATCTCGGCAGAAAGCAAGCATCAAAACTGGCATTTGCAGAACAAGATCAGCGGCTGCTTCGGGAGGCCGCTTGGGCGGCGGAGACCCAAGTTTCGAAGACAAATTTCTTCTTCCGTGCTTCCCAATCCTTTTCCGTGAACACACTCAGGTCTTCGCGGGCATAGCCGGGCACGCCGGCGCCGGGAGCACGCACGCCGCCTTCGCGTTCCTCGGTGGCGTAAAGTTTGTCCATGAACACACCATGCACCTGCGCCCATTGGCTGACATGTGTTTCGGGCATGGAGAGGATGGCGGCTTCGGTCCAGTTTGGAAAATCAAGATGCTTTTCCAACCACAACCACGCGGGCCGCGTCAGGAAATAAGGCCGATGACTCGCCGCTGGAACAAAGCCCGTTTCAAACACCCCTTCCTCATTGCCGCGCAGCTTTACGGCGCGCCGGCGCAGGTCCTCGAAGAACGGCTCCGGCGTGTTGTTCATGTTGACGACGGTGTCCGCCAGTCCGTTCCAGATCAGAGTCGGTCCGCGCGCGGCGTGCAACGCGTAAATGACGGCGGGCCGGTCGCCCAGAAAATGGAGCGAGCGATACGGCAGGCCCTGGCACATCGGCTTGGACTTGTCCCAATACTCGTTGGGGCCGTCGAGATTGCCGCCGCCCACGAGCACGCAGGCGCGCAGCCGCGTTTCCACCGCGCCGGCCAACGCCAGTACGAAGGAGCCAAGCGAATAACCGCCGGCGCCGAGGCGGGCGGCGTCCACTTCCGGACGCGCGACGAGAAACGAAACCGCCTGCATCACGTCGGTCATCATCAGGCCGCACAGGCGGCGCGCGAGTTCCTCGTCGCCCTGGAGGGAATCGTGGGCGCGCGTGCCGGACTTGCGTTGCGCGTTGCGTTCGCCTTCGCCCGTCTGGTCGTAGGTCAGCACCGCCGCGCCGGCGCGCGCGTAGGTGATGCCGGCGAAGAAGGAATACCAACTGTATTTGTCCCCGCCGTGGCCGTTGACGACGATGAAGCCGGGAATTTTTCCGGAGGCAGTTTTTGGCAAGGGGTCAGGCAGGTAAAGAATGGCCGGGATGCGCGTGCCGAATTGTGTGGCGTAGCTGACGGCTTCGGCGGTCACGCCCGCCGCCGGCTCAAAGCGGCGATGCGTCCGGGCGTCGAGGTCGGGCAGCGGGTCGGTGATGAAGAAGTTGGACCGGATTTGCGCGCGCCAGGCGCGCGCCTGTGAGTATGGCAAAGATTGGCCGTGGCAAAAGGGAGCCAGCAACGGCAACAGCAAAAGAATGCGGCGCATGGGAGCGGGTTTATCCAGACGCGATCAACCGAGCACGCCGGAAAAAATCGTGATCAAGCCGCTGGCCAGCAGCCCCGTGATGAACGACAGGTAGGCCAGCCGCAGGTAACGGTATTTCTTGGTGGCCAGAAACCGGCCCAGCGTATACAGCTCCCGCACCTGCGCCTCATACGTGCGGTTCGGATCATTCATCATCTCCTCCATCGCTGCTTCGAACTCCTCGAATTCCAAACGGGCGAAATCACCGAAAAAAAGCAGGTTGAAGCCGGGGCTGTTCACGTCCGGGTGCGCGCCGGGTTTCAGCGAGAACGGCAGTTTGGGCATCGCGGCATACGTCGCCAGACCGATCGTCAGCAGGCAAAAAACATCGAGGACGACGATGGCCCATTTGAAATGGGGCTGCATGATATGCGGCATGGAGAGCGTGATCACCACCGAGGCCATGGTCAGCAGCATGTTGGCCTTGAGGTCGGCCATCGAACTGAGCTGCACGTGGTGCAGGCGCGTCTGCCGCAACATGTGGTCGATCTGGGAACTGGGCTGCGCAATTTTCACGGGCGGTTTTTTGCTCTGGTCGGCAATCCCCGTCGTGCGGCTAAAATGGCTTCATCACCGCGTCCAGAAATGCCATGACATCGGCCCCCCATATATCGCTGCCGCGCACCGCGAATCCGCCGTGGCCGTCCTTCGGATTGTCCTTGTCGCCGAACACCGGATAAAGCTTCGCCCGGTTCGGCGCGCCTTGGCGTTTGAGTTCCTTGCCCAGCAGTTCGCTGGGGCCGAGATCGTAATCATTCTTCGCCTGCAGCAGGAACATCGGCGCCCGGGCGTGTTTCACCGCCTGCAGCAGCCGTTCGCGCAACAGCGGGTTGCCCTGCCACGACATCGCCGCCGGCGAGAAGGCGACGTACGCTTTGAGTCCCAGGTCCTTTTCGGCCGATAACACGGTCTGGATGCCGCCATAAGAAATGCCCGACATGATCATCCGGTTCGTGTTGACATAAGGCTGCTGCTTGAGCCACACCACGGCGGCGACGACGTCGGCGTTGAACCGCTCGTGCAACCCGATGATGTATTTGCGGACCCGCTCTGCATCCTTTTCTTTGGCGCTAAACTGGTCCTGCAAATCCACGATGTATTCTCCCGGCGAACGCCCGTGCCCCTGCCGGTGCGGCACAAAAAAAACATAACCTTTATCGGTCCAGAACTTTCCCAGCGTCGGAAACGAGCTGGGCATTTTTTCGCTGCCATGATTGTACACGACGGCGGGAAAAGGGCCGTTGCCTTCCGGCTTGAAGAGCCAGCCCTGCAACGTCAAATCGCCCCGGGAAAAGGAGACGAGCTGCGGTTCAATGGCGCCCAGCGCCGTCGCCGGCTCCGCCGCGCGCAAGGGCGGACTGAAAAAAATGGGCAGCAGCACCCATAAACATTTCCGGAGGTTTTTCATCGTGCCTTTCCTTGTCGCGCCCGTCAGGCCGTGAACAATTCCTTCATCTGCTTCAACGTCCGCGGCACCGCCACCCACGGGTCTTCCTTCCCCTCGTATTCGAGCGCCACCCAGCCCTGGTAGCCGCCGTCGCGGAGCAGTTGCGCGATGCGCTTGAGGTCGGCTGGCTCGCCGCCTTGCGCCGACTTGCGTCCGACCTCGGTCTTCATCTGCACGTTCACCGCGTAGGGCACGCAGCGCGCGAAATCCTGATACGGGTCCTCGGTGCGGAAATTGCCGGAATCAAGGTTGACGCCGAGCCACGGGCTTTTCACCGCTTTGATCAGAGCCAGCAAAGCGTCGGCGTTGCCGATGGAATCGTGATTTTCGAGGCCGAGGAAAATCCCTTTCGTGCCTGCATACTCGCAGCATTCCTCGAGCGCGACGATGACCTGCTGGTCCGCCTCCTCGCGCGAAATCTCTTTGGCCTGGCCGGCGAAGACGCGGATGTGCGGCGCGCCCAGCAAGGCCGCGCGGTCAATCCATTGTTTGGTTTTGACGATTTCCTCATTGAGCTTCGGGCCTTTGGGGAGGGAGAAATTGTTCCCGATAGCCGTGCCGCTGACGGCGATGCCGTGCAGGAAGGCGTGACGTTTGATTTTGATGAGATACCCGGCGGTCACGTCCTTGGGAAAATAATAGCTCGTCAACTCCGTCCCTTCGCAGCCGTGGCCGGCGCAGAAGTCAATGAAATCAAAGAGATCAATCTGACGCGCGGCGGCCGCGCCTTTTTTCTGGCTCTTGCTGGCGTCCTTGAAAAATTCGCGGAACGAGTAGGCAGCCAGGCTCAATTGCAGGCGGGGTTTGCCGGCCCGTTTGAACGGCTCGATGGCCAGGGCGGTGGCGGGTTGGAGGAGAGGAGCCCCGGCGACGGCGAGGCCGGCGCTGGCGGAAAACTTCAGAAAGTGGCGGCGGGAAACAGTATTCATAGGCGTTAGGTGAAGCAGACCAAAAACCCCGTGCAAAGGAAATAGTAATTTTGCCGGGGTCCGGCGCGGACCTCATCCGAGCGCGTCTCGCAACGGCCACCATTTGGAGTTCCGTCCGCGCCAGGGCGGGACGGAATTCCAAACCGCCTCACCCGTCTTTTTCCTGGCTTGCGGGCGGATGATTTTTTCGCTATCCCCATCGCGTATGGAGTCGCGGGAAGCACTGGTGGCGCTGAACCTGGTCGAGCACGTCGGCCCGGTGCGCGTGCGCCAGCTCCTGGAACATTTCGGCGACGCCCCCGCCATCCTCAAGGCCTCCAAACAGCAGCTTCTGGGCGTGCAGGGCATCGGCGAAGAAACCGCCGCGGCGATCGCCGGCTGGGAGAAGGACGTGGACCTGAGCGGCGAACTCCAGCGCATCCGCGACTACGGCTGCCAGATTGTCGTGAGCAGCGACGAGGAATATCCCGATCTGCTCCGGCAGATCTACGACCCGCCCATCGTGCTTTACGTCAAAGGCACCCTGACGGCGAAGGACAAAAACGCCGTGGCCATCGTCGGCTCGCGCCAGACCACGCACTACGGCCTGGAAGTCGCCCGCAAACTCGCCTACCAACTGGCCTACATCGGCGTGACCGTCGTCAGTGGCGGCGCGCGCGGCATTGACTCGGCGGCGCACCAGGGCGCGTTGACCGCCAAAGGCCGCACGGTCGCGGTGCTGGGCACCGGCATCAATCTTGTTTTTCCCGCCGAGAACGCCGAATTGTTTGAGCGCATCGCGGCCAACGGCGCGCTCCTCACCCAATTCCCGTTCAACCGCTCCGCCGACAAGCAATCCTTTCCCATCCGCAACCGCATCGTGGCCGGCATGACGCTCGGCACCGTGGTCGTGGAAGCTGGCATGAGCAGCGGTGCGTTGATCACTGCGAACATGGCCGTGGACTGTGGCCGGCAACTGTTCGCCGTGCCGGGCCGCATTGACTCGCCGCGCAGCAAGGGCTGTCACGAGTTGATCAAGAAAGGGGCCAAACTTTGCGAGGGGGCGGAGGATATCCTGAGCGAGTTCGAATACCTCTTCCCGGCCAGCAACCGCCCGCCCTCGCCGGGGGAAACCGGCGTGCTGCCGGCGCTGACGCTTTCCGAAACCGAACAAAAAATTTACGATGTGCTGGGCCGGGACGAATTGACCACCGACGATGTCATCCGGCGCTGCAGCCTGCCCGCCTCGACGGTATCGGTGACGCTGTTCGGTCTGGAAATGAAACGGCTCATCAAGCAATTGCCGGGAAAGTTGTTTGTCCGGAACCAGTGAGCCTGTCGTGATGAATTGCGCACTGACGTTCCTTGCCACCACTATGTCAATGGTGTAGCGGCATCCCCTCACCCGCCCTGCGGGCACCCCCTCCCCCATTGGGGGAGAGAGTCCACGGACGCGCGTCCGCGATTGGGGCCCTTGAACCGGACGGAGCCTTGGCCCGCGCGTCAGTCCCGCAAGGCGGGAGAGTGCGCCGACGCGAGCCGGCACTGTGGCGGACTGGGAAAGCGCCGGCTGGGGCCGGCGCACTCCAAACGCTTCGCGCCCTCGCCAACCCGCGTGGATGCCGCCTCGTTGCATGGCCAACGAGCTTCATGGGTAGGGCAGGGTGAGGGGGGCGTTCACAGCAAACCACGCGGCGACGCTTCAGCTTACGTTGCGGGATTGCCTTTCAACGTGGGCCGGTTATCCTTGCCTAATGAAGCGCGTCAAAGCGGTTTCACCAGCCGTCGTCGGTGGGGCGAGCGTCCCCGTGAGCAGTAATTTTTGTCATTTCGATGGCTCGCAGGGACGCTCACCTCACCTTTTGAAACCAGTCCTGTTCTACCTCCTGCTGTTTGTCTTCGCCGCGGCCCTCTCGCTCGGCGCTTCACCGGGAACGGACAACATTACCCTCCAATTGCTGTCCTCCGGCGCCACCGCCAAACTCGGCGGCTACCTACCCCAGCGACTCGCGTTGTCCGCCGAGCGGCCGATCGTGGTGAAGAAAACACCTGCCGGCCTCGCCGCACCGCTCTATGGCCTGCTGGCACTCGGACCGCGGGAGACGCCGACCGCCGTTGTCGTGATTGTGGACGAACCGGAGGGCAAGCCGGCCCGTCTTTTCGTGGACGCCAACGGCAACGGCGACCTCACCGACGACGCCCTGGCGGAATGGAATCCCCGGAAAGCCAAAGCCAAAAGCGGCGAGGAACTGACCAGCTACCGCGGCGGCGCGCTGGTCAAAGTGCGGTACGGCAAGGAGACCGCCGAGCTGCGCCTGGCACTGTACCGCTTCGACAAAAGCGATCCGGCGCGCACAGCGTACAAAAATATCCTGTTCTACTACGGCGACTACGCCTATGCCGGCGAGGTGACGATAGGCGGGAAAAGTTACACGGCCATGCTCGCCGATGATCTGGCGACGGGCGATTTTCGCGGCAAAGCGGACCCCAAAGCTTCGGGCGTGCGCCTGGTGATGGACTTGAACGCGGATGGCAAATTTGACCGCAGCCGCGAGTCCTTCGATGTCCGCAAGCCCTTCAACATCGGCGGAACGACCTATGAACTGGCCGGACTGACGGCTGCCGGCCGCGCCTTCAAAATCGTCAGGTCCTCGCAAACAGTCGCCGAAACCCGCCCGCTCCCCAATCTGGGCGCCGGCCAAAAAGCCTTGCCCTTCACCGCAAAGACCACGGCGGGCACGGCAGTGAATTTTCCGGCGGGTTACAAGGGCAAGCTGGTGATGCTCGATTTCTGGGCGACCTGGTGCGGCCCCTGCATTGCGGAGCTGCCGCATCTGACCAAGGCGTACGCCACGTATCACCCGCGGGGCCTCGAAGTTCTGGGCATCAGCCTCGACCGTGAGAACGCCGCGCCCAAACTCGCAGCCTTCACGCGGGAAAAAAACATGCCTTGGCCGCAGGTGTATGACGGCAAATATTGGGAGGCGGAAATCGCGAAGCTTTACGGCGTGCGCTCGATTCCCAGCGCCTTTCTGGTGGACGGCGATACCGGCGAAATCCTCGCCGCCGGCGCCGACCTGCGGGGCGAGCAACTGGCACCGACCCTCGAATCCGCGCTGGCGAAGAAGCGCGCCGGAGCGGCGAAATAAACTCAGACGCCGGGACGCGACAACCGCAATATCTTCACAGAAGCGGTTTCACAAGGTGGGGCGAGACTGGACTCGCGAAAGCTTTCGGAGCCGTCAAGCCAATGAAATCCGCGTCCGACACGGCTCGATGGAATCTCACCCCACCGAGGTTGACCTTATGAAACCCCTTCTTTACGTGACGACAAAAATGCTTGCGCCGGGCCAGGGGACCCGGCCTACAGAACCATGTAGGCCGGCTGCCCCCTGCCGGCTAGACTTCTGACGCTTCGTATGGACACGAATTCCACCCATTTGCGCCAACGCAGGCGTGCTGGTTCAAGCGGAACCGCTTGGTTTTCGGAGGGATGAGTTACACGAGTCCCTCGAATTTCTTGCCGGACAGAAGTCACGGACTTGCAAAGCTCGTCCCTCCGGGACGGGAGGCCCTCAGGGCGCGAATTTCTGGATGCGCTGGTTGGACGCGTCCACGACGTAGATGAAACCCTTGCTGTCCATCGCCATGGCGTGCGGGAGTTTGAACTGACCGGGCGCGTCACCTTCCTCGCCGCCGAGGGTGAGCAGGAATTTTCCCTCGGCGCTGAAAAGTTGCACGCGGCTGTTGGTGGTGCTCACCCACACGCGCCCGCGGCGGTCCACGCAGACGCCGATGGGGCCGGGCAGCGGCGTGCGCATCGGTTTTTCCCGGCCACCGAAGCCGCCGGGGCCGGTGCTGTTGTCGCCCCACGCGAGCAGCGGTTTGCCGTCAGCGGTGAGTTTCTGGATGCGGCCGTCGTGCGACTCAGTCGTGTAGAGGTTTCCCTGCCGGTCGAACGCGAGGAAGTGCGGGCCGCCGAAGCGGCTGCCGGGTTTGTCGCCGCCGCCGAACTGGCCGGGCTGCTTGCCGTGTCCGCCCCACTGCGCGAGGAATTTCCCGCTGGCCGTGAAGCGTTGGACGCGGTGGTTCCCCTGATCGGCGACGTAGAGCGAGCCATCGGGGCCGAAAGCGAGGCCGCCGGGCTTGTCGAATTCACCATCGCCCGCGCCCGCCTTGCCCCACTCGAACAGCGGCTTTCCCTTGCTGTCGTAAGCAAAGACGAAATTCGTCAGCATGGAGGTGACGAACACGCGCCCCTGGCGGTTTACCGCGATGCCGCCGGGACTTTTCACGACGGGAAACTGACCGAGGAATTTGTCTTTCGTGTCGAATTTCTGCACACGGTTGCCATTGAACTCGGTGACAAAGATTTCGTCCTTGCGACTGATGGCGATGCCGATGGGGGAACGAAACTCGCCCGGCCCTTCCCCCTTCTTGCCCCATGCCAGCACGAAGCGAGGCACGTCGCTGGCGGCGAAGCTCCAAGGACAGAGCTTCAAGCACAAGAGAAGCTCCAGGCTCCAGCGGGCAAAGCGGAATTTCATTGTGGGAGTTTAACCACGGACCCGTCCTCCGTAGCAACACTGCGGAGGGTGGATGAACACGGATGGACACGGATTTTTCCGACGCGGAACTCGAATTGCGGAACGCGGAATGATTGCCGCAAAAGGGCGCAGAGGGCGCAAAAACATCTCCCTCTCCGCCTCGATCGGGGAGAGGCATATGGCAGTGACGGAGGCCCTGCCGGCCCTCAGAATTTCACCTGCTCCAGGAACTTGAGCGTCTGCGGAATCTGTTCTTCGGAGGTCGGCGATTCGTCCTCGATGAAATACCATTTCACGCCGGATTTCTTCGCCGCCTTGAAGATGGCGGGCCAGTTCATCTGGCCGGTGCCCAGCGCCACGTCATTCGCCACGTCGGTCTTGCCGGTGAGCGCGCCGGTCGCCACGCCTTTCCTGAGGTCCTTCAAGTGCATGAGTTCCCAGCGGCCCGGATATTTTTCCAGCAGCTTCACCGGGTTCTGGCCGGGGAAGACGACCCAGAGCACGTCCATCTGGAAGCGCACGAATTTCGGATTCGTTTCCTTGATGATGAGGTCCATCAACGTGCCGTCGCCGTGCGGCTGAAACTCGAAGCCGTGGCAGTGATAGAAGAATTTCAGTCCGTGCTTCGAGAGCAACTCACCGGCCTTGTTAAACGTGGCCACGATCTCACGGGCTTGGTTTTCGTCGAGATCGCCCTTGTGGTCGGCCCAGGCGCAGCCGGCGTATTCGAGACCGAGCGCCTTGGCTTCCAGGGCGACGGCCTCGGGCTCGTCCTTGAAGCGTTTGTAGGGGAAGTGGCCGCTCACCGCCTTGATGCCGCGCTCGGCGAGTTGCGCCTTGAACCGTTCCGGCGGCACGTCATAGGTGCCGGCGAGCTCGGCGTAGCGGATGCCGAAGCCCTTGACCGTGTCGAGCGTGGGCGGCACGCCGTGGGCGAGGAACTGCGCCCGCAGGCTGTAGAGCTGCAGGCCGACGGGGCCTTTGAAGCTCGCGCCGGTGCCCACGGATTTCTCGGCTGCAAACGACGCCGTGACAAGGACGGCGACGGCAATGGAAGCGGACGAGAGGCGGTACAATGATTTCATGCGGCTGATTCTAACCAGACCGCTGGCATCCTGAACAGCGAACAATCGTCCGT
>CAZIFU010000192.1:0-78837 GCA_964539075.1 uncultured Verrucomicrobiota bacterium | reverse complement strand
GCTCTCGGAGCCAGTGTTGCCCGACACGACGTGGATCAGTTGCAAAGGTTCAGCCGTGTTGACTCCGCCCGCCACGGTGATGCCGAACTGCGCCACCGCCGTGGGCAACGAAGCCACTGTGCGCCAGGTGTCGGTGGATGGGTTGTACTCCTGGACCGTGCCGACCGGCGCGGCCGTGTCGGCCGTGCTGTCGTACCCGCCGACGGCGTAGATGCGCAGGCCCTGTGAAGTGCGGACCGCTCCAGCTCCCAGTGAATGGCGTAGTGTGAAGCCGGTGGCGCTGCGCGGCGTGAGCGTGTTGAGCCGCGGGTTGAACTCCAGCACCGCGTCCGTCGGTCCCACCAACGCACCAGCGCCGGCGCCGTTGCGACCGCCGAGGATGAACACGCGCGCATCCGGCAGTGTCGCCACGCCAAAGTCCCGCCGGCCAGTGAGAGTCGGCAGCGCCGCTCCGCCCGCGAGGTCGTTCGCCGTTCCGACCGTTCCTGTCACCTGTTGGAACTGCTCGATCAAGGACGAATCGGTGGGAGTCGCGCCGCTGGTTCCCCCGATCGCGAAAAACAGGCGGTCATCGTCAATGAGTCCCCGGCCGCCGAAAACGCCGCGGGTATTCAGTTCGAAGTCGTGGTTTTCGTCGCGCACCGCGCTCCAGTTGAGAATGCGTTGATCGGCCGGATTGCTCTTGTTGAACATGCCATCCAGTGGAATTGTTTGCCTTGGTCCGGCATCGAACATCCAGGTGACATTGTCGGAACGGCCATTGGGATGGCAAACGACACACGCACCCCAGGACTCACTCGACATCCGCCCTTGCGGTCCGCGGCCGGTGTAGAACAGCGCCGCGCCCAGATGCGCCACCGCGTCAATCGTGGCGGGCACGGGAAGGGCCGACGACGGCACCGTGCCCGCGATCGCCGGCGCCGTCGGGTTGGCGATGTCGAGGGTCGTGACGGAGCGGCCGATGAAATTCAGGACGTAGGCCCGCGTACCGGCCGGGTGAATCACAATGCCGCGCGGCACTTGCGCCGCCGTCTGCAACCCCGCCTGGGTCTGCAAGTCCACGCGCACGATCGTACTCGGCCCGGCGACGAGCGGGGCGCCAATCGTCGGAACGCCGTTCGCATCCACGGTCAGGCGCACGATGGCATCGGAGTTTTGCACGACGACCCACGCATCCGAACCATCTGGCCGCCAGGCGATGTCAGAAGGACTCGACAGGAACAGTCGCGGCGCCGGAGTGGTCGCGAGGTTGATGCCCTGGTTCAGGTTGAGCGGCGCCGTTCGGCGGACGTTGGGATCGGTTTGCCCGGCGGTCACCTCGACGCGCGTGCCGGTGTCAAACACCGACACCAATCCCTGGACCATCGAATTAAACCGCAGCGGGCCGTTCGGCGATGCGCCAGTGCCGATCACATAGGCCTTGCCGGAGGACGGATGAATGGCCACGGCCGCAAGCTGATTCGGGAACGCAGCCGTCGGCGTGGTGAACGTCTGCGGGTTCGTAGACGGCACCGCGGGAGTCGGACCAGCGGTGGCCGGAGCCAACTTCCCATTTGAATTGAACCCCACGCTGGCCAGCGGCCCCAGGACAATTGGGTTGGGACCGCCCAGCACCGTGTGGGTCGCGGCGGAAATGGCCACCACGCGACCTTCGCGTTGATCGTCCTGCCCTTCGTTCACAGCGGTTTTTCCGGGCCGCAATTGCGCGTAGAACAGCGCGACGAAAATCGTCTCGTCCGTGTCGTCTCCATCCTCATCATTCGTGATCGCGATGGCGCGCGGAGCAATCCCGAACGGACTCAAGTCAACGCTGGCCACAATCATTTCCGTCATCGTATCAATCACCACCAGGCGGTTGGCTGCCGAGCTGGCGACGTAGAGTCGTGTGCCGTTGGGCGAAAGAACGGCGGCCATCGGTTCTGGCCCGACGGCGATGGCCCTGGTGACCATTTGCGAGGGCAGGTTCACCACCGAAACCGTGCCGTCGCGCGCGTTGGCCACATAGGCCGTCTGCGGCGTGCGAATCGCCACACTGCTTGGATCACGCCCCACGGGAACTTCGGCCAGCTTGACCGGCAGGGGCTGCGTGGCGTCGAACACCGAGATCGAGTTCGCGTCGGGATTGACCGCCACGAGGATGGAACCGTCACAGGACAGCGCGATCGGTCGCGACTGCAGCGGTCCAAGCGGGCTGGCGCACTGCAGGCAAGGCTGCAGGCAGGCCTGGAAATACGTCGCCCAGTTGCCCCGGGGTGTGAACATCAGTCCGGCGCCCCAGGCGCCCTCCGTCTGATCAATCGTCCCGTTGCCGTCCACATCGCGCCCGACCTCGGCGTTCGCGGCCACCAGCACGCACGGTTCGTTCGGGCCCAACCCGAGCGCGGCCCGCAGGTCGGCGATGGAAACACAGAACTCATCGCTCGTCGCCGAAATGTTCTCGTGCTTGTACGCGAAATGCCCGACGACGGGCTGGCCTGGTTTGTTCAAAGGAAAGCCGGCGACGGTCCGGGCGAAATGCAGATGCGTTTCGAGGATTCGCCAACCGCCGGTCGCCCGATACGTGACGCACAAATCGGTGCCGTCATTGGCCACGCTGACCGTTCCCACCGGGATGGTCCTCCCGGCCAGCAGCGCGACGACCGTCGGTTCCCCGCAGGGTTGTGCGATGCCGGCGAAGCAAGTCTGCGCAAGCACCGGGCAGCAGGCTGCCAGCGCCAAAAGACAAAGCCGTTCAATGGTTTTCATGGGACTCCTTTGTTTGTCCGAGGTGTGTGCTGCAACAAATCGGCGCTGCGTCCGTGTCCGCTCGCCGAGGTGTTGGAATTCATTCCATACAGCAGACGACAGATGAGATGTTGTGTTGTGTGTCAGGATCCGCGGCGATTGTCAAGCTCAGAACGGTATCGGCTTCTTCCAGATCGGCACCACACGCTTCATTTCCTCGATCAGGAACTGGCAGGCCGCGAAGGCTTCGCCGCGGTGCGGGGCGATGACCTCGACCCACAACGACGGCTCGCCGACTCTGATGACGCCGGTGCGGTGGACCACGCGGATGGACTCGATGGGCCAGCGCTGCTCGATCTGCTGGAAGATGAGTTCGAACTGGCGTTCGGCCATTCGCTCGAAGACCTCGTAGTCCAGGGCGGAAATGGCGCCGGCGCCTTCGGTCTCGCGCACCACGCCAAGAAAATAAATCACCGCGCCCATGCCGGGGGACATGCGCCGCTGCGCGGCGAGGGCAGCTTCATTGATCGATTCGATGGCGATGGTGAGGCGGCGCTTCAAGCGGAGTATTCAGTGATCAGTGTTCAGTATTCAGTCAGAATCAGCCGCCTTGCACGGGCGGGAACAGGCTTACTTCATCCCCTTCCTTGAGCGCGTAACTGCGCGGCTGATACTCCACGCCGACGGCGACGAGCATGGACTTGCGCATCGCGGCCAGCTTGGGGAAACGAACGAACAATTGTTGGAGCAGAACGTCGAGCGAGCCGCCCGCCGGCAGCGTCTCGGTGGTCTGGCCGCAACCCGCCAGATCCTTGAAATACGAATAAAACACCACGCGGACTTGCATTTCAACGCGCCTCGTAGATGTGCGGGTGCAACACGCCCACAAACGGCAGATTGCGATACTTTTCCGCGTAGTCCAGTCCGTAACCGACGACGAATTTGTCGGGAATGGAAAAACCGACATAATCGGCGGAGACTTTTTCCACGCGGCGGGCCGCTTTGTCCAGCAGGACGCAGGTCTTGATGAGCCGTGGCTTGAGCTGCTGAATCTTGGCCAGCACGCGATGCAGCGTCCGGCCGGTGTCGAGGATGTCGTCCACCAGCAGCACGTCCCGCCCGCGCACCTCCAGGCGGAGTTCCTTGGTGAAGACCAACTCGCCGGATTCCGTGCCGGCCCCGTAACTGGAAACGCCGATGAAATCCAGCCGCAGCGGCAACGACAGGTTCCGGATCAGGTCGGCCAGAAACATCACCGTGCCGTTCAACAAGGCCACGACGGCCAGGTCGCGTCCGGCGAAGTCCCGCTCGATCTGCCGCGCCAGCTCGGCGACGCGGTGTTTCAACTGCGCCTCGCTGATGAGGAGGGTCGCCAGTTCCTTGCGCCAGCGGGCGGGCACGCGGCCGGCGGCGCGCACCTTGCGGCCGGTCATTTTCTGCTTCATGGTTTCTCGACCTTGGCGAGGTGTTGTTGGATTAACGAGGCAGTCGGGGATCTGGGGTTGATAGCCAGCCCCTGGTTCCAGACCTCCAAGGCGGTCTTGCCGCTCTTGAATTTGTTCAGCGCCACGCCGTAGGCAAGGGCGATTTCCTGCCGGGACTGTTCATCGAATATTTCGGGACTGGTCCGGACCTTTTCCCAGAGCCAGGCCAGATCGTCGCGGGCGAGGGTCTCGCGATTCAGAAATTTCGGCATGTTCACATTGTTCAGCGCCCGCGTCATTCGCACCTGCGGGTCATCGGGCGCCATTTTCACCGCGGCGTCCATCAGCTTGTTGCCCTCTTTGACGAGCGAAAGCCGCGTGCCGGGCCAGAAGGTGTCGCGGGCTTTCATGGTGAGCGTGCTGCCGAGCAGCGCCAGGCCCCGGGCATGGTTGGTGTCCTGTCGGAGTAACTGGCGGAAATATTTTTCTGCCAGCAAAACCGCCTTGGCGTTGTCTTTGACTCCTTCATCGTGGCACAAGTCGCCCAATGCAAAGAGCAGGGCGGGGTTGGCCGGCTGGGCGGCGAGTTGCTGCTGCAACTCGGCAAGTTTGTTCGTGAAGGCAGGCCCGGCACTGGCGCTCAGCACCCAGGCCAGCAATCCTGCCGTCAAATGAACCAACCGCACCATGGCGCAATGGTACGTCCGTCGCGTTTCTTGCATAGGAAAATCGAGAAGTGGTTTCATAAGGTGGGGCAAGACTCCGTCGAGCCAATTCAATCCAGGCCGGACGCGGCTCGACGGAGTCTCGCCCCAACGTGATTGGCTTTTTGCAACCGCTTCCAGGCAGTTTCGCTGGCCCACGCAACCGCACCCGCCGCACAACACTTGCGCAAACCGGCTGCCTTGGTAGTCTGTCAACCATGATCGCAGAGCCAGCTGACGCCAGACGCCAACAGTCCAACCGCGCGCCGGACACCCAACCCGGCCGCCTTCGCCACGACTGGCGCCCGGAGGAAATCCGCGCCATTTACGGAACGCCTTTGCTCGACCTCGTGTTCCGCGCCGCATCCGTCCATCGCCAGCACCACGATCCGCGTGAGGTTCAGGTCTGCAAATTGATTTCCATCAAGACCGGCGGGTGCCCGGAGGATTGCGCCTATTGTGCGCAATCATCGCGCTACCAGACCGGCGTGGACGCGCAGCCGCTCATGGACGAGGACGAAGTGCTCGCTCTCGCGCGCCGCGCCAAAGCCGCGGGTGTCACGCGCGTCTGCCTGGGCGCTGCCTGGCGCGAGGTGCGGGACAACGCGCAGTTCGACCGCGTGCTCGACATGGTCCGCGGCGTGACCGCGCTGGGCGTCGAGGTGTGCTGCACTTTGGGCATGCTCACCGAGGCGCAGGCGAAGCGGCTTGCCGACGCCGGTCTTTACGCCTACAACCACAACCTCGACACCTCCGCCGAACACTACCGGACGATCATCACCACGCGCACCTACCAGGACCGGCTCGACACGATCCAAAATGTCCGCAAGACCCGCGTGACGCTCTGCACCGGCGGCATCCTCGGACTCGGCGAAACGGTCGGCGACCGCCTCGCGCTGCTGCACACGCTGGCGACGATGATGCCGCACCCGGAGTCGGTGCCGGTGAACATTCTCTCCAAGGTCGAAGGCACGCCCTTGCAGGACCAGCCGGACGTGCCCTTCGACGAAACGCTGCGGATGATCGCCACGGCGCGCCTCCTCATGCCGGCGTCGGTCGTGCGGCTGTCGGCGGGCCGGGCGGCGTTGGGCGAATGGCAGCAGGCGCTCTGTTTTCTCGCCGGCGCCAACTCGATCTTCTCAAGTGAAACCGGAACGATGCTGACCAAAGCCGTGCCCTCGCCCGACTACGACGCCGACCACGAGATGCTGAAACGACTGGGCCTGACCCTGCGTCCGCCGTTCAAAGACCTCGGCCCCGATCAGAGCTGGGACAAGCATGGGTTTGGTGATCAGGAGGAAAAGGGGAGCGGTTGCGGAAAAAAAAGTTGCGAGACGGAAATCAAACCGTAGTTTTTATTTCCGGTTCGCCTCTCTCGCCGTGCCAGAAGCGCAGCACACAAATGGTTTCCCGGTCGGGAAAAATTTCGCAGATGATCCGGTATGAGCCGTGAATGATTTCGCGGACAGCAGGTTCGCCAATCTCCGGTATAACGCGGCCAAGTTCGGGAAAAGCAGCGACGGAAAGCGCGCGGTCAATCAATTCGTTGCCAAAAGTGCGCATCTTGACATTGCTACCGGCGGAGTGCGGCCGTCCCCGGTCGCAGCAAGTCACGGATGTTTTGAGCGCGCAGGAAAATTACCTCTGGGTCGTGTTTTTCATGTTGCTGCGCCCGAGGACGGGAGCACTCCGGCGTGAGGATTACTTTGCAGCCCATGCGTCCACGAGCTTGCGCGCGTCTTCCGCCGGAATTCCCTCGCGGCGGCGCGCCTGTTCGCGGGCGGTCTGGATGCCCGCAAGCAGTTCAATCTCCCGCGCGATTTCCGCCAGCGGCATTTCTTCCGGCAGCTTGCTCACAAACTCGATGACCGTTTCCCGGTTGCTCATGTTGGAATTATCTGCCGTTGCCAAAAAAAATGCAAGTTGAACAATTCTCTTTGCGTCTTCGCGCCTTTGCGTGAAATTCTCCACGTGCAAAAGCTCGGCAATAATCTCGGCGGCTATCGCGGCGACACCATTGACATCCGCGCCGTGCTGCGCGATGTCAGAATCGCCGCGCAACAACATGGCTGGAGTTCGGAACAGTATTACACAACCGGCGATCTGGAATTATTCGCGCTTCATCGCGAGGCATCAGTCCGCACTCCGCACTCCGCACTCCGCATTTACATAAGCACCGGCATTCACGGTGACGAACCGGCCGGCCCGCTGGCCGCACTGCAGCTGCTCCGCGAAAATAACTGGCCGGCGCACGCCGAGGTGCGCCTGTTGCCCTGCCTCAACCCGACCGGCTTTCCGCTCAATCGCCGTGAGAATGTGCAGGGCAAGGACCTGAACCGCGACTATCGCCACTTCGAGACGGCCGAAGTGCGCGCGCACGTTGCCTGGCTGCAACGGCAGCCCGCGTTCGACGTGACGCTCTGCCTGCACGAGGACTGGGAGTCGCACGGATTTTATGTTTACGAGTTGAATCCGGACCCCAAGCCTTCGTTGGCGGAAGCGATGATTCAGAGCGTCGCCAAGGTCTGCCCGATTGATCTATCGCCGGAGATTGAGGGCCGAGCGGCGCGCGGCGGCCTCATCAATCCGAACCTCGACCCGAACAGCCGCCCGCAATGGCCGGAGGCGTTTTACTTGATTCAAAACAAGACCCGCCTGAGCTACACGCTGGAAGCGCCGTCGGATTTTCCGCTCGCCGTGCGTGTCGCCGCGCTGGTCGCCGGAGTTGGCGCCGCGCTGGATTATCGCGCGGGCACTGCCTGAACGGGGAGGGCGAGCGTCCTCGCGAGCACGGACTTTTTGGAAATTTCCAGTATGGGAAATGGGGCTTAAGCTCGCGAGGACAAAGCTCGCGAGGACGCTTGCCCCCACCGGTTAACTCTGATACGCCTCCATCCCCGCGCACGAGCAGACGAGGTTGCGGTCGCCGAACACGTTGTCCACGCGGCCGACGGCGGGCCAGACCTAGAGGTGGCACAGTCTTGACGATGGATTCGTAAGAATCACGAAGAGCGTTCCCGCAGTCGGCGGGTTATCCAACGAGGGTTCCGGCGGCAATCCAGAACCGCCTGAACAACGATGCAGTCATCCTCTATCCGATAATAAATTGCGAAAGGGAAACGCTTCGACAACGCACGGTGATACCCGCGAACGATCCGATGAATGCCAGCAAATAGGATGAGTGAATCAATGTCGGACAGCACCGAATCCACGAAATAGCTTCCCACACCCAGCCCGCTGCGCTCGTAAAATGCGGCCCCGATGGCGAGGTCGTCGAAAGCAGATCGGAGAATCCGCAGCCTCACGGATAGCGTCGCCGCAGTTCCTTCTTCGCCACTTCCCAGTCCAGCACCTTTTCCTTGCCGGATTTGTGCCGCCGCTCGCGCTCCTTGAGCACGTCGAAATGCCATTCAGGCGACTTCACCTGTCGGTCGTCCCGCGCCAGGTCTTCCCACAGGGTTTCGATGGCGCGGAGCTTTTCACGGACCGTCATCTGGTCCAGCGGCAGTTCCAAAGTCTTCATGTGGCAATACTCCGTTCGTTTGCCGGCCAAGTCAAGGAGCCAGCGGCGGACTTTCCGCGCTCCGTCACACGGAATACGCCTTCATCCCCGCGCACGAGCAGACGAGGTTGCGGTCGCCGAAGACGTTGTCCACGCGCCCGACGGCGGGCCAGAATTTGTGCTCGCGCAGCCACGGCGCGGGATACGCGGCCTGTTCGCGCGTGTAGGGATGGCTCCAGTCGTTCGCCGCGACCATGTCGGCGGTGTGCGGCGCGTTCTTCAGCAGATTGTCATGTTTGTCCGCCGCGCCGGATTCAATCGCGAGGATTTCCGCGTGAATGGCGATCATCGCGTCGCAGAAGCGGTCGAGTTCCTCCTTCGATTCGCTCTCGGTCGGCTCGGCCATGAGCGTTCCAGCCACCGGAAAGGAAACGGTCGGTGCGTGAAAGCCGTAATCCATCAGTCGCTTGGCTACATCCTCGACGGTGACGCTCTTGAACTGGCGCAGGTCGAGGATGCACTCATGCGCGACGAGATTGCCGTGGCCGCGGTAGAGCGTCGGGAAACATTTCTCCAAACGCGTTGCGATGTAGTTCGCGTTGAGGATGGCCACCTGGGTCGCTTCGGTCAGGCCTTCGGCCCCCATGAGCGCGATGTAAGCCCACGAGATCGGCAGGATGCTCGCGCTGCCCCACGGCGCGGCGGACACGGCGCCAATCGGATTTTCACCGCCGAGGTTCACCACGGAGTGGCCCGGTAAAAAATCGACGAGATGTCCGGCAACGCCGATGGGGCCCATGCCCGGTCCGCCGCCGCCGTGCGGAATGCAAAAAGTCTTGTGCAGGTTCAAGTGACAGACATCCGCGCCGATGTCGCCGGGCCGGCAAAGGCCGACCTGCGCATTGAGGTTCGCGCCGTCCATATAAACCTGCCCGCCGAACTCGTGGATGATGTCGCATATTTCCCGGATGCTTTCCTCGAACACGCCGTGCGTGGAAGGATACGTGACCATGAAGCAGGCGAGGTCATCCGCGTGCGCCGCGGCTTTCGCCCGCAGATCGCTGACGGCGATGTTCCCGTCATCGTCACAGGCGACGGCGACGACTTTGAGGCCGGCCATCACGGCGCTGGCGGGGTTGGTGCCGTGCGCCGAGGTCGGGATGAGGCACACGTTGCGATGACCGTGGCCGCGGTCCGCGTGATAGGCGCGGATGACGAGCAGGCCGGCGTATTCGCCTTGCGACCCGGCGTTGGGTTGGAGCGAAATGGCGGCGAACCCGGTGATCTCCGCCAGCCAATGTTCCAGTTGTTTGAACAGAATCTGGTAGCCCTGCGCCTGGGCCACCGGCACGAATGGGTGCAGCCGGCTGAATTCCGGCCAACTGACCGGAAACATTTCGGCCGTCGCATTGAGTTTCATCGTGCAGGAGCCGAGCGGAATCATCGAAGTCGTGAGCGATAGATCGCGCGCTTCGAGCCGCTTCAGGTAACGCAGCATTTCGGTCTCGGAATGGTAACGGTTAAAGACCGGATGGGTGAGGAACGCGCTCGTGCGCGCCAGCGCCGGGGGAAAATCCATGCCGGCCTCCGCTGCCAATTCCCCGAGGCTGAACGCCGGCGCGTGGCCGCCGTTGAAAAGGTGAAGCAGATCAACGATGTCCTTTTCGCCGGTCGTCTCGTCCAGCGCGATGCCGAGCGTGCGGTCGTCGAACACGCGGAAGTTGATGCCGTGGGCGGCAGCGGCCATGACCAACCCGGCGACGGTCTGCTTCACCGGTTCCACTCGCAGCGTGTCAAAGAAGGGCAGGCGTCCCGCCGGTCGTGCTTTACAGCCCAGCCGCTCCAGGCCGGCGGCCAGCACACAGGTCAGCGCGTGAATTCGCTGCGCGATTTTTTTCAGTCCTTCGGGGCCATGATAGACCGCATACATCGCGGCCAGGCAGGCGAGCAAGGCTTGCGCCGTGCAGATGTTACTGGTGGCCTTTTCGCGGCGGATGTGTTGCTCGCGCGTGCCCAGCGACAGGCGCAGGGCCGGGCGGCCGCGCGAATCTTTGGAGACACCCACCAGGCGTCCGGGCATCTGGCGTTTGAACGCGTCGCGCGTGGCGAAAAAAGCGGCGTGCGGTCCGCCGAAACCCAGCGGCACGCCGAAGCGTTGCGCGCTGCCGACGGCGACATCGGCCCCGAATTCTCCGGGCGCTTTGAGCAGCGTGAGACTCAGCAGATCGGCCGCCATCACCACCAGCGCGCCCGCCGCGTGCGCTTGTTCCACGAAGCCCGTGTAGTCGTGGATCGCGCCGTCGGTGGCCGGGTATTGCACGAGCGCGCCGAAAACATTCCGGTCGAAGGCAAACCCCTCAGGATCGCCGACGATCACTTCGAGGCCGAGCGCGTGCGCGCGGGTGCGCACGACCTCGATGTTTTGCGGATGGCAATCTTGCGCGACGAAAAACGCATTGCGACCCTCGGCGTCCTTGATCCGGTGGCACATCAGCATCGCCTCGGCCGCAGCGGTGGCTTCGTCGAGCAGCGAAGCGTTGGCGATGTCGAGGGCAGTCAAATCGCAGATCAGGGTCTGGAAATTGAGCAACGCTTCGAGGCGGCCCTGCGCAATCTCGGCCTGGTACGGTGTGTATTGGGTGTACCAGCCGGGATTTTCCAGAAGGTTCCGCTGAATGACCGGCGGTACGATGCAATCCGAATATCCCATGCCGAGGTACGAGCGGAACACCTGGTTTCGGGCGGCGATGGCGCGCAGTTCGCGCAGGACGGCGTGCTCGCTTTGGCCGGCGGGAATCTGCAATGGCTTTCGCATCCGGATCGCCGGGGGCACGGCGGCGTCCACGAGCTGTTCCAGCGAGGCAAAGCCGCACGTCGCGAGCATCTGTTGAATGGCTTCCGGGCCGGGGCCGATGTGGCGGCGGACAAAGCGGTCGGAGCAGGCGAGCGATGGCGCGGCGTTGTGCAAAGGGTCCGGATTGCTGGTGGCGCGCGCCGATTTTTCCGTGCGCGCCAGAGTGAATGCTTCTGACATGCAGGGAAAGTAAGGAGCGAGTGCGGCAAATCAAGAATGAACTCAGCGCCCAAGACATGAGGGGGTACTGTTTTAACGATGTCAATTCGATCAATCGTCCTCGTCGTCGTTCTCGTCCTCGCAAAATGCGCCCAACCGAGGACGAGGACGAGGACGAGCACGCGCTGGTTGTAGACAATCGGTGAACACTGCTTTACGAGGGGCGCGCCGGCGATTGAAGCTTGGCAGAGCCGGCGCGGCTGCCCTGGTTTGGGGCTGCGTTCAATGCGGCCTGCCACCGTGTGTTTTTCTTTTTTGCGTGGCGTAGTCCGGAAGGGCTGTTAAACTCCCGCCATGATAAACCGGCGTCTGCGCCCGTTTGGTTTTGCCGCCGCCGCCCTGGTGGCGATCTGGCTGGTCGCCTGGGGCGGCTACCGCCTGGCGCACGATTCCAAAATGACGGCGGACAAGTTCCGCCACTACGTGCAATCGGTGGACTTCGCGTCGCTCTCCGGCGCGGCGCGGGCCAACGCCCTGCGCGCCCTGATCGGGAAACTCAACGCGCTGCCGCCCGACGACCGCCGGCAGATGCGCCTGGGGCGGGACTGGGAAGGCTGGTTCAAGGCGATGACCGAAGCGGAGAAGGCCCAGTTCATCGAGGCGACGTTGCCCAGCGGCTTCAAACAGATGCTGGCGGCGTTCGAGGAACTGCCCGAAGCCCGGCGCAAAAGGACCATTGATGACGCCTTCAAACGGTTGCGCGAAGAGCAGGCCGGCGGTCCGCCCGGACCAGCCGGCCAGGCCGCGATGGACTTGGGCACCAACGCGCCGCTGGTGTTGAGCGAGGGGTTGCGGCAACAGGCGACCACCATCGGCCTGCAGTCGTTTTACAGCGAAAGCTCGGCGCAAACCAAGGCGGAGCTGGCCCCGCTGCTGGAGGAGTTGCAACGCTCGATGCAAAGCGGCACGGCCTTTCGCGGCGGTCGAAGATGAGGGCCAGAAGCACAGTTCGCCGTTCAAAATCCGCGCGTCCGGCTTTCACGCTGCTTGAACTGCTGGTAGTGATCGGCATCATCGCCGTGCTGGCCGGCCTCCTGTTGCCGGCGTTGAGCGGGGCGAAGGAGCGGGCGCGCTGCACCCAGTGCCTCGTCAATCTCCGCCAGCTCGGCGTCAGCGTGCAGTTGTACGTGCACGATCACGACAACAAACTGCCGCTGATTGACGACCGGCCGATTCCGCCGGCCACCAATGCCCCGCCCGCCACCAATCCGCCGCCGGAAGTGGCGCTCAAGGATTATCTGGGCGCGACGAATATTTTGCGGTGCCCGTCCGACGACCGGCAGATTTACGAGCGCACTGGCTCCAGTTACGGCTGGAATTATTTGCTCAACCCGCCCGACGGCAGCGCGCGGGACGCGGAGGATTTGAAAATTTTTGGCATTCCATGGGCTTCGACGGGCACAGTGTTGTTCATGGACAAGGAGAATTATCATCTCCGGCGCGGCACAAATTCTGCCGTCAATTATCTCTACGCCGATGGCCACATCAGCCATCTGCTCGTCCTGGAGAGGGCGCCGTGATCCGACTGCGGCACGTCTGCAAAAAGTTCGGCGCCCGCCTGGCGGTGGAAGACTTGAGCCTGGAGGTTCCCGCCGGGGAAATTTACGGGCTGCTGGGGCACAACGGCGCCGGCAAAAGCACGGCCATCGGCATGATGCTCGGCCAGGTCTGGCCCACGCAAGGCGAGGTCTTCGTGTGCGGCCACGAGGTCAGCCGCCACCGCCAGCAGGCGCTCCGGTCGGTCGGGGCGATTTTCGAGTCGCCGGTGTTTTACGATTTTCTGAGCGGCTGGCGCAACCTGGAGATTCTCAGCCATTACACCGCGCCGACGCCGCCAGAGCGCATCCGCGAGGTCATCGAATGGGTCGGTCTGACCGGACGCGAGCGGTCGAAGGTGAAGACGTATTCGCACGGGATGCGGGCGCGGCTGGCGCTGGCGCAGGCGTTGTTGCCGCAACCGTCGCTGCTGATCCTCGACGAACCGGGCGACGGCCTGGACCCCGAAGGCATTCATGAGCTGCGCCAGACGATCCTGCGCCTCCACCGCGAGCTGGGCCTGACGATTCTGCTCTCCTCGCACCAACTCAACGAAGTCGAGCAGCTCTGCACGCGCATCGCGGTGTTGAACCAGGGCCGCAAAGTCTTTGAAGGATCGCTGGCCGGGGTCAAGCAGTCGCGCAGCCGGGTCCGACTGGAAGCGAGTGATTTTCAAAGCGCCGTCAGCGAACTGCGGGCCGCCGGCCTGATCGGCGAGGCGCGCGACGGCCGGCACATCACGCTGGCGGACGGCGTGGGGACTGATCAGGTGGTGCAGCGCCTGGTGGAGCGGGAGATCAAGGTTTATGAAATCGCGCGCGAGGAACAATCATTGGAGGATTTTTACCTGTCGCTGATGGAACGCGAGCACGCGAACAGTCCGCCCCCCGCCCCGCTGCCGCTTATTTAAGGCAAGATGAAACTCGCAAACGCGACCCCTCACCCTGACCCTCTCCCCTTCCGAAGGGGAGAGGGAAAACCCTTGACTGTTCGACGCCACACCAACGCGCCCGCCGGGCACCCATCTGGCGCGCACGGTACTGGCGTCGGTTCCCTACCCATGAAGATCGTTGGCCATGCAACGAGGCGGCATCCAGGCGGGCTGGCGAAGGCGCGAAGCGTTTGGAGTGCGCCGGCCCCAGCCGGCGCTTTCCCAGTCCGCCACAGCGCCGACTCGCGTCGGCGCACTCTCCCGCCTTGCGGGACTGACGCGCGGGCCAAGGCTCCGTCTGGTTCAAGGGCCCAAATCGCGGACGCGCGTCCGTGGAATCTCTCCCCTCATCGGATGAGGGGAGAGGGTCAGGGTGAGAATTACCCGAAGCATTGGCGCATGGAACCCCTGAATCCGCCGAAAGCGCCCAACATTCAACATTCAGCATTCAACCTCGAACGCTTCCAGAGACTCTCATGGGTGCGTTCCTTGGATGTTGAGCGTTGGAAGTTGAATGTTGAATGTTTCTCCGGGGTTCATGGTGAGGAGTGCTTGCAGGCCGGCTATCGTTTACCTGATCGGCAGAAGTCCGCGGCCCTCGAACCCCGGCCTCCGGCCCGATGACCATGTTCTACCTCCAACTGCGCAACGAACTCTGGAAGCTCTTTGGCAAGAAGCGCACGTACATCGGTTTCTTCATGTTTCTGCTGGCGCAGAATGTGATCCTGTTGATTTTCCGTTTCACGCGGGCGCCGGCAGGCATGGAGCGGATTCTGGAAGGCAACGGCTACGGGATGGAGGATTTCTTCAGCAGCCTGACGTTCGCGACGGTGATGGTGTTTCCGCTCGCCTACATCCTGCTGCCGCTTTACGTGACGCTGGTGGGCGGCGACCTGGTGGCCAAGGAAGCCGAGGACGGCACGCTGCGCATGATTCTGGCCCGGCCAATTTCCCGGCTGCGGCTGCTGCTGTTGAAATGGCTGGCCGGGATCATTTTTTGCGCGTTGCTGATCGCGTCGTTGGGCGGTTTCGCGCTGTTGTTTGCGGTGCTGTGGTTTCCCTGGGGCGGATTGTTTGTGTTTATTCCGGGTGAAATGTTCAGCGTCTTCGACGCGGCGACGGGCTGGCAGCGATATGCGCTGGCGCACGTGTTCATGATCGCCAAGGCGTTCACGGTGTTGAGCCTGGCGTTCATGTTTTCGTGCGGCAACATGAAGCCGGCGGCGGCGACGATTCTGGCGCTGTCGTTCTTTTTCATGAGCGCCATCCTGCAGCAGATTCCCTATTTCAAGGACTTGCAGCACTGGTTTTTGACCTATCACCTGAACCTGTGGCAATTGATTTTCACCGAACGCATCCCGTGGTGGCGGATGGGCGAGTCGTTGAGCATTTTGCTCGGCTGCAACTTCACCTTTCTGATCATCGGCTGCACGGTGTTTCAGGTGCGCGACATCAAGTCGTGAGGGAGACGCGCCGAATCGCGCGAGGATAAGTCTTTGACAGTCTCCGCGCGTTGAGAGTAATAAAGACGCGAGACAACTCTGAACCTATGGAAACAGTTATGAACCCAGCGGGAAATTCCTCCAAAAACGTGTTGACCTCCGACGTGGAGATCAAAGGCAACCTCAAATTCACCGGCGAACTGGCGTTCGACGGCAAACTCGAAGGCGAGATCACTTCCGACGGCGCGTTGACCCTCGGTGAAAGCTCGGTCGTCAACGGCAACATCAACGTCAACTCGGTCGTCGTCCGCGGCAAAGTCAACGGCAACATCACCGCCAAGGACAAGATTGAGATCAAATCGAAGACCGAGCTGTTTGGCGACATTCGCGCCGGGAAACTGGTCATCGAGGAAGGCGTCACCTTCGTCGGCAAAACCGAGGTCAACCCGAACAAAGTTGCGCCCACCGCGCCCGCGGTGGCGCCACGCCTGACCGAGGTTCCGAGGTCGTTTGAACCAGTCAAGCCGGGTGCGCGTTGAGCCGCGGCCTGCCTCGTTGCGCCGGCCCGCAACGCCAGCGATGAAACCGGACAAGGTTCACGTCGCCTGCCCTCATTGCGGGCACGCGCAACTGGAACCGCGCGCCGGCTACTCGACGAATTGCCGGGAATGCGGGCGGCATTTCCTGATACAGGAAGTCCCCAAGCCGGAGCCCAAAGCTTCCAGGAGCACCGAACCGCTTCGGGAGGTGGCCTGCTTCCAGTGCGGCACGCTGCTCGAAGTGGCCCTCACCGCCGAATCCACCATGTGCAAGCGGTGCAGCGGCCACGTGGACCTGCGCGACTACCAGATTGACCAGGGGATCTCGAAAAATTTCCGCACCCACGGCCGGTTTGTCGTCAGTGAAAAAGGCTACGTGTTCAACACCGAGGCCGTCGTGGGCGAGGCCGTGCTCAAGGGGCGTTTTCTGGGCAAGCTCACGGTGGAACGCGCCCTGACCATTTATTCCTCGGCCGTCATCAAGGGCACGTTTCAAACCGCGCGCCTGGTCATCCCGGCGGGCAACCACTTTCGCTGGCCGACGGCGATCCAGGTGAGCGGCGCGGAAATCGCCGGCGAACTGGCCGCCAATCTCGTGGCGTCGGAAACTGTCCTGCTCGCGGCCACGGGCCGATTGTTCGGCGCCGTGCAGGCCGGGAACCTGGTGGTCGAAGCCGGAGCGGTGATGGTCGGCCAGGTGGAGGCTGGGCCCGGCCGGCGGTCGGGCGGGTGATACCATTTCCCGATAATAATCGGTATAAACGATCAAGCGGCCCTCACTCCGGCCCTCTCCCGAGGTGAGACATTCCACGGCCCGCATAAAGCCGCGAATTGTGTCCCTGAACCGGACGGAGCCTTCGCCCGCGCGTCAGCGTTTGGAGTGCGCCGACGCGAGTCGGCGCTGTTGATGACGTGGAAAGCGCCGGCTGGGGCCGGCGCACTCCAAACGCTTCGCGACTGCGATCACCCGCTTCCTTGCCGCATCGTGGCGCAGCCAGCGAGGTTCATGGATAGGGCCGGGGTGAAGGCATTTCCTGTGCGTCCCGCCTTGCGGGATGCCGATTCTCATTCCAGGTTGGTATGAGTTGATCGGCAGACAGTTCTTTATGAACCGGCGGCTTTGTGCTCAATTGACGGCGTGAACAACGGCGAATGGGCGGAAATGTTTCACAGGCTTTACGACAAAGCGGTGGCGGCATATCAATCCGGCAACCGCGCGCCCGCCTCGTTTTTCACGTCCGAGGAAAACCGGTTCCTGCAATCCATCGGCTGCACCGCGCAGGAACTCTACGATTTTGCGGAAGACTGGTGCCAGGACCGTGAGCCGTCTTTCGATGCTGTTCTGCTGATCACGGCGGTCCGGCGCGAGTATTTCTTCCTCGAACAAAATCAAAAGTGGAGCGGCAAGACCATCCGCATGGACGAACTGCCCGCCAAGACGGCCGAGGCCGACGGCATCGCCTGGCTGCCGCGGCTCATCGAGAAGGCCCGCGTCAAGTTACGCGGGGAAATGCCGTCGGAACTGATGTACGGCTGCAGCGGCGACCGGCGATTCCTGCACCGTGTCAACGTTGCCCCGGCGGATTTTCTCCGCCACGTCTGGCTGGCCGGCGACGACACGCAGCAGGTGGTGAACTGGGTGAAGAAAAACCGGGCTGAATGAATCGGCCGGGGGCGAGAGTGGCTTTTCTTTTCAAAGTCAGCCTGAAGTTGTTTGTGAGAAATTTGATACCCTCCTTGCGGCCATTGCCAAACTTCGCAGACTTGCAGACATGGGCAAACGTCCCTAAATTCTCCCGCGTGAGCGCGACGCTTCCCGCAAATGAATCCGACGATCCGCATTTACCTAAACCTTGAAAACGAGTCTCGCGGCCCTGACGCGCCAGAGCAGCTTGATGAAATGCTCGCCTCCGGGCAGGTCACCCGGGAAACGCTCTGCACAGTTGAGGGGCATGGCATAGGGTGGGTGCCGATTTGGAAGTATCTTGGACGCGAACCCAGGCGAGACGCCCCGGACGAAGAAGCGACGGCGACAGAGGAACGCAGTGGGGGATCATGGCGAGATGATCCAGCAACGGAGAAGCAGAAGGCCAAGCTCCGCTTCTTCGGTTGCAGTTGGGACGAAGGAATCACAAAAGGACAAGCCAGCGACGCGCTCACCGAGTGCGCAAAGCAATTTCCGGAAGTTGAAGAGGCGTGGCAGAACCAACCGGCCAGCGCGGAACAGATCAAACACCTTGAAGCCCTGAAAGGCGACTTTGAACCGGGGATTACTCGCGGAGAGGCTCGCGAATTGATCGAGGAAATCGAAGCAAGCGAAGGCACGCTAGAACAACAGGAAATAGAATACTTGTCTTCTCGTGATGGAAAGATCGACGAATACACTGAGAGGGTAAACTTCGACTGGGCGCAAGATTACCGAGAAGTGACTCGTGAGGAAGTGGCAAGCGCCTTTGATTGCCTTGACCAACACAAGCCCGAATGGGATTCGGCTGCGGATATTGTCAATGCGCTCGAAGCTATTCTTCCTGACTTCAAGCGAAGGCCCGGAAAACGCGGAATTTCCACAAGCTACTGTCTGCACTGTCGGGGAGCAATCGAAGTCAGTGTGCCGGATATTGGCAGGAAGATCACCTCAGAGGACATCATTTCAGTCCCGGTTCAATGCCCACACTGCGGGCGCATGACGGATGTAATTGGACTTCGCAGCTAATCTGCATCCGAGGGCAAAGTCCGATGAGCCATCAACACCGGCAAGAGGAGAATGTTAAATCTGGCAAGCAACTATCCGACGAAAAACCAATTTGTGTTCCGGCAAGACCGCGGTATGATCAGGTCGTGAAAGCAACCTCATATCGGTACCTGGTGAATCTGCCCGGGGTCTGCAATGGGCAAACTATTGTGGAAGGCACGCGAATCGGCGTCCATGATGTTATCGGGTTGATCGTCAACGGCGCCGCCATCGAGGATGTCTTGCGGAGTTTCCCGGACCTTACGAAGGCGCAGGTCTATGAGTGTCTCGCCTATTATGAGGACCATCGCACGGAGATTGACGCGCTGATTGCCGAGCAAATGAGCGAAACGCTGGCGTGAAATTTTCTCGACCACGACGTGCCGGACGAAGTGGTACAGTTTACAAAGAAAAGGACCATCCGGAATTTTCCGTTTTATCGAAGCGAACGGTACAATTCAGTCACACGGTCCAGATCAACGCCGGCAGGTCGCGCGTCAGCACCACGTCTTTGTATAGCTCGAACTTCATCTGGTTCTGGTTTTACGCGTGCTGCGCAGTTTACGGGTAAACGTCAACGACCTGACCGGGTTTGAGCGCGGGCAGCAGCGCCAGCACCTTGGGCATTAACGGAAGCGTCTGATGCAGTTGCGTGCTGCCGGCGTGAAGAATGACCACGGCGATGTTGAATTGCCTCACATCCTGTTGAAAGCTTAGATTGCGGTCGCCGGTCACGAGCACGTCAAATTCCTTTTCGGCTTTCGCCAGCAATTCGCCGTTCTTGATTCCGCCCCAGCCCATCTTTTGCGCGGAAACGGCGTAGTGCCCGGTCAGGGCGCGAGCGAGCCGCCAGTTGAGGCATTCGTCTATCAGAATGCGCATCGGTCAGACGGTTTCGAGAATCGTGCGCTTGCCTGCTTCAATCACGGCAATGACCTGCTCGCGTTTGACCGTGGGGAAGGCGTCCAGGAAGTCTTCGATGGATTCCCCGCCCTCCAGATAATCAATGAGGTTTTGGAGCGGAACGCGCGTGCCTACGAAGACGGGCGTGCCGCCCATGATTTCCGGGTCGGAGTGAACGATGCCTTTGAGTTCTTCAAGCTTCATGCGCTGAAATATAGCAGACGCCCGTTGATCTAAGAAGCACGAAGTGTCTCAATCGCGCGCTGCACGCCAGTAGCTGTCCTTCCTCAACCCCATGCAATAGTTCAGCACTGACGAATGTTCCACCGCCGCCGCGCCGATCTGCCGCGTGCCGGGATTAGCCGTGAGCGCTGATTAGATGGCCCGCTCCCTCAGGCTACCGAAGTGATCGGTACAATTCGGTCACACGGTCCAGATCAACGCCGGCCGGCTCGTGGTCCAGCAGCCAGCGCAGGTCCTGTTTGGCGCCGGGCGCGTCCCCGGCGCGGGCGCGAAGCAGGCTCCGATTCAACCGGTCGGCGGCGGAGTCCGGGTCGAGGGCGAGGAGGAGGTCCAGGTAACGCAGCGCGGTTTCCGTCGCGTCGTTTGCCGTGACCGTAGCCAGCAGATTGCGCAACATGCGGATGACGATCTCGCGTTTGGTGGCCGGTTGCAGATGTTTTTCACGCAACGGTCCGCCCGTGTAGGCCAGAACCATCTCCTCGGCTTCCGCCCGGCTGATGATTTTGCCGCCCTCGAAAACGTCAATGAGCCGGGGCGACCCTTTGTCCGGCGAGAATTGGACCAGGAAATGGCCGGGCAACGAAACGCCGGCCACGTGGTCCAGCCCGATGCGCCGGGCCAGTTCGAGGAACAAAACCGACAGCGTGATCGGCAACCCTTCGCGGTCGTCCATGACTTCGTTGAGATAACTGTTGGCGCGGCTGTAGTAATCGGTGCGGCTGCCGTGAAAGCCGTTTTCGGCGAACAGATATCGGTTCAAAGCGTCGAGCCGGGCCTGATCATCCGCGCGGGCCGGCAGCTTCGCCTTGAGGTCGCCGGCCATTTGCTGGAGTTGCCGCTGGTAGGCGGCGATGTCCACTTCCTCGTTGTCAAGTTTCGCCACCAGCAGGGCGGCGTGGAACAAATCTATTTTTTCCTCCGGTCCTTGCAGCGCTTTCAACAATTCCGTTTCGATGTTTTTTTCGTGGACGGCGGCGGCGAGTTTGCGGAGTTGGCCGGCTTCGCGTTCGAGTTTCCCGGCCCGCTCGCGCAGCAGGGATTGGCTCGCACCCGCGTGTGGAGACAGCGCCTGGACGAGCGGCGAGTCGGACCCGACCTCGGCGGGCAGGCTTTCGATCTGCCGGTTGACGGTGGCCGCCAGTTCGGCGGGGATGCTGGCTGTGCCGGTATGCTGGGCGATCTGGAAATTTTTGAAGACCGCCACGGTGTCCCGGAACTTGGCGAGGCCGGCCAGGTTTCCGCTGAAGTGGTCATCGGCGGATTCCATGATCAATTCATCGTTGACGTAGCAGAAAAACTTTTCCTGCTCGACGCGGACCTTCAACGTGTTCCACTCACCGGGCCGATAGGACGAAGTGCGGACCTGTTGGAGGATGTCCCAGGTGAACACATCGGGTCCGTCAAAGCGCGTCAGGCGCAACTGGCCCGCCGTGGGATAAAAGCCGTAATGTTTCTGGTCGCCGTCCGCGCCGAAAACGAGTCCCGCGGCGCCCGCTTCATCGTCGAGCTTCACGGTGACGGCGATTTCATAAGGGCGATCCGGGACCGGCTGGCGCGACAGGCAAAGGGCGCGGCCGCCGAAGCCTGTGCCGAAACCTTCGACCTGAATGCGCCCGGCTTTCTGGCTCCAGCGGGCGCCGAGCAACGGGTTCCATTCCTTGGGATTGAGCGCGCCGATGGTCAGCCACCGTTCCATCGGGACCGGGTTGGGTTTGGCGAGCAGCGTTTTGAGCGCGTTGACCGGCATGGCGAAGCCGAGGTTGGCGGTGACAGCCGACTTGAGCGTCAGGATGCCGTGCACGCGGCCTTGCAGATCGAGCAATGGCCCGCCGCTGTTGCCCGGTTCGATGGGGATGGCCAGTTGAATCATTTCCACGCCGTCGAAATCGCGCCGGGCCGAGACGACGCCCTGCACGACGCTGTGCACAAAGCCCTGCGGGTTGCCCAGGGCCACGACGGGTGCGCCCTGTTTCAAGAAGTCCGAATCGCCCAGCGGCAGTGCGGGAAGATTTTTGGCGGCGATCCGGATGATGGCGAGATCAAGCTTGCGGTCCCAGGCGTGGATTCCGGTGACCTCCTGGCGGTGGCCGCCGGCCAGTTGCACGGCGATGGGCCGCGCCTCGCCGATGACGTGCAGGCTGGTGGCGATCAGGCCGTTTGAGGAAATCACGAACCCGGCGCCGATGCCGTCCGCCGCGCCATCGCGCCCGAAGTGGGAAATGATGACCATTGATTTGAGCGCGGTGGCGGAGAGCGTTTCCACCGACTGGGCGGGCGCCTTGGTTGTTTGGGCGGCAGGTTTGGGCGGGGGATTCTTGGAGGCCGGTTTTTTGTCGGCTCCGGAAGCGATCGCCGTTGCGAGCGCGCAACAGCAACACAGGAGCCACCGCCCCAGAGTTGATGCGCTTTTTTGTTTCATGCTGCGGATTTCCTGCACCAACCCGGTCCGATTGGCCCGGCTTGAAATTTTTTCTGCTTTCACCCCGGCTCCACTGTGATCGGGTCAAGCGACGGACTGTGCGAAAACACCCCTCACCCTGACCCTCTCCCCTCATCGGATGAGGGGAGAGGGTCCACGGCCCGCACCAAGCCGCGAAGGGTGCCCTGGAACCGGAGAAAACCGAGCTTGGTCGCGTCAGCGTCCTGGACTGCGCCAGTCCACTGGCGCTTTGGAAGTCGTGGGTGGTCGAAAGCGCCAGAGGACTGGCGCACTCCAAGACCTTGCGGTGGTGCGAACGGTTCATGGGTATGGAATCTCCGGCCCGGGTCCTTCCCTGTGCAAACCCTCCGGCGACTCGCGGTGAAGTTTCCCTCTCCCCATCGGATGGGGAGAAGGTCAGGGTGAGGGGTTGGGTTGGCGGGCTTCATTTTGTGTTGGCGTACAATACTTGTTTTGCCGGTTTACCCGCCCACACTGGCGAGTTCTTCGTTGGTGGCGACATTGATGATTTTGAATTGTTCGGCGTGCAACGCCGGATCGGGCCGGAAGGAGAGCTTGCCGAAATAGCGCTTTTCCATTTCCACGACCAGTTGCTCGTCCTCCTTGCGCAACCGCTCATACACGGTGGGGTTGACCACGATGCGGAGCTGAAAATCGCTTTCATCGCGCTGGCGTTTCTTGAGGATTTCGTTGAGCTTGCGCTGGATTTCCACGCTCATGGTGAGCGAACTCTTCACCCGTCCGCGGCCTTTGCAATACGGGCAATCGTCATAAACGGCGGCGTGGACGCTTTCGGTGTGGCGCTGGCGGGTCATTTCCATCAGGCCGAGCGGCGAGATGGGCAGGATGTGGGTCTTGGCCTTGTCACGGCGCAAGCCATCCTTGATGCGCTGACAAACGGCCTGCTGGTCGCGGCGCGATTTCATGTCAATGAAGTCGAGCACGATCAGCCCGCCCATGTTGCGCAAGCGGAGCTGGCGGCATATTTCATTGGCGGCTTCGCAGTTGACCTTGAAGATGGTCTGCTCCTGGTCCTTGCCGCCTTTGTGCCGGCCGGTGTTGACGTCAATGGCGACAAGCGCCTCGGTTTCATCCACGACGAGGTAGCCGCCGCTTTTGAGGTGGACCTGGCGGGAGAAGGCGGTCTCCAACTGGCGGCTGACGTTGAAGCGGTCGAAGATGGGCTGCGATTCGTTGTAGAGCTTGACCTTGGAGGTGGAGCGTTTGGAAATTTTCCCGATCATCTCGCGGATGCGGTCATATTGCTGCGAGTTGTCGAGGATGATGCGGTCCACGTCTTCGGTGAGGAAATCGCGCACGGTCCGTTCCACGAGGTCAGGTTCCTGGAAGACGCAGGTGGCGAGGGGTTGCTGGTTGATGCGGTCCTGGATTTGCTTCCACTCTTCCAGCAACAGCGCGAGGTCGCGGACGAAGTAACGGGTCTGCTGGGCTTCGCCGACGGTGCGGATGATGACCCCCATGCCGTCGGGGATGGTCAGGCCGCGCAGGATTTTTTTGAGGCGGTGGCGTTCCTCCTGGTTTTCAATTTTGCGCGAGATGCCGCTCTGGTCGGAGTTGGGGAGCAGCACGAGGTAACGGCCGGGCAGGGCGAGGTGGGTGGTGACGCGCGGCCCTTTGGTGCCAATGGGGCCTTTGGTGACCTGAACGATGATCTCGCTGCCCGGCGGGCAGAGCCGCGGGATGTCGCGCTGGGTGATGCGGGGTTTTTCGCGCTTCTTGGTTTCGCGCTCGACGAATTCCACGCCGCTGTCGAGGTTGCTCGGCACGATGTCCCAGTAATGGAGGAAGGCGTTTTTCTCGAAGCCGATGTCCACGAAGGCGGCTTTGAGGCCGTCTTCGAGGTTTTTGATTTTGCCTTTGAAGATGCTGCCGACCAGGCGCTCCTCGCTGGTGCGCTCGATGGTGAACTCTTCCAGCCGTCCTTCCTCCAACACGGCCACGCGCGTCTCCAGGGATTCGGCGTTGATGATGACGTCCTTGTTGGATTTCGGGGCGGGGCGGATGATGCGCTGGACTTTTCTGATGACCTTGTGCGCGGCGGCCCGCAACGAGCCGATGAGGCCGGGCTGAGGCGGCTTGACTGGCGCGGTGGCGCCGCCCACGGATTCGGGCGGCGCGCCCGGAGAGTCGGCGGCGCGCGGTTCGCGGTAGGCGCGGTCCTTCTGGCCTTCCTGGGCGGGCTCGGGTTCGGCGGGCGGGAGGCCTTCGGGCGGGAGGCCGGCGGCGAGGTTTTCGGCGCGACGGATTTCCTGCTCGTGGCGGGCGTCGGCGAAGACCTGATCGTCGGTGGGTTTTTCGCCGAGCGCACCGGCGCGGGCCTCGTTGGCGGCGCGGTCGGGGCGTTGGGGGTTGTGGGAAAGCCCGCCGCTGGGGCGGAAGCGATGGCCGCCACGGCGGCGGCGGGAGAAATTGCGGTCACTCATGATATCTAGGTGTTTCGATGAAGGTGGATGTTTTGGAGCAGGCCGGCGGCGATCAACGAGCAGAGCACTGAAGACCCGCCATAACTCAAGAGCGGCAGTGGGATGCCCGTCACCGGCATGAGACGAATGTTCATTCCGATGTTGATGAACACATGGCTGAACCAGAGGGTCACGACCCCCACGGCCAGCAGTTTGCCCAGGCGATCGCGCGCCTGGCCGGCCACGCGGAGGCCGGTGAACAACACCACGGTATAGAGCGTGAGGACGATCACGCTGCCCACGAATCCGCTCTCCTCGGCGATAACCGAGAAGATGAAGTCGTTGTGGGCCACGGCGCGCGGCAGGTAGCCGAGCGCGTTTTGCGTGCCCTGCCGCCAGCCTTTGCCCGTCAGTCCGCCCGACCCGACAGAGATAAGCGCCTGCTCGACATTGTAGGAATGTTTGAGCTGTTCCTTGCGCGCCTGCTCCCGCTCCGCGACCGTGGCGTGGCGCGGAGCAAAATCCTGATGAAAATAAACCAGCAACCGGCGCCGCTGGTAGTCCTCGAGTTTGATCTGCCATTGGGGCGGCGCGAACAAGATGTCCACCAGCAGCAGGGTCATCAAAATGCCCGCGCCGGCCAGCAGTCGCCGAAGAAAACGGGCGGGCACACCGGCCACGAACATCATTGCCAGCCCGACCGGCAACAGCGTCAGGGCCGAGCCAAGGTCCGGCTCTTTCAGAATCAGCAGGAAGGGCAGGGCGATCATCCCCAGCGCCCGGACAAACACCGCGGGCTGGCGCAACTCCTCGACGGGCCGGCTGAGGAAATGACCCAGGGCCAGGATGAGCGTGAGCTTGGCAAATTCGGAGGGTTGAAACTGAAAGAACCCGAAGTCTATCCAGCGCCGCGCGCCGTAACGTGCCGAGCCGATTCCCGGCACCAGCACGGCCACCAGCACCACCAGGGTGCCCCAGTAAACCACCAGCGACCAGCGGGCGAGGCTGTGATAAGCGACGAGGCACAACGCGCCGGCAGCGATGGCGCCGCCGGCATACCAGACCATTTGCATGACGTAACGCTGGCGATACCACGGGAGGCTGGCTGCCGACTCGTTGATCATCGTGGCGCTGTAAATGAACGCGGCGCCGATGACCATCAGGCCAAGCAATGCCACCCACAGCGGCCAATCCACGCGCGGCTCTTTTGGATTCAAGGAAGGCTCAAACATTTAATTTTGGCTGGCGGCCAGGGTTTCAGGTTTGGGCCGGGCCTGCCTTTCCAGCTTCTGGATTTCTTTGTAAATCTTCTGCGCGACCGGGGCGCACGTGACGCCGCCAGAGCGGCCGCTCTCGACCATCACCACGACGACATAAAGGTGGTTTTCGGACGGAGCAAACGAAACGATCCAAGTAATGTCGTCCACGACCTTGCGGCCTTGCATCACCTGCGCGGTGCCAGTTTTGGCGCCGATCCGCAAGCCGGCGACCGCCGCTGCCCGGCCGGTGCCGTCCAGGTCATCCACGTCGGCGAACATCCCTTCGCGGACAATTTCCAGGCTGCGCGGGTGGACACCCAGATCGTCGCGCACGCGGCCTGTTGGAAAGAGGGTCGCCGTTTGTTCGCCCGACGGGTCCGGGAATTCGAGCCGTTCGACGATGCGCGGCCAGAACACTCTTCCGCCATTGGCGATGGCGGCGGTCATGACGGCCATTTGCACCGGCGTCACGGCGATGTCGCCCTGGCCGATGCAAAGGTTGGCGGTGTCGCCGTCGAACCACGCGCCGCCGCGCTCGCGCTTCTGCCAGGCGCGCGTGGGAAAGATGCCGGCGCTTTCCTGGAACAACGGGACGGCGGCTTTCTCGCCCAGATGCAGGCGGGCGCCGATTTTGAGGATTTCATCAATGCCGGCTTTGAGGCCGTGGTGGATGAAGTAGGAATTGCTGGAGCGCTTGAAGGCGCGGCGAAAATCGTAATCGCCCGGCTCGGCCGTGTCTTTGATGGGCCGCTTGCCGACCATATAAACACCGAGGTTGTTGAACTTTTCGTGAACGTCGAGGCCCGTTTCCAAGGCGGCCAGCGCGGTGACAATCTTGAAGATCGAGCCGGGCGCGTAGATTTCCTTCGTTGCGCGGTTGACCATCGGACGATGTTGCGGATCGTTGAGCCGCTGCCATTCGGCCGCGTTGACGCCCGGAACAAAATCGTTGGGATCAAACGCCGGGGCGGAAACCAGCGCCAGGAGGTCGCCGTTGTGGCCGTCCAGGACCACGACGGCACCACGCACGTCAGCGGCCGCACTGCGCAGGGCGGCTTCGGCGGCCTGTTGCAGACGCAGATCGAGAGTGAGGACGATGTTTTTGCCCGGCTCGGCCGGTGCCCAGACATTTTCGGACTGGCGGTAGCCGAGGTTGTTGACCAGAACGGACTTCACGCCGGCCTTGCCGTGCAGGTCTTGATCGAAGGCGGCTTCGATGCCGACGACGCCTTTGTAGTCGGGCAGGCGATAATTGAACGAGGCGTCTTCGTCGAGCATCGAGCTGTCGTCGCGCCGCAAAAAGCCGAGCACATGGGCGGCGGCAGTTTTGTGCGGGTACACGCGGACGGGCAGGACTTCGAGATCCAGGCCCGGGGTGCTGGCGGATTGTTCCTGGAAGAAGGCGATTTGCTGAAAGTTCAGGTTGGCCAGCACCGTGAGCGGCAAGGCCAGGCGGTTGGTGTAATGCCGGTGAAAGCGATCGGCATCCAGTGCGATGGACTGGTGCAACACCTGGCTGACTTGCTGCACCGTGTTGCTGACCACGAGAAAACGGGAGAGCCGGGCCAGTTCGGTGATCTGGGCGGCGGATAGTTTCACGGGGCGCGCGTCGGCGTTTCCCGCCGCCAAACCGCCGCGGAGTTCCTCGACCTTCTGCAGACGCGCCTGCTGATAGCGCTGCTGGAAGCGGTCGCGCAGTTCGTCCAGGTAGAGATTGATGTTGTAGCTGGGCTGGTTTTCCGCCAGTACCGCGCCGTTGCGGTCGAGGATTTTTCCGCGCGCGGCGGGCATCCGGATCGTGCGGAAGGATTGGTTGCGGAGGTTCTCCTTGAAATGGCGGGAGGCGACGACCTGCACATACCACAGCCCCGCCAGCAGGATGCCCAGGCCGCCCAGGACGCCGATCGCCAGCAGCCGCAGCTTGTCGTCGCTCTTTTTCAGCTGGTCAATGATGAGCATCGGGCAATTTAGAATTTCGCGTTGCGAAATGCGACTGAAGAGTCGGAACAGCCCGGCCGGCCGCGCCAGGCGAAGGGGCCGCGGTGGGTCGTTCGAGAGATGGCATTCGTCATTGTCACCGGCGGCCTCGTTTGATTTCGCGGTCGGGCCGGAAACTGGATTGTCCGGGGCGTTGATAGCTGAAGGCGCGATGGAACCCGTTGAACAGGACTGTGAAGGCCGGCGTGACGACGGCGCCGCCCAGCGCCATCACCACCCATTGCCAGAGCGAGCGCCAGCCCACGAGCGGATTTTCCCCGGCCCCGAACAACAGCAGCAGGGTGAGGAGTGGCGCGGTGGCGCTGGCGGCCAGGCCGAAAGCGAATTGCGCGTACGGTTGCTCTCGCAACACGAGATCGCGGCCCCCGAAAATCAAAAAGCCGATGGCGAAGAGCGGCAGCACACTGATGCCGAGCGGATTGGCCGAGAGAGCGTCGAACCACAAGCCGCCCAGCACGGCCAGCAGCGTGAGCGTTACCAGGTCGGAATATAAACTGGCATAGACCATCAGCGCGGGCAGCAGGTCAATTTGCGCGCCGAGAAAGTTGCGCAAGCCGCTGAAAGCCGCTTCCAGGTACACCGCCAGGAAAGCGGCCAGCAGAATGGCGAGGGAGTTGAGCGGGTTCATGGCAGCATCACCCAGACTTCTTCCAAGCGGTCCAAGTTGACCGCCAGTTTGACGCGCGCCTCGGTGAAGAGGCCGTAGCCGGCCGGGCGCACGTCCACGATTTCGCCAATCGGGATGCCTTTTGGAAAAATGCCGCCCAGTCCGCTGGTGAGCACTTTTTGTCCGGGCTTTAACAAACTGGCGCGCGCCAGGTAGGACAACTCCACGATCGCCGGGTCGAGCGTGGTGGGGGAGCCGGGCGCGATGATGCCGTTGTCGCGCGTCTCCTGTACCAGCGCGGCGACGCGGCAGTTGTGATCGCCCACGAGCACGACTTGCGCGTGGCCGAAGGCGACGGCGGAGACGCGGCCAACGAGTCCTTCGGCCGTGAGCACCGGCAGGTCGGCGCGGATGCCGTCGCGGTTGCCCAGATCAATCTGAATCGTGCGCCACCAATTGGCTGGGTCGCGGCTGAGCACGCGGGCGAGCTTGAGTTTCCAGGGGGTATTTTTTTGGAAGCTGAGCAGGGCGCGCAACCGGTTGTTTTCCTGCCAGACGCCTTCGCTTTGCGCGGCGCGCAACCGCAACTGCTGGTTTTCGGTTTGCAGTTGTTCGGCCTGTCGTTGCAGGACCGAGCGGGGCACGATGGCGTTGCCGGTTTTTTCAGTGAGCTGTTGCGCGGAACCGGCCAGGCCGAAGAGGGGCAGGAACAGGCTGCCGATGGCCAGTTTGACGCGGGCGGAAGTTTGCGAGGGCAGATTGAGGACAATCAGCACCAGCAAGAGCACCAGGCTCAAGGCGATGTATTGCGGCCTGTTTAACATTGTTTCACCCCGACACGATCCGGGGCGAACGCAGCCGGCGGGAACAAGGCGGTCAGTGCTTGTTGGAGGAAGTCACTCGTTTGAGAAATTGGAGTTCTTGCAGCACGCGGCCGGTGCCTTCGGCCACGGCGCTCAAGGGGTCATCCGCAATGTGGACCGGCAGGCCGGTTTCCTCGGCCACCAGCCGGTCAATGCCTCGCAATAACGCGCCGCCGCCGGCAATGACAATGCCGCGGTCCACGAGATCCGCGGACAATTCCGGCGGGCAACGTTCGAGGGTGATGCGGATGGACTCCAAAATGCTGGAAAGAGGCTCTTTCAAAGCTTCGCGAATTTCTTCGGAGCGAATGGTCAGGGTTTTCGGCAACCCCGCGCTCAAATCGCGGCCTTTGACTTCCATCGTTAACTCTTGTTCCATCGGGAACGCGGAACCGACCCGGATCTTGATCTCTTCCGCAGTGCGTTCGCCTATCATCAGATTGTAGGCCCGTTTCATGTGCGCCACTATCGTCTCGTCGAACTCGTCGCCGCCCACGCGCAGACTCCGGCTGAATACGATGCCGGCCAGCGAAATAATGGCGATCTCGCAAGTGCCGCCGCCGATATCCACGATCATGTTGCCCGCGGGTTCATGCACCGGCAGACCCACGCCGATGGCCGAAGCCATCGGCTGCTCGATCAAATAAACCTCGCGCGCGCCGGCGTGCGTGGCCGAATCCTTGACGGCCCGTTTTTCCACTTCCGTGATCCCCGAGGGGACCGCCACGACAACGCGGGGCGCAATGAGCTTGCGGTGATGCACTTTCTGGATGAAGTGCCGCAGCATCGCCTCGGTGATTTCAAAATCGGCGATGACCCCGTCTTTCATGGGCCGGATGGCCACGATGTTGCCCGGGGTGCGACCCAGCATGCGCTTGGCTTCTTCGCCCACGGCCAACACCTCAGTGGTCCCCGCCTGGATGGCGACTACGGAAGGTTCGCGCAGAACAATTCCCTTGTCACGAACGTAAACAAGGCAATTTGCGGTTCCGAGATCAATCCCGATGTCGTTGGAAAACAGGCCTTTGAATTGCTCAAACATGAATTTGCCTAACCCGGCCAAGATAGGAGGGCCATCATGGCAAGGTCAAGATTATTAACCGGGGCGGAAGGTAAACCGGTCACCTCTCAGTTTCAGGACATGCCCAAAGCCGCTCTCATTAACACCCAGCTTGAGCTCATGGGCGTCAGGCTAAGCCTTTCATCAAGGTGGCCACTTGTTGGGAGAAGTTCTGGCGATCCTGGCGTCGCTCGTAGAAGATAGATGGGCTAATTACGGTAACATCGCAGCTCTTATGGGATACCTCGTCAAAGTGCAGAAAGGAGAACGCCCCACGAACCGATCTTATTACGTCAATCTGCCCGTGGTCATGGCGGAGGCTTTGACCATCGAAAAAGGCGAGGCGTTCCAGTGGATGGTGGAGGATAAAAACACGCTCATCTTCTCCCGCGTTAAACCCAAGCAGTTACGCAAGCTACGCGCCAAACCTTAGCCTGACGCCCATGGGCTAAAGCAGGGTGTTAATGAGACCACTCAAAAGCTGAGTGCGCCCGCTAAACCCCGGCCCGAATCATATCCCTACCGGCGCCCGAGCCGCGCCACCGCTTTTTTCACCACCCAACCCGACTTCTCCAGCGCCGCCCTGGCCGTGTCGCCGTTCGCGCCGGTGAGTTCCTGCACGATGCGGACCGCACGGTCGCGCAGCTTCACGTTCGAAGGATTCAGGTCCGCCATCAAGTTGCCCAGCACCTTGCCGGTCCGCACCATCGCCAGCGTGGTGAAAATGTTCAGCAGGAGTTTGGTTGCCGTGCCCGCCTTCAGCCGCGTCGAGCCGGTCAATATCTCCGGCCCGATGTCGGGCGCGATCAGGAGCGACGGCCGGGCAGCGCGCGGAAGAACGACGCGTGGATTGAAACAAATCAGGACCGTCGCCGCGCCGCGCCGCTTCGCCGCCTCCAGCGCGCCCAGCACGAACGGCGTCCGTCCGCTGGCCGCGATGCCCACGACCACATCGCGCTTCGTCACGCCGCGGAATTGGATCGCTCGTGCTCCGGCCCCGGCGTCGTCCTCGGCGCCCTCGACGCCTGTGGTGATGGCCCGCGCACCGCCGGCGATGATGCCCTGGACCATTTCCGGCGGCGCGCGGAAAGTCGGGGGACATTCACTCGCGTCCAGGATGCCCAGCCGGCCGCTGGTGCCCGCACCCACGTAAAACAGCCGGCCGTCGCGCTTGAAGGCTCGCGCGATCAGCCGCACGGCGCGCTCGATTTTTTTGCGTTCGGCCAGCAGCGCCAGCGGGATTTTTTCATCCTCGCGCAGCATCAGCGCGATGGCCTGCGCGAGCGGCAGGCGGTCGAGGTTCATTGAGAGCGGGTGGCGTTGTTCGGTGGGGGAAAGCGCAGTGGTTTTGGGGAAGTGATCAGTAATCAGTTTCCAGTGATCAGTTTGTTCGCCACTCGATGGCTGACCACTGATTACCGAACACTGATCACTGATTACTGAATGCTTTCCCGCCAGCGCGACGGCTCCCCACACGCTCTCGCGTTTCAAGGGCGTGACGATGGCTCCGGGCCAAAGCTGCTTGAGCTTGCGCGTCACCTGGCGGGCGAAGCGGGATTGTTTGAGCAACACGCTGCCGGCCAGAACAAACTGCACCGGCGCGCCCGCATTGACGATGCGCCGCGCGCAACTGGCTGCGTCTTTGGCCAGGCTGTGCGCCGCGCTCGCGAGTATGTCCGTGGCGATTTTATCGCGTCTCGCTGAGGCCCGGAAAACTTCTTCGGTTAGCGCGGCGATGTCCGCCTTGGCCGCGCTCTGCGCCCACTCGATCAAATCCTGCGGCTCGTTCAATTGCTGCGCGCGCAGAATCTGCTGGCCGAGACGCGACCACTCGCCGTCGCGGTCCAGGTAATAGACCACCGCTTTGAGCGCGCGCAGGCCGATTTCGTAGCCGCTGCCTTTGTCGCCGAGCAAATGGCCCCAGCCGCCGACCTGCAACGTTTTGCCGTCCGGCGCGCGGCCATAAAAGCATGAGCCGGTGCCGCTCAGGACGAGGACGTGCGGAAGTGTTGAGTGATGAGTGTTGAGTGTTGAGTTGGCGGAGGGCGGAGTGTTCGGAGTCCCGCCTTTAGGCGGTTTTCGGCCGGTGCGCCACCTGAAGGCGGGACTCCAAACATGCGGGTCCGCGGCGGCGAGCGCGGTTTCGAGATCGTTTGTTGCGACACACGGGGTTTTGGGCCAGACGCGGGCGGCGGCCTGGCGGATGCGCCACCATTCTTTCTCGCCGCGTGCACCGGCCAGCCCGATGGCGACCGCGGCGGGTCTTGCGAAGGCGGAGCGAATCGCGCGCAAATGCCGGACCAGTTGTCCGTCGCTCAGAAAGCGCAAATTGGCCGGGCCGAATTCGGCGCGTTGAAGCAGGCGCCCGCCGGCATCGGCGAGCAAGGCCACCGTGCGGGTGCCGCCGCCTTCGATGCCGAGCAGCAAGGGCGCTTTCGTTGCGCGGCGTTTGGTCGTCATGTGGCAAGTATTTTGCGGAACACTGTTTTTTCAAAGCATTAAAGCGGCGTTTGGAGTTCACGCTTCAGCGTGCTCCGGGAACAGCCTGAAGGCTGGACTCCAAACTCTGAGCACGGGATGAGAGAAGCACCAAGCTCCAACCTCCAAGCACCAGAGAAGCTCCAAATCTCAAACACCAAACAAGCCGTCAAAGGACGTTTGGAGTTCACGCTTGAGCGTGTCGGTGTGGTCGAAAACCAAGAAGGGACAAGAATAGATACGAATGCTGAGACACGGATTTCACGAATTTGCACGGATTGATTTTTTCATCCGTGTCCATCAGTGAAATGCGTGTCTGATTCCGAATTCGTACTACAATCATGCAAGTCTTTGTTTTTTTGGCAAAGAATTGGCCGCGAAAGAACACAAAGACAAGAAGTTGCATCTCTGCGTTCTTTGCGTTCTTTTGCGGCTCTCGTCGGTGGTTCCTGCGTCAGCCGCGCCAGGTCTATTCGTGTCCATTCGCGGTTGGATTGAATAGTCACTGCTTCAGCGTGCGCCCGGACAAGCTCAAGCTGGAACTCCAAACCACGGGCAAAGAAAATCGCTGCCAAACGGCCGCCGTCGGATTATTCTCCCTGCGGTGGAAAGATGACGCATGGACAAATTGCTGCTGATTGACGACGAAGCGGACGTGCAATACTCGTTCCGGCGGATTTTTGATTCGCCGGAGATCGAGCTGACCACGGCGGCCAGCGGCGAAGAGGGCCTTGATCTCATTCCCCGCTTGAAGCCCGACCTGGTCATCATGGACGTGCGCATGGGCGGCATCAACGGGATGGAAACGCTGCGCCGCCTGCGGCAGACCGACGCCCGGCTGCCGGTCATCATGATGACCGCCTACGGCACGACGCAGACGGCCATCGAGGCGATGAAGCTGGGCGCCTACGACTACCTGCTCAAGCCCTTCGACGTGCCCAAGCTCAAACAGATCGTTGCCGCCGCGCTCAAAGCCGCGCGCGACATGAAACAGGTCGTCTCCTACCAGCCGCTGCTTGAATCCGAGGACTACGACCTGGGGATCGTCGGGCGCAGCGAGGCCATGCAAAACGTTTTCAAACTCATCGGCCAACTCGCGGCCTCGGACGCCACGGCGTTGATCACCGGTGAAAGCGGCACGGGCAAGGAACTGGTGGCGCGCGCGATCTACAGCCACAGCAAACGCGCCGCGCAACTGTTCATGGCGATCAACTGCGCCGCCATTCCGGAAAGCCTGTTGGAAAGCGAACTCTTCGGCCACGAACGCGGGGCCTTCACCGGCGCCACCGCCCAGCGCATCGGCAAGTTCGAGCAAGGCAATCACGGCACGCTTTTCCTGGACGAAATCGGCGACATGTCGCCGGCCACACAGACCAAAATCCTGCGCGTGCTGCAGTCCGGCACTTTCGAGCGGGTGGGCGGCAACCAGCCCCTCCAGGTGGACGTGCGCATCATCGCCGCAACCCACAAGCCGCTGGAACAGGCGGTGGCCGCGCGCGAGTTTCGCGAGGACCTTTTCTACCGGCTGAACGTCGTGCGCGTGGAACTGCCGCCCTTGCGTGAACGGCGGGAAGACATCCGGCTGCTGGTGAATTATTTTCTGAAAAAATTCGCCGGGCAACAGCAGCAGCCGCCCAAATCCATTTCCCCAGCGGCCCTGGCCGCGCTGGAACAACACGCCTGGCCGGGGAACGTGCGCGAGTTGGAAAACATCCTGCAGCGCGCGTTGGTTGTGGCCAAGGGCGCCGCTCTCCTGCCCGGCGATCTGCCCCCGGAGATGAGTTCGCCGGCGCGCGCCCCGGAAACCGCCGCCCCGGCCGCCCGCGCGGCGCTGACCGGTCCCGCCATGGCCGACGGCCGGGTGGACGTGAAGGGCGTCTGTCAGACGCTTTTTCGGTGGGCGCGCCAGGAGAGCCGGCTCAAACTGCTGCCGGCCGTGGAGCGGGAGCTGATCATCTACGCGCTGGGGGAGACGCAGGGCAACCAGGTGCAGGCAGCCCGGCTGCTGGGCATCACGCGGGCGACGCTGCGCAAACGCATCCAGAAGTTCAACATCCGCCAGGAGCTGTCGGTCAAGTGAGTGAAGTTGGGTTTGCTTTTGGCGCGACGCCCTGCTTACCTTGGAAGGCTGTCATGATGAACCGCGCGAAAGATCAGGCGGTTTAAGGGGTTTTGCCCGGCTTTCGCCTCCTGGGCCGGGCCGCCACGGATTCTTATGATTTCCCAGCGAATACGCGGGTTAAACAGTTTGTTTGTGTTTTCCCAGTTGACGCTGGTTCTGTTCGTTTATTGGCTTCATTTTCTGGTGATTGACCTTCTTTACGCCCCGGTCCCGGACGTGAAGCGGTATGAGATTTATTGCATCGTCATGTACGTGGCGCTGGTGATCGAAGCCTTCCGGCGGCTGAACAAAGATTCCAAATTCCTCCAAAAAAGCCGGTTAAAAAACCAGCGCATCGCCCTCGAACAGACTTTGTTTGTTGCGGTGGTCCTGATTATTTATCTGGTGGTGACCAAGGACCAGGGCATGTCGCGGCTGTTTCTGTTCAGCTTTTTACCGGTCCTCTTCGTGCTGTTGTATGTTTCCAGTTGTTATCTCCCCCCGCTGCTGGCGCACGCGACCTTTCGCGGCATCCGGCAGGAGCGGACGTTGCTGGTGGGACCCGGCGACCGGATCGCGGTGCTCAAAAACTGGCTTATCCGCAAAGCCGACCTGGGCATTCTGACCATCGGCCTGCTCACCGACGAGGAAGCGGCGGGATCGGTCGAGGGAATCCGCGTGCTGGGCGGAACGGACGATCTGGAGCGGGTGGTTCGGGAGTACGACGTGGCTCAGGTCATCATCGTGGAGTTCCCGATGTTTCCCCACATCATCCAATCGCTGATCAACAGTTGCGAACAGCTGGGTGTGCGCCTGCTGGTCTTAAGCGATCTGGAAGCCCGCTTCCGGCATCCCATTACCTATTTCGACGATGACGGCCTGCTCTTTTTCGGACTGCGCGAGGAGCCGCTGGAAAACCCTTTCAACCGCCTTCTCAAACGCACGATGGACATTGTCCTTTCTGTTCTCGTGCTGGTCCTGGTCGTGCCGATCATGACCGCGCTGGTCGCCCTCTTCCAGCTGTTGCAGTCTCCCGGCCCTTTGCTTCACTCGCAACTTCGTGCGGGGCTGCAAAACCGGCGCTTCAAAATCCTGAAATTCCGGACCATGCGCGCGAATCCCGATCTCGGACAGCAAGCCATGGCCAACGACGAGCGGGTGTATCCAGCCGCGCGGTTCTTTCGCCGGTTCAGCCTCGACGAGTTGCCGCAGTTCTGGAACGTGCTGCACGGAGAAATGAGCGTCGTCGGCCCGCGCCCCCATCTCATCGAGCACAACCACGAGTTCGCCACCGTGATGAACAATTACCACGTGCGCGCTTTCGTGAAGCCGGGCATCACCGGGCTGGCGCAAGTGCGCGGTTACCGGGGCGAAATGCGGAGTGAGGGGGATTTGATTGGCCGCATCCGTCTGGACATTCATTACCTCGAACACTGGTCGTTGGGTTTGGATCTCGCGATCATCGTGCAAACTGCCTGGCAAATGATCTTCCCGCCCAAATCCGCCTACTGATCAAGTTGCCTGACGGGCGCCCGGCCTGCTCAACACCGCAACGACAACGCCCGGTGCGCGGACAGGAATCCTCCTCGCACCGGGCGTTGTCGTTGCGGTTGAAAATTATTTCGGCGCGTGTTGCACCTTGGACGCGACAGGGCCGGGTGCAGCCTGCGGACGGGCCGCCTGCTGCAAAGCCTGCTCGAAGTCGCGCAGCACGACCGAAAAATCGAACTGCCCGACGTAACGCCGCCCCGCGCGCCCCCACTCGGCCAGCACGGCTGGCTGGCGTGCCAGCGATTCAATTTGCGCCGCCAGTTTCCCGGCGTGGCCCGGCTCGATATTGACACCGAAGCCCCCGGCATTCACCGACCGGGCCAGTTCGCTGTCCGCATCGGTCACGGACAACACCGGCCGGGCAAAGGCCAGCGTGGTCATCAGTTTGCTGGGAAAAAAATAGCGGCCCGAACCGCGCTGCTGCGTGATGACGCACAGGTCGGCATCGGCCAGCATCTCGCGATAGTGCGCTTCGGGTTGCAGCGGCAGCAACCGCACGTTGGCGAGTTGATAGTGCGCGACCTGCTTCGCGAGTGCCTCGCGCCGGGCACCGTCGCCGCCGAGGAGGATGCGCACGCGCGGGTCTTTCAGCAGCCGCGCCGCTTCAATCAAAACTTCCAGGCCCTGTTTGACGCCCAGGTTGCCGGAGTAAACCACCAGAAAATCCTCCGCCCCAAATCCGTGCCGCTGACGAAACTGATGGCGCGCCGGAAGCTCACCGGCGGACGGCAGTGTCACGCCGTTGGGAAAAAAAAACACTTTCTCCTCAGCGACCCCGTGCCGGCGGAAGGCGTCAAGCATGGCGTGCATGATGCCGCTGACCCGGCGCGCTTTCCGGTAGGCCAGTTCTTCGAGCCAGTACAAGCTGCGCAGCAACCAGCCTTCGTTCAACATGACCAGGCCAGCCGCCGCGTCGGGTTGCAAGTCCTGCACGTGAAACACGAACGGACAACGTTTCAGCCACCCCAGTGCCCACGCGGCCGCGCCGAGCAACAACGGCGGCGACACAACCACCAGCACATCCGGGCGCGGCAGCGTCAGCAGCCGCAGCCACGACGTGGCCACGAACGAGCCTTCGTGCAGGATGCGTTTGAACGTGGAGAGGCGGGCCGGCACGTAATGCCAGCAACGATGCACCGGCACCCCTTCCATTTCGTCCGTGCGGTAAAGCCGCCCGCCGTCGCCGGGAATCTTTCGCCAGGCCGGATAATAAGGAAACGCCGTGACCATGCGCGCCTCATGGCCCTGGGCGCGGAGAAATTTGCACAGCACGGTGTTGTAGGGCGCGATGCCGGTCAGTTCCGGCGCGTAATTGATTCCCCAGACCGTGATTTTCATAGGGGACATCGGGCGGTCTGCTTTTGCGCTTTTTTCAACTCGTACGTCTTGGCCACGCAGAGAAATTCATAAGCGGCGTGCAGCCGGGCGAAGTAATAGCCTTCCCGGCCGTCGAGAAATCCTTTTTGCCACAGGTAAACGTAAAGAAAGCGCAGCAGCGGGCGGCAGGGCAAAACTTGCGACCACGCCCGGAGCCGCCGCCGCCAGCCCACGGCGCCGCTTTGCAGCCGCGCGTCGCTGTGGCGCAGATAACGGTCCAGCGCCACGCGCGCCTCCCAGTTGGAGTAGCGGTTGTGCTTTTCCACAAAGACTTCGACCGAGGGAAAAGCGTAGTGGTCCATCTCGGATTTCAGATGGCCGGTCTGGCCCTGCACGACGATGTGCTCGTGCACTTCGTTGTCGCCGCTGCGGGTGTCCGCCCCGGTGAGCTTCTCGTAACGGCCGAGCCGGTGTTTGAACAGGCGCAGGTTCCAGTTCGGATAGTAGGCGTGCCGCAGCCAGCGGCCCAGGAACAGGAAACGGCGATTGATCCAGTAACCTGTGTTCGGTTCACTGGGATTAGTGACAATGGCGCGGAACTCCGCCTCCGCCTCCGGCGGCAGGGCTTCATCAGCGTCCAGAATGAAAACCCATGCGTGCCGGAATGGCAGGTTCTCGAGTGCCCAGTTCTTTTTCTTCGGCCAGGTGCCGTTGAACTGGAACTGTACGACCTTCGCGCCGTGCGCCTCGGCGATGGCGCACGACACGTCCGTGCTTTGCGAGTCCACCACGAAAATTTCGTCCGCCCACGCCACGGACTTCAGGCAGCGCGGAAGGCTGGCCGCTTCGTTTTTGATCGGAACCAGAATGGAGACGGGGACGTTCATCATGGGTTTCCCGCCCCGGTTGCTTGCAGCGCGGCGAGCAGAGCTTCGCCGGCGCGGTTGATTTCAAACCGCGCGCAAAACGAACCGCGCGCGCTTTCCCGCTGTTGCCGGCGCTGGGCCGGCGAAAGGTTCAACCAGCGCTCCAGCAAACTCGCGGTTCCCGCCAGCGTGTCCTCGGCCACCAGACCCGCGGCGTCCGCCTCGATTTCGCGCCAGATGTTGACCCGGTTTGAAATCAGCACAGGCAGGCCGCACGCCAGCGCCTCGATCACCGCCAGGCCAAAATTTTCCTGGTGCGACGGCAGGACAAAAACCTCCGCTGCGTGAAGCGCCCCCCATTTGAGGTCGCCCGACAACATTCCCGGCCACGTGACGCGCGGGGCGATGCCCAGTTGGCGGCTCCGTTCCTCCAGGCGCCGCTGCCAGCCCATCTGATCGGGGCCGGCCATCACCAGATGCAGCGCGGGGTCCCTGGCCGCGATTTGCGCGAACGCCTCGAGCAACAGATCACATCCCTTCTTCTCGTGAATCCGGCCCAGGAACAGCACCAGTCGGCGGTCGCGCAGTGGCGGGAATTGTTTCCAGAAAAGTTCGCGCTGCTCCGCCGCATTGCCGGGCGGCTCCGCGGTGCCGAGGTTGACGACTTTTTCGCGGGCGCGGTAGAGCCAGAAGGATTGTCGCGCCAGCATGCGCTCTTCTTCGCAGGTGAAAAAAACCGTCCGCGCGTCGCCCAACACCCGATACTCGGCCCATGGCCAGTAAAACCATTTTTTCAAATGCTTGATCGGATAGGTCCGCTTGAACCACGGATCGAGCATGCCGTGCGGGAAAATAAAATAGGACGGGCGCCGGCCGCGCAGCGCGCGCCAGACGCCCAGGCTGCCGTACTGCCAAAGGCCGTGCGCGAGGACGGCGTCGAAACGCGGCGCATTTTGCCGGAGCCACGGCACGAGCGTTTCCGAGTAACCATAATGACGTTGGCGCGGCCGGCCCAGGCCGTGGGCCGCGAACGGGAGCGCGTTGCGCCAGGGATTGTCCGGCGCATCGAGGCTGGCCACTTCGAACGTGTGTTCGCGCATCACGCGGGCGCCGCCGAATTGTTTCACCGCTTCAATCGGGCCGCCGCTGGCGGGATCAAGGGAGCGGATGACATTCAAAATGCGCACGGTCGGATTTAGAACACGAACCCGGCGGCGCGTTTGAAATAGGCGAGGTCCGCCGGCAGTGGCTTGACCGGCCGGGCGGGCACGCCGGCGTAAAGCTGGTGCGTCTGAGTGTGAGGTTTGTTCAACAACGATTTTGCGCCCAGCACCGAAAAATCGGGCAACGCGCTGCCGCCCAGCAGCACGCAGTTGGTGCCCACAAAACAATACTCCCCGATCGTGATCGGAGCGGCCGACTGCCGGTTGTGCTCCAGGTCAATGCTGTGGGTCACCATTTGCGACCGGAACCCGGCGACGGTGGTGAATTTGCCGATGCTCACCGTGTCGGTGCAATCAAGCAGATGCCGGTGGGTGATGGCGGCGTGTTCGCCGAGGACCAGTTGCGGCCGGCGGCCTGCCTGGTGGGCGAAGAACAGCTTGTTGTCCGAAGGAAACCCGGTGATCCAGTTGCCGCGTCCGATCAGGCTGTTCGCCTTGAGATGGAGCAGATCCAGTCCTTTGCACACGGTCAGGTGGCCGATGCGAGTCTGCGCTTCCATCACCAGCCGTTTGGGAAATATCCACGCGAAGCCCAGGCGGCTGGTCGGATGCAATTCGTAGCCGAAGGCGGCCCGCAGCAGCCGGCGCCGCAGCGGCCACGGGAGCAGCAAGCTCAACAGACTCACCACGTTTTTAATCACGCGGCGCACAACTGGCGGTAAACCTGCACGTAGCCCCCGACCATCCGCTCCGTCGTGAAGCGGGCGGCGTTTTCCAGTCCCCTCTCAATCAGGGTCGCGCGCCGGGCGGGATCCAACAGACTGAGCACATCGGCGGCGAAACCTTCCTCGTCCTCCACTGGCCGGATCAGCGCGCCCGTCCCGGCCACTTCCGGCAGCGAAGTGCGGTCACTGCAAATCACCGGGCAACCGCACGCCTGCGCTTCGATGATGGGCCAGCCGAAGCCTTCAAAGCGTGACGGATACAACAGGGCGTGCGCGCCATTATACAACGCTTCGAGCAATTCGTGGCCCGGCCGCTCCGCTTCCACCACCCGTTCACCCAAACCGAGATCGTCTTTCATTTGCCTCAGTTCCGCGGTCAACCCTTCACCGGCAAAAACAATCTGCCCCGGCCAGCGGTCTTTGAGGCGGCCCATCACGCGCAACGCCGCCGCGCGGTTTTTGCGGCGCAAGTTCGAGCCAACCGTCAGCAGAAAAGGCGGACGCAGCCGCGGCAAGGCGGCCAGTCGCGCCTCCGCCCCGGCGGTGGAAAGCCGGCGAAAGGGCTGGTTCAAACCCAGCAACACCACCTGGGGGGGCCGTCGCGCGCGCCCGCCGGAAAGCCGCACCAGATCATTGCGCGTGGCAGTCGAATCGCAGACGACCAGGCCACTTTTTTTCAAGCCGCGTAAAATCCAGTGTTGCAATCTTTTTCCGGTCCACGACGCGGGACAATCGGTGTCCTCGCCGAGCGCGCCGCGCACGGCGAGCAGATCATGGCAGGTGACCAGGTGTTTGTCTCCGGGCAAAAAGCCGACATACATCGCGTTGGAATGGTCGCAGATGTGGACCACATCGGCGCCGCCCGCGACCGCGGCCCGGCGCAAGCGCAAAGGGAACAGCACAAATTTGTCGAAGTACCCCAGCCACTTGCCCAGGCCGTGGCCCGATTTTTTCAAGCGGCCCAGAAACGGCTCCGGACGGAGCAACTCCACTGCCACGCCGTGCCGGGGCAGCTCCCGTCGGAGACACTCGGCGAAGCGTCGCATGCTTTCCTGGCCGTCGGTTTCGTAATTGCCCACCAGCAAAATTTTCATTCCATCCCCGGAGCAGGGTGATCACTGGCCTGCGCCGCCACGGGCTGGACGGCATTGGGTTTGTTTCGGCGGAGACGTGGCCAGCGCGGCTTTCGGCCAGCGCCGCCGCCGGCGGCCGCGGTTTTGACCTGTGCGCCGGGCGGTGGTATCGCGGCCAGACAAAGCCCGCCCACGAAAACTGTGAAGCCCAGGCTCGTCGCCGGACCGAACTGGCCGCTGAGAACGTTGGTCGCGCACGCGCCGAACAAGAGCAACGGCAGGATGTTCCCCGCCCGAGCTGCCAGGACGCACTGTGCACCCAGCCACACCGCCAGCGCGACCCGGAACAGAATGCACAAGGTGCCGACCAACGGGCCGCCTTCATAAATCAGACGGCCCCACTCGCTTTCGGAAAGCAGAAACGAGGAGGCACTGCCGGCCAGCAGTTGCGCCCCCACATTGGTCCCGCAGCCGATCCCGTAGCCCAGCAGCGGGACGCGGTCGAGGACCAAAAACGGCCGGATCAGATCGCCGAAATACCGGCCGCCGATGCCCCCGGATTGCGCTTCGAACTGGCTGGCCAGCGCCCAGCGGGCTTTGAACGTCTCGATGCCTTCATTGAGCAAGGCCGTGTGGCTGACCACCGCCAGAATCACCAGTCCCAGGACCGCCAGATTGGTCAGGCCGCTGGCCAGACGGCGCGTGAAGATCAGCCCCAGGAAAAACATCGCAAACACCACCAACGAAGCCAACAACGCCGACCGGCTGCCCGACACCGCCACTGCCGTGACCAATCCCAGCCCGACCGCGACGATCAACAGTTTCGGATAAGTCCGCTTTGCCGTCAGGCTGTAGGTGAAAAAGGCGGTCACCAGCGCGTAAAAATCAACCGCGCCCGTGATGAACGAAAAAGTGCCGGGCGGCCGGATGCGGCCCAGCGCTGATTGGAGTTGCAGGCCGTCGCCGATCGCTGCGTTGATCCGGGCCGCGGGCGGCGACTGGAATTGCACCAGCATCAACACGGCCATCGGCAGGGCGAGGATCAAGACCCACTGACCCAGGCGCCGCACGTCCTCCGGGCTTAATATTTTGGGCAACAGAAAAATCAGCGGCACGTGCAGAAAGTTGGTCCGCAACCCGAAAAACATCACCGTCAGCGTGGTCTTGTCCGCGGAAACCTGGAGCAATCCCAGGGGCAGCGACAAAAACACGAGCACGATCAGGGCGTTGATAAACTGGTTTTTCGGAAACACCCCGGCGTGGAACGCCAGCGCATACAGCGCGATCACCACCGGGTCGCGCACCAACAGCAACGGCGTCGCCAGGCCGGGCAGGAACCATTTGCGCAGCGCGCCTTCGCTGAGCAACAGGATGAAATACAGCCAGACCAGCCGCTTCAGATTGTTCATCGCCCACATGGATCTGTATCAAATCGGCGTTGGCGCATCGGCGCGCCCGGCCGGCGCGCGGTTTTGCAGGAGGCGGACAATCTTCTGCCCGTATTTTTCCCAGGTGTATTCTGCGGCTTTGCGCCGCGCGCACCGGCCCATTTCCGGCAGACGGGCGCGATGGTCGGCGAACCACGCCAGTTTTTCCGCCAGCAAATCGGGCCGGCGGATGGGCACGAGAAAACCGGTCTCTCCCTCCTCGATCAAATCCTCCCCGCCCGCGTTGGGCGTCACCACCAGCGGCAGGCCGCTGCTCATCGCCTCCTGTTGCACCAGCGCGCGGCCTTCCACAATCGAGGGCAAGGCCAGCACGTCGCACCGCCGCATCAATGCCAGCACGTCACGGTGCGGCCGGGGCGGCTCATGACGGAAGCCGGCATATTGGTTGCGGTAAAACTCCAGCGGCACCACCGGCGACCCCATGACCACCAGTTCGATGTCCGCCCGCCGCAACCGGTTCATGGCCGCAAACAAATCGGCCAGCCCCTTGCGTTGCGAGAGCGAGCCGGCAAATAAAACCTGGAGCGGCCGCGAAAAGTTTTCCGCCACGGACCGGTCCGCTTCAACTGTGGGCGCGGAACCGAATTCCGCCACCACGCAACGTTTGCCCTGGCGGACCGCTTCGGGCAGGGAGTCGAAGACAAACTTGCTTGGACAAATCACCACGTCGGCCAGTTCCAGCTCGCGGGTTTTGCGCGCCAGTTTTTCCGCCGCATCGCGCGTCCCTCCCAGAGTTGGCTCCCAGGCCGGCCACCGGACGGCCTCTTCGCGCAAGAGGCGTTGCGTCGTTTCCCAGTAAGCAATCGGCAGTTCGTAGCAGCAACGAATACCCAGTTCCCGTGCGACAGTAAACGTTTCCAATGCTCCGTCTTCGTAAGCGTAAACGGCCTCCACCGCGTCGCGGTGGCGCCGGAGTTCCCGGGCCACGTGCCGGTCCAGATCGCGACAGACCGCGTCCACCGAAAAGACGCCCCGCTCATGCCTGATGAGCCAGGGGAGACGGCAGGTCATCGCGCCGAGCCGGCCCAGCTCGCGCCAGGGCCGTTGCCGGCGGCGGGCGGGCGGAACGGGAAAGACGCGGCGCAACGACTCCCGGCGAATGGGCTGCGGCAACCGGCGCGCCCAGCCGCCCTCGCTGTCCACCGCGATTGTTGTGTAAAAAAGGTAATCCTCTCCGGCCCGCTCCAGGGAGTGGAGCAACGCCCGGACGAAGGGATTTCCCGTGGGATGACAAACCCAAATCATGCGCTCAACCAAAGGCCGGAACGTCGGGAGAGAACCAGGAAATTCGATTGGGTGACAAACGCAGCCCGGCCAGCGTACCGCCATCCTCCCAAAGCCCAAGCAGGGCCTCAGCCCCGCTCGTTTTTTCTTGAAAACGCAACGGCGCTTGCGAACAGCTCCAGGTATTTTTTCGCCACCACCGCCGGCTGAAAGCGTGCCAGGTGCGCCGTGGCTTGCGCGCGGCAGTTTTTCAACAGCGCCGGCTGGGAAAGCAATTGTTGCAACGCGGCCGCCAGCGCCTGGCTGTCGTCGTTCGGAAAAGTGACGCCGCAGGGGCCGATGGTGTTTTTCAACCCGCCGCCTTCACTGCCGGCCACGACGCAGCCGCAGGCGATGCCCTCGAGCGCCACCACACCGAACGGCTCCCGCCACCGGGAAGGCACGACCAGGATTTGGTGCGCGTTGAGCAACGCGAACAATTCGGCATCCTGCTTTTCCCCGACGAATCGAACCTGGTCGTCCAAGCCCAGCCGCTGGGCCTGCTGCCGGAGTGGCTTCTCCTCCGGCCCGGTGCCGATGATCGTCAGGCCCGGCGTCAACCCCTGGCGCTTGAGTTGCGCCAGCGCCTTCAGCAGCAAGTCCACGCCTTTGTCGGAAACCAGCCGGCCGAGAAAAGCCAGTTCCCGATCCCGCCTCGGCGGGATGGCCGGATTGCTTTGAAACAGTTCCGCGCGATAGGGATTGCTGAAGATGAGCGAGGCGACGGAAAGCTGCCGGGCAACCGTCTCGCTGATGGCGACGTTCGTGGCGAAGCGAAACAGGAACCGTTTCAACCGGTCCTGCCAGCCCCATTGTCCGTTCGCGCGCGCCGTCCAGGTGGCGTGGGTCACGATCCAGGGACGGCGAATGAACAACAGCGGCCAGGCCGTGCGAAGACTGACGTTGTTCTGATAAAAAACGTCGCACCACCGGACTAGGCGCGCCAGTCGCCGCCACCCCGGCCGGCGATGCATCTCGAAAGGATACGAGTGACGCGCGGGATCAGGCGTTTGCGTGACCAGTTTCACTTCATGGCCGAGCCGGACGAATTCCTCCGCGAGGATGCGGCTGACCTCCTCCAACCCGCCGATCTGGGGATGGAAAAAATGCGAGGAGAACAAAATCCGCAGCGGCCGGGCCGACCCGCGCTGGCGCGCCGGTCCGCTGCGTGCGCGCGGCAGAGTGGCTTGAAAATCTCCGGGCGTGGTGTGGTCCAGCAGCGCGTTCAACAAGGCACTGGCCACGGCGGGCAACCGCCCGGCGGTCACGCGCGGCTCGCGCACCGCCAGCCGCCGGGAAAAATCACCGTCCAACCGGATCCATTCGGCGTCGGCTGACGAAGGAGTGCCCGCAAAAGTGACGTCCTCGCGATTCACGATGACCGGCAGACCGTGCTCGCGCATCGCGGCAACGGACGCGCTCTTGCCGATCAGCGCCAGCGGTGAGGTGGCGATGCCGAAATCAATGGAGTTGAAAAATTGCGAGACCTGTTCGGCGGGCCGTTCGCCCAGCTTGTGGAAAGCAAAACGTCCGCCATATTGCCCGGCTAGGTTCTGCCACAACGCTTCGCCGGGACCCAGCCGGCCGATCGAAAGAAGCACCACTCGTTTGTGCTGCCCGGCGGCAGCGTCGGCGAGGCGCGAGAAAAGCGGCTCGGACGGCCAGACCGGATGCAACGAACCGAAGAAGCCCAGGAGCCAATGCTGTTCGCGATTGGCGCCCGTGAGCGACACGCCGGCGGATTGCAGTTCCGGCCAGAGCCAGGTCTCGCCGTTTTGTTTTGTCACTGGCACGGCGCCGAAGAGCGGCAATTCCAATGCTCTCACGCCTTCGCGAGCGAGCAGCCCGGCGTAAGTGGAATTGCTCGTATGAATGACGTGCGGCGCAAGACGGGCGAGCAGTCGTTTAATATAAAATTTTTGCACGCGCCCGATCAGGCGCTCTTTCCGGCCAGCTTCCTCGGCGTGGCCGATCCACAGTTCGTGAAACATCCAGTGCAGCGACCGCCCTTGCGTCAGCGGCTGCAGCCAGCGGTCCAACCCGCGAACGACGCCCTTGGGATCAAAGCCATAGCTGACCAATTGCACGCTCACCCAGTCGGGCTGGAATTCATCCAGAAAATCCCACGCCAGCGCGGAGCGCTCCGGCCAGCCAAGCGTGTGCGGCAGGCGCAGCACGGGGAGGCGCGCGCCCCCGGTTTGAATTTCGGCGCGCTCAATGGCCGCGGCGAAGCGGTCATGGAGCGCCAGCAGGCAAACCCGTTCGCCGCGCCGGGCCAGTTCCTCCGCCAACAGGCGCGTGTAATCGCCCACGCCGTCGCGCCCCGGTTCGAGCGTGCCGGTGAGGAAGGCAATTTGCAGCGGGCGGGAGAAGACCTTCACAGCGAGGGTCTCGGCTCGGAGAGCTTGCGGGGCTTGCGCGCCTTGCACGGGTTGCCGGCGCAAACCATCCAGGCCGGCAGGTCCTTGACCACGACCGACCGCGCGCCCACGACCGTGCCGTTGCCAATCGTCACCCCGGGGCCGATGAACACGTCGGCGGCGATCCAGCATTCCGCGCCGATCGTGATCGGCTGCCAGACCAACGGCATGTGCGGATGAGTGTAGTCATGCGTGCCGGTGCACAGGAAAGCATTTTGGGAAATCAACGTCATGGAGCCGATGTGAATCGGAGCGTAGTTGTAAACGTTGACGGCACGGCCCAGCGCGACGTGCGACGACAGGGAGAGGTTCCACGGCATGAGCACATCAACTTTGGGGGACACCCGGCAGCCCGGGTCGATTCGTGCGCCCATGAGCCGCAGCAGAAAAATCCGCGGGCCGTTCGCCGGCCGTGGCAGGAGCATGAACACCGGCTGCAACAACCACTGCCACACTGCCCGGCGCAGTTTCAGCGGGAACGGCCAGACGCTGACGCTCCGGGTCAAATCCACGCAGGGTCGGGCGGTGGCCATGCTGGCAGACGCCTCGCCCAAGGGTTGTTTACTGTCCGGTTCGGGGAGAATCACGGTGAACTTTTATTTATCCGCTGCCGCGCGTCGTTGTAAAGCCCCTGGTTTGTCATCCCACTTGCTTCGTGCCGGCGTTCCGTCCGGTTCAGAGCAGCGACCGGACATAGCGGACCAGGTCGGACGCATTGACCTCGATGTTGCGGGTGTAATCCACGAGCAGGCCCCCCGGCGGAACCGGCTCGCCAAGGCCCATGTAGTAGTGATGCTCCAGGCCGCACTCATCGCTGAGATACCAGTGGTGGCAATTGAAGAACGACGGTTGCAGAATCTCCACCACCTTGGCGCCCCGGGGACAGTACACGATGTTCATCAAGCCCGACCCGAACGGCCCTACAACCACCCTGGCGCGGGCAAAGATGGCGGCGGTTTCCTCGAGGTTCTTGCCGGCGAGCACCACCCATTCGAAGCCGAGTTTTTTCAACTCGGATTCCAGCACGTCTTCCTGGAGCAACCGCCGGACACTGGCGTCCCGTCGCGAAACGAACAACAATCGGTCGCCGGCCGCTGGTCGCGCGGGCAGACCGGAGAGACGCCGCACATAATCCAGCGTGTCGGGCTGGTGAGCGGTGTTGGCATACGCGGAGAGAAAGGGCACCACGAGCGTGTCGGCTTCGTAATGGTCTTTTGGGTTGAAGGGGATGATCTTCCCTGGTGGGATGCCGGCGCGGGCGAAAGTTTCGTGTTGAAAAGGCTTCGCCGTGTGGCCGACGAGGTAGTGGTCGATTTTTGAGGAGGTCAGGCCGGCGCGCTCGAGCAGTCCGAAGCGCGGCAGCACATCGAACTGCCAGTGGCTGAAATTGGCGTAGGAATCCGGATAGGCCAGAACCGCGGCCGTGCCCGCAAGGCGTTTCGGTTTGAGGAACGCCAGGCGCGTGCGCTGGTACGAATTACCATAGTTCATCCAATGTTCCTTGCCGAGGTCGTGCAAGTGTTCGCCCTGCGGGCTATAGTAACTGCCGCCGTAATGGCCCCACGCCCGGCCGCCGCGGATGGACGCCACGAACGTTCTTTCGATGGCCACCTCCCGATACTTTCGAAAATACCAGTGAACTTCAGGTTCGTTGGTGTGCGGTAATTTGCGGGTCACTTTGATTTCGTGGTCGAGGCTGCATTCCTCGCCCAAGTCCGGATGCTCGACCAGCCAGTCTTTCCAGGAAAGGCTGCGGACGGAGGGCAGGTGTAGTGCTGTGCGCACGGGTGGCACCTGGCGCAGCGCCGTGGAAATGAGGGTGCGGCCGGTCATCCAACCGTTGCGAATTCCCAAGTAGGCACGGCGGAAGACTTTCAGCCGTTCCTGGATTTTTCGTCTGGTGATGAGATCCATGGCGGATGGATTGGCGACAGAAACGAATCGCTCAATCGGGATCCGTGTGTGCCTTCTCCGGCGGATGGGGCCGCCGTGTCGGCGGAACGCGGCGAACCTGGCGCAGGTGAAGCGCCATCCGACCGCGTTCGTCGGTGCGCCGGTCCACGCCGGGGATGCACGTGCCGGGGAGTTGAGTTGAGGTGAAAATCATCCATGGCGTTGGCTTCGCGCCGCAGGCGCGCCCACGGAAATTAACCGGGGGCAGGCGGGGAAGGAGCGCCACCCCCGGTTACCAGCTGAGAGCACGGCATCCCTCGGAGTGGCGTCGAAGAATGGCGGCGAAACTTCCGTGACGCGTCACCAATTATTTCTGACGATGCCCCTACGGGTCAGAGACGCATGGGCGGCGACGATCCGGGGGCCGCGCTCGTGCCTCGCTTGCCCCCGGCTGTTGTCCTGCGGCGGCCCTCCGGGCCATCTCCAACCGGAGCCGCATCATCGCACACACGATGGCGAGATGCGTCCGGAGGAAACGACGAACTCCGGCGCCCAGAACGTCCGCGCGAACGCGCCGCGGTTGTCGCGCACGCCGGAGTAGCGGCAGCGGGGTTCAGCCATGAACGGAATCCTTCCGCCAGTAAAATTCCGGGTCGAGCTGCTGCGTCCGCAACAGGTGTTCCAGCATCTTCACGCGCGTGAACGCGCGGTCATGGAACGTCTCCGGCGGCATCTGGATGCGGGTGAAGAGCGCGTAAAGCTGTTCGGCCCCGCGTTGGGCGTTCCACTCGCACTCGAAGCCGGTCAGCACCTCGCGGATTTTATCGAAGCTCACGCGGTGGCTGGGGTGGCCGGCGCTGGCGGAACCGAAGCTCAACTGGCAGCCTTGGAACACGCCGGCGATGATCCCGGCGATCTCCTTCAAGCGGTAATTGTGGTTCGTGTCGCCAACGTTGAGCACTTGATTGTGCAGGGCGGCGCGCGGCGCGGCGAGCACGTGCAGGACGGCCTTCGCGATGTCCAGCCCGTGCACGAGCGGCCGCCACGGCGTGCCGTCGCTGGTCATCTTGATTTCCTTCGTCGTCCAGGCCAGCCCCGCGAAGTGGTTGAGCACGATGTCAAAGCGCATTCGCGGCGAGGCGCCGTAAGCGGTCGCGGTGCGGAGGAACGTCGGCGAGAAATTGCCATCGGCCAGCGGCACGAGATCCTGCTCGACCAGCACCTTGCATTTGGCATAGGCCGTTTGCGGGTGGACGGGCGATTCCTCGGTCACGACCTCCGCCGTGGCCGCGCCATAAACGCTGCACGAGGACAGATAGACGAAGCGCGAGACGCCGGCCTGTTTCGCCAGCCCGGCGAGGCGGATGGAGCCGCGGTGGTTGATGTCGCAGGTGATGTCCGGCGCGAGCGCGCAGGTCGGGTCGTTGGAGAGTTCGGCCATGTGGACGACGGCCTCGACGCTGCGCAGGTCGTCGGCGGTGAGGTGGCGGATGTCCTTGTTGAGCGTGCGGGCGGTGACGGCGTCCGCGTTGTAGAGCCAGCCTTCGTTGTAAAAACCGGTGTCCACGCCCACCACGTCGTGGCCCGCCTGGATGAGCCGGGGGACGAGCAGCGCGCCGAGATAGCCATCGCTGCCGGTGACGAGAATCCTCATGCGGAGAGGGCTGAAGGTATGAGGCATGAGTAATAAGTTATGGAGTATGAGGTATGAGGTGTGAAAGAAAAAGATTGCAGCGGCTGCTCGCGGCGTTGGCCGGTTTCATACCTCACACCTCATTCCTCACTGCGACGGTGACGTGCGAGTTCAGTTCCGGCACCTGTTCAGCGACGGCCTTGCCGATTTCCAGCGAGGCGGTGGCGGCGGGCGAGGGCGCGTTGCAGACGTGGAGCGCGTGGCGGCCCGGGAGGATGAGGAAATCGTCCACCAGTTCGCCGTTGCGCTGGAGCGCCTGCGCGCGCACGCCGGCGGGCGAAGGGAAAAGGTCGGCCGCCTGGATTTCCGGGATGAGTTCCTGCACGCTGCGCACGAAGGCGGCCTTGTGGAACGAGCGATATATTTCCTTCCAGCCTTCCTCCCAGTTTTTGCGCGCCATTTTCCAAAAGCCGGGAAAACACATCGTCTCGCAAAAATCGCGCAGGTTGAAATCACTCTTGCGGTAGCCTTCGCGCTTGAAGGCGAGCACGGCGTTCGGCCCGGCGTGAATCGTGCCGTCCACCATGCGCGTGAGGTGCACACCGAGGAACGGAAACGCCGGGTTGGGCACCGGGTAGATCAGCGTCTTCACCAGCTGGCGCTTTTCGGGAGCGAGTTCGTAATACTCGCCGCGGAAGGGTACGACCTTCGCGCCGGGGTCCACGCCGTCCAGGCGCGCCACGCGGTCGCTGTGGAGGCCGGCGCAACTGATGAGGAAGCGCGCCTGGAATTCGCCGCGGTTCGTCCGGATGAGGTGCTCGCCGTCGTGCTCGCCGATGCGTTCGACGCGCGCGCCGGTTTCAATGACGCCGCCCTGCGCGCGAACCCGTTCGGCATATTTCAGGGCGACCTGCCGGTAGCCGGCGATGCCGGTGCTGGGAACCTTGATGCCGGCGAGGCAACGGACGTGCGGCTCGATTTCCCGGACCTGCCCGGCGGAGATTTTGGTCACGTCCAACCCGTTCTCCAGTCCGCGTTGAAAAAGTTTTTCCAGCCGTGGCAACTCCGCCTCCTTCGTCGCCACGATGACCTTGCCGCAGACTTCGTGCGGCAGGCCGTGCTCGCGGCAGAACTCGACCATCGACCGGCTGCCGTCGCGGGCGAACCTGGCCTTGAAGGTGCCGGGCTTGTAGTAGATGCCGGAGTGGATGACGCCGCTGTTGTGTCCGGTCTGGTGCGACGCGAGGTCCGGCTCCTTTTCGAGCACGAGCAGGCGCGCGCCGGGCTGGCGGCGGCCGAGCGTCATGGCCGTCGAGAGGCCGACGATGCCGCCGCCGATGATGGCGCAATCGTAAATCATTCCTGCGGGCGGACCGGCTTCCAGACTTTCCACGGCCGGTGGGGTTTGCTCCACAAATCTTCGGGCAGCATTTTGTCGCGCAAAGTGTCCAGGCTCCACTTCATTCTCTTGTCGGGTTCGAATATTTTTGGGCGGCCGCGTTGTCCGTGATTTCTTTGTGGTCCGCCGGCTGGAATCGTTTGAACAATAAAATGAACGCGAATTGCAACGAAGCCAGGTGCTCGATCAGCGCGAGGGAAAGCCCGGCGCCCCGGTAACGGAACAGGCCGGGCAGGGTGTCCCGAAAAAAATTGCGCAGAAAAATCATGAATACGAAACGGGCGTTGATCCGGTCGCGCAATTCGGGATGCAGCGAGAGGTAAATCAGCGTGGATTCCTGGTTTTGTTTGCACCCTTTCCAGCCGCCCTTCAATCGCCACGGGTGACACACCGACGCGGCCGGGACAAAAACCAGGGCGTGCCCGGCTTTGCGGATGCGCACCGACAACTCCACGTCCTCCAGATCGGCGTGGGGAAACCGTTCATCAAAACCGCCCAGCGATTGGAACAGGCTTCGGGGAATGGCAAAATTGCACGACCACATTTTGCTGCCGGAATCTTTTGTCGGTGAAATTTCCCCCAGCGACCGTCGCGGCCGGCCGGCGTGCACGCTGCCTTCCAGGACCGGCTCGCCGCGGTGCGCCTGGATGGCCGCCGCATAGGCCTCCAGCCAGCCCGGCTCCGGCAGGCAATCATCGTCGGTGAAGGCCAGCCATTGGCCCCGCGCCAGGCGCGCGCCGCAGTTGCGATTGGCCGCCGGTCCTTGGCGCGGGCCGGCCACCCATCTGGCCCAGGGAAATTTCTCGCGGAGCATCGGCCCGGCGGTGGACTGCGAGCCGTCGTCGGTGACGATGACTTCGTACTGGTCGGCCGGCAAGGATTGCGCGCCGGGGGCCAAACGCTCCAGGCAGGCCGCCAGCGAATCATTGCGATGACGGGTGGGCACGATGACCGAGAAGAGCAGGGGTTGACTCATCATCGGGGGGTGACCCTGGCAGAAGGCCGCCGGAATGTTTCATTCCCTTTCATCGGTTCTCCTGGATCGCGCCGGCGCGGCGAAAATGGCCGCGCCACCAGGAACGCCAGAATTGATAATGCGGCGAGAACAAACTCACCGGCACGCTCAGCGGATCGCCCGCGCGCAAATCTTCCCTCGCCATCACTTTGAAAGAGTAACTCACCTGTTTGAGGTAGGCCTTCCAACTCGCGCTTTCGTCCTGGCCCGCATGCCAGCGCCAATAGCGTTCCATCAGTTGGGCGAAGGTGCTGCGCGCCGACGCCAGCGCGTGCAATTCCGGGTCGAACACCACGTCGAACCCGCGCGCCAGCAACCGTCCGCCCAGCTCGGCATCTTCGCTGTGGCGCAACGCCGCGTCGTAATTCCCGACGGCCAGCGCCGCCGACTTGCGCACCATCGTCCCGTAGGTTGCGAGCGTCGCGCGCCGGTTCACCGCCAGCGGCGCCTCGGACTTGAACAGGTGCCGTGTCCGCCAGCGGTCCATCACCGTTTCGGGCGCCGCACCGCGCACCCGGCCGAAGACCGCGGCGACCTGCGGCTCGGCAAACCACTTCACCGCGCGCGCCACAAAGTCGGGCGGCAATGTGTTCGTCGCGTCGCAGCACAACACCAGCCCGTGTTGCGCCGTCTGCATCGCCCGCGCCCGCGCGGCGCCGCGTCCGAAATTTTGTCCCAGGCGGATCACGCGCACCCCGAGCCGCTCCACCTCGTCAGGCGAACCATCTGTTGAGCCGTCATCCACCACGAACAACTCGGCCACCGGCGACGTCTGCGCCTGCACGCTTTGCAACGCCGCGGCGAGGGTCGCGCGGTTGTTGAAGCACGGCACGTAGGCGCTGACCCCGGTCGTCATGGGCCGCAAACGGCGCGCCGCCCCAGCCGCTGGCCGAGGACCGCGCGCCATTGTTCGAGCAGCGGCGCCGGGTCGAAGGTTTGCTCGGCCCACGCGCGATTGCTCTGACCGATGGCAGCCAGATCGTTTTCGGCGCACCAGGCGATCTTTTGGGCGAGGTCGCGGAGGCGTGGCAGCCGCAAGTGCGCGTGGCGGACCCAGTTCGTGGCGAACGCCCGCCGCTTGAACCATCGCGGCGCCACCCGCAACTCCGGCTGGCGGACGAACTCGTTCATGGGCGGGAAATCGAGGGTGATCACCGGCAGGCCGCTCGCCACGGGTTCGAGCACCATGAAGCCGATCCCTTCCATCTTCGACGGCTGGATGGCCACGTCGCCCTCGGCGTAAAGAGCGGCCGGATGCGGCAGGTTGCCGACGCGCACCTCGATACGCTCATCCAGCGGCGGCAACTCCGCAGGCGTCTGCATCCGCACGATCAGGCGCACGTCGCGCCGTGCCACACGCCGGAAGGCGCGGATCGTGTCGCGCGTGCTTTTGCGGTCGTCATGGTCCACCAGGCCGGCGTTGTGGATGAACACGCGCGCCGGCCCGCGCACGGCGCGGGCGGGAAACTGGCGCACGTCGAATGGCCACGGCAGGTGCACCGCGTTGCTCCAGCCGTAACCCTGCACGACCTGCAGGCTGAATTCATGCGGGCAAACGAACAGGTCACACCACCGCCATTGCTCATCGCGGCCGCGGAACCATTCCCACATCGGCACGCACACGGTTTGCACGCCCAGCTCGCGCGCCAGCGGCAGCAGCGCTGGATGCCAGTCGTGCCGTTCAAAAAAGAGGATGCCGTCAAGGCCCGCCAGTGCCGCGCGAACCTCCGCTTCGGACGCCTTCGGGTCAAGCACGAGTTCATCTCCATGATGAATCTCGCGGTCGCTCAACCGTTCGCTGGGAATGACGATGTGACGGCCGACGCGGAACAGCCGGCGCACGTCGGCCGCCATGCGGCCAAACCCGGTGTCGTCCTTGTGGGCGACAACGGCCCAGCGCGCGAAGTCGATCGCGCCGCCGGCGGCGCGGGAGTCTTCAGCTTCAATCCGCATGTGATTTCACAGCGTAACCGGCGAACGCCAGCCAGGCGACGCTCCGCCTCATGCCTTCGGCGAAACTCACGCCCGGCTCGTAGCCGAGGAGCCGTTGCGCTTTGGCCCAGGGAAATTGCCAGTCGCAATTTTGCAAGCGGCACATCTCCTCGGTGATCGCCGGGCCGGGCGGGACCGGCAGCGCCCACTCCGAGGGGCCGGGCAGCGCCGTCGCGGCGGCGAGCGCGCCCTTCACGGCCTGCTTCAATTTCTTCGGAACGGCGGGCAGCACGGCTTGCACGTGTTTCGAGGCCCGGACGTCCGCGAGTTTCTTTTTCCACGACGACGGAAACTCCGGCGCGGCGACGCGGGGAACGCCGTCGAGGTCCACGCCCAGCGCGTCTGCGATGGGACGGTAGAAATCCAGCCACGTCACGCGCTCGCGGTCGCCCACGAGGAAGACTTCGCGGTCGGCTTTGTGGCTCGTGAGGGCCAGACGGATGGCGGCGACGAGGTTGTCCACGTAAATCGAGTTGCAGATGCCTTCGCCCTGGTGGACGAGATAAGCGGTGCCGCCCAAGAGTTCGCTGGCGAGGTGGCTCACCCAGCGCGAGCGCGGGCCGAAGACGATGCCGGGCCGCAGCGTCACCAGTTCCACGGCGCCGCGAGCGCGGCACCTGGCCAGCGCGCGTTCGGCGCGGACCTTGGCGTTGTTGTAGTCTTGGGCGTGCTTCGTATGGAGCGGCGCAGTTTCATCCGTGCCGGGCGCGGGCGCTTGGCCGTGGACGGAAGCCGAACTCAGATAGACCATCCGCTTCACGCCCGCCGCGTGCGCGGCTTCGTAAGATGCCGTGGCGGTTTCGAGGATGTCCGGAGCGTCGCCAACAACGAGGTTCACCACCCCATCGCAACCTTCGAAGGCGGTCGTGAGCGCGGCGGTGTCGCGGGCGTCGGCGAGACGCCAGTCCAGCTCGAAGCGCGCGAGCCGCGCCAGCGCCCCGAAGCCGCGCACGATGGGCCGCAGCCTGGCCACGCCGGCGAGGTGAAACACCTCGAGCAGCCGGCTGCCGACGAAACCGTTTGCGCCAAGGATGGCGAGTTTAGGAATCATCTCCGTGTCATGCCGCGCTCAACACTTTCGCCTGCCCGGCTTCTTCGGGCGTCAGCCACGGCATCGTCATGAGTTGCCTGTGCGCGTAGCATTGCTCGATGAGGCGCAGGCTGGGGAGTCCTTCTTCGCCCGGCACGCGCAACGGCTCCGTCCCGCGAATCGCGGCGATCACGTTGAGCAGTTGCTGGACGAAACTTTGGCGACAGGTCGCGGCGGCAATTTCCGGAGCGCGGCCTTCAGGCCGCTTCAGGCCCTGGTCGCCAGCGGACGTTGAAGCGGCCTTCAGGCCGCGCCCCTTTTCCTGGAGTTCGCCGCGGAGCGCGAAGGGCGCGCCGTCGCACTGCACTTCGAGGCCGTTCGCCTCGCCGACCCTCCAGGTCACGCGCCCGCGATCGAACGTGATGACATACTTGTTGCTCATGGGCGTGTCGCGGCTCAGGCGCACCGTGCCGGCGAGGCCGTTGGCGAAACTGAGTTTCACCCGGCAATTCGCCTCGAGGTTGCCCATCGCGTCGTCCTCGCAACTCATCCCGGCAGGCGCGCCGAACCACCAGTGGACGAGGTCGAGCGCGTGGACGCCCAGGTCGAGCAACACGCCGCCGCCGCTGTGCGCCTTCTGGAAGAACGACGCGGAGGCCGCGGGCCAGTTGAACGCGCCGCCCTCGGCAAAGTGAAACGACCTGGGCGCCCCGAGCGCACCGCCGGTCACCAGCGCCTTCACGGTCCGGAGCGCGGGGAAGAAGCGGCGGAACAGTCCGATGGCAAGCACGCGCTTCGTCTCGCGCGCGGTGGCGATCATGCTCTCCGCTTCGGTCACCGTGGCGGCCATTGGTTTTTCGCAGAGGACGTGTGCGTCCGCGCGCAACAACGAGTTGGTTTGTGCGGCGTGAAACCTGGGTGGCGAAGCGACGATGGCGAGTTCGGGTTTCAGCGCAAGCAACTCGTCGAGTTGAGTCACGCCTTTGGCCGCGGGGAAGCACTTGGTCAACGCATCCAGCCGCGCCGGGGCGGGATCAAACACACCGGCCACCCGGAGTGGGGTGTGTTTCGCCGCTTCAGTCAGCGCGGGCGCGTAATACAACTCCGAAACCGCGCCGCAGCCGGCGAGGACGATTTTCAATGTTTCGGGCATTGCGTCAGCGGGTGAAGAGCAGCACGCCGCAGTGCGGGTCCTTGCCATCGTGTGCAACGCGATGCGCGGGGACGATTTCTGTCGGCGCGCTGAACCCCAGTTGACGCACCATCTCGACGAGTTGCGGGCCGCCGCCGCCGCCGGCGTGCCACGAGTGCCATTCAAGCAGCAACGCCTGCGTGTCCTGGAGCAACGACGCGTAGGCGCCGAGGAACTCGAACTCGCTGCCCTCAATGTCGGTCTTGATCAGATCGTACGGCGGTGGCAGCGTGGCACGGATGTCGTCGGCGGAGATCGCAGGGACGGTTGTCAACTGGCCGTTGCCGGTGCCGAGGTTTGGCGACGAGGACGACATGACGTCGCGGCAGACGAAGTCCTGCGGCCCGGAGCGGGTGGTGATCATGCCGGGCCGGAACCGCATCCGGCCGTGGAGGCCGTTGAGGTGGATGAGGCGCTCGACCGCGTGCGCGACGCGCGGGTCGGCATCAATCAACAGCGCCTGCACGTCGGGATCGAGGCCGCGGGTGGCGCGTTGCAGGACGGTGTAGAGCGAGAAGTAACCGGCGTGACAACCGAGGTCGAGCCAACGCCGGGGCGGCGGAATGAGGCCGAACGCGCGGGCGTACTCGCCCTCGCAGAAAATTTCGCCGAACGAATACACCGCCTCGGGAAACACGACCGGACATTTCAGCCCGGCGCTCAACGGCAACTGAAATTCCAGTTCGGCGAAATGCCGGCGTTTGAGTTCGAAGGCGAGCTTGCGGCGCAGGCGGGGCCGGGCCAGCGCCCAGTTGACGGGGCCGGACAACAGACGGCCAAGAAATGAGGTGGCCATTGGATTCAGCGGGGGGCCAGTTCGGCGGGGAAGGGATTCAGGTGGCGGAGCGTGATGGGCAGCCGGCACCCGGCGAAGCCCCGGTGACTGGCCACATCGTGCTCATTGGACTGCACCTCCCACGTGGCGCAGCCGGGGAGCCAGTCGAGCAATTCCTTCCCGCACACCAGGCCCACGCCGCACGTGTAGAGCGACGGGTGCAACGGCAGGTGGTCCACCCCGAGTTCAAACTCGTGCACGCCCGCGAGCAGGTTCAAGGGCGGATGGCTGTTGTCCGAATCGAGCGTGATGACGCGGCTGCCCTCGACGGAATCGAAGCCGATGCCGAACACAAGGCCGTTGATCGGGCGATGACATTCGATGGTGAACTGCAGGCGCAACGGACGCGCGTAGGCGAGCGTGTTGTTGCCGAGGATGCGCAACCGGAGGAATTTGGCCGCCTCGCCGAACCCGTGGGAGCGTTTGATGGCACCGAGGTCGAGGTCGTGCGTCCCTTCGTCTCCGCCCGCGGAGCAGGACCGGATGGCGGTCTCCATGTCGGTGAGGCCGTTGGTCTGCCCGCGTTGCAAGAGCACGCCCCTGGTGCAGAGCCGGCGCATGGCCCCCAAGTGATGGCTCACGAACAGAATCGTGCGGCCCTGTTCGTTGGTGACCTCCTCCATCTTGCCGAGGCACTTTTTCTGGAACTGCGCGTCGCCCACCGCCAGCACTTCGTCCACGACGAGGATGTCGGTCTCCAGATGCGCTGCAACGGCAAAGGCGAGCCGGACGTACATGCCCGAACTGTAAAACTTCACCGGGGTGTCGAGGAACTTGCCGATCTCGGCGAACACGACGATCTCATCGAGCTTGCGCGCGATTTCGGCACGCCGCATGCCGAGAATGGAGCCATTGAGGAAAATGTTCTCCCGACCGGTGAGTTCACGGTGAAATCCGGTGCCCACTTCAAGCAGGCTGGCCATGCGCCCGCGGTAGGAAACGGCGCCAGCGGTCGGCTGCGTGATGCGGGAGAGGATTTTGAGCAGCGTGCTCTTGCCGGCGCCGTTGCGGCCGATAATGCCGATGACCTCGCCCTGCGCGATCTCGATGTTGATGTCGCGCAGCGCCCAGAAGTGGTTCGCGGGCGCGTCGCGAAGGCTCGGATCGGCCGCGGCAGCAGGCACATTCGCGGGCAAGGGCGGACGGCGTCCGAACAGACGCCGGGCGAAATTCCCGATGTCCTCGCGCAGGTTCGTGCCAGGCGGCGCCGCGCCGCCGAGCGGATAGAGCTTCGAAAGGTTTTCGATCTTGATGGCCCAGCTCATGTCAGAGGATGTCCGCGAGTTTCGCCTCGCGCCAGCGGAAGAACAACAAGCCGCCGCCGAGGTAGAGCAGCGCGCCGATGGCGTTGGCGGCCAGCAAGGCGGCGTCGGGCGCGGCGTCGCCCAACGACCAGCGATAAACGCCGATCACACCCGCCATGGGGTTGAACCACTGCGCCAGCACCACCCACCTGGGCAGCAGGGAGAGCGGGAAGATGATGGGCGTGATGAACAGCCCGAATTGCACGATGAAAGGGACCACATATTTGAAGTCGCGGTATTGGGCGTTGAGGGCGGTGAGGAACAGACCGAGGCCCGCGGCTGTGGCGAACTGGGCGAGCAAAAGCGGCGGCATCACGGCGAGCAGCATCCAATTCCAATGGCCCAGGAGGAGGGCCACGGCGTTGAGCAGTCCGAAACCGATCAGAAAATCCGGCAGAGTGCCAATGACCGCGGCGCCCGGGACGACGACGCGCGGAAAGTAAGCCTTCGAGATCAGGCCGGCGTTGGCCTCCATGCTGGCGGCGGCGCCGGTGAGCGCCTGGGTGAAGCACACCCACGGCACGGTGGCCGAGAGGTAGAACAAGGACGGGGGAAGCTGGAGGCCGGGGACTTTGAGGAGCCGCCCAAAGATCAGGTTGAACAGGCCGGCCGTGAGGAGGGGTTGGACGATCACCCAGAGCACCCCAAGGGCGGTCTGCTTGTAGCGCAGCTTGATGTCGCGTTCCAGAAAGGAGAGGAACAGGTCGCGATAGAGCCAGAGGTCGAGGAAGAACTGGCGCAGGCGTGATTTGTGGCCGGGCGTGATGAGAGTGATGGTGGAGGAAAGAGCCATGGCTCAGGAGGAAGGAGGCCGGAGAATCGAGGGCAAGCTGCCGCCTTTGGTCGTTTGCCGGAAAATCCGGCAAGACCAACGTGTCAAATCTCCCTCCTCAGTCCTGGGCATCAAGTTGCGGCGCGGAACCAGCGGTGCTTTCAAACTCGTCAGCGATCTCTAGCTTGCCAAAAAGGGGTTGAAAGTCTCCCGCACCACGTCGGAACCGGCCAGTTCGATTTCCGTGGCGCGACCCAGGAAATCGAGCAGCACTTTCACCCGCAGGCGGGAGGGAATGACCTGCGTCACCACGGCGCGCAGGCCGTGGAAGACACCGCCGCTGATTTGCACGGCGTCGCCCGCCTGCATTTCCTCGGAGATGAGGCAAATCTCATCCGGGCCGGTGTGCCGGCGCAGGTCCTGAATGACCTCGTCGGGCGCGGTGGCCAGCCGGCCGCCGAACTGGACGGGGCCGCGCACGCCCGCGGTGGCGCGGACGCGGCGCAGGTGCGCCCGGGGATCGAAGCGGGCGAAAAAATAATTCGGGAACAGGGCTTCGGTCACCCACACGGCGCCGCGGCGGGTGGCGCGGCGGAAACGGATGCGGGGCAAATAGACCTGGATGGTCTCCATTTGTCGCAATGCGGCGGCGGCGATGTGCTCATGCTTGGGTTGCGAATGAACACAAAACCAGGCATTCACGGGATACTCGGCCGCCAGTTCGTCATTGCTCATGATTCAGAAAAGTGCCGGGTTCGTGCCGCGCCGGAGGGCCGCCGGAGCCGGGCCGGGGATTTCAGTCGCTGGCTTCGGAGGCGTGGTATTCATTGTATTTGTAGTAATCGTAATCCGGCATCCCGGTGTCGAGGCGATTAAAAATCAGGCCCAGCACGGTGACTTTGCGGTGATAGAGTTGCTCCAGTGAGTTGCGCACCAGTCGGGCCGAGGTGAAGGAACCGCGCACCACAAACAAAACTCCGTCGAGCTTCGGGGCCAGGGTGGCCGTGTCATCGGTCGCCAGCACCGGGGCGCTGTCGAAGACAACAAAGTCGTATTGCGGCTGCACTTCTTTGAGCAGCAGGGCCATGGCGGGGGAGAGGAACAGTTCGCCGGCGTTGGAGGCGGATTTGCCGCGCGGGATGAGAAAGAGGTTGGGCACGACGGTGGCCTGGACCACGCGCGAACAACTGGTCTCGCGGCGCAGCACCTCGGTCAGCCCGGTTTCGCCGGGCAGGCCAAAGAGTTTGTGCAAGGCGCCGCGGCGCAGGTCGGCGTCAATGAGCAGGACGCGATTGCCGGCATTGGCCATGGTCAGGGCGAGATTGGCGGTCACGGTGGATTTGCCTTCATTGGGAATGGCGCTCGTGATGAGGAGCGTCTTGGGCTCGAGGTCCTTGGTGTCCATGAACAGGAGGGAGGAGCGGACATTGCGAAAGGCTTCGGCGAACGTATGCCGCGAGTCGTCGGGTTTGAGGAGTTCCAATTGGCCGTTGGTTTTGCGCAAATCCAGCTCCGGAATCTGGCCCACGAGTGTTTCGGGCACCTGCTCGGCCAATTCCGAGACAGTGGTGATCCGGTCGTCGAAGTGGTCCATCAGGAACAGCAGGCCAAAGCCCAGGAACAAGCCGGCAAAACATCCCAAGGCGAGATTTTTCAACAGGTCGGGCTTGGTGGGCAGGGCAGGGCAGGCGCGTTCCATGACGGAGACGTTTTCCTGGCCGAGTTTTTTTTCGCGCTCGAGATTTTGAATGAGGCTCAACACGCGGTCGTACTGGCTTTTGGCACTGTTGACATTGGCCGTGAGCCGGCCATTTTCGATCATGAGGTGGTTGGCCTCCAGCGCCCTGGCTTCCCAATCTGTGATGCTGTCCTCGAGGTTTTGAATCTGCGCCAGGAGGGATTGCCGGCGCTGCCGTTCTTCCTCGAGGAAGTTTTCCTTTTGCAGCTCCAGCGCCTTTTCCAGGCGTTCAATATCGGTTTTGTAGTTCTTCATTTTCGGATGCGCGTCCTTTAAGACCGCCGCCCACTCGTCCCGGGAAATTTTCATGATCTGGATGTCTTCCCGGATCTTCGCATAACGGGCTTGCGCCGGGGAAAGTTCCCCCGTTCCCTTGGCGTCAGGCAGGGTGGAATCCGCGCCGGGTTTCTGAGCTTGTTCCAGCAGTTGCTCCGGCGAAATCAGTTCGAGCAACTGGAGCTTCATTTTGAGGTCGGACAGGTCATTGTTGAGCCGGGTCAGGCGGCCGGCGGCGCCGCTGTTTTGTTCCTGGATGATGGCCAGGTTGTTGGTCCGCTGGAACTCCTGGAGGATGTCCATCACCGCCTTGAGGTCCTTCTCGCGGGAGGCCAGTTGCTCGGCGACCGACACCAGGCTGGCATCGGAGATTTGCTGGCGGATGTCCCTTTTGTAATCCAGGTATTCATCCATCACACTGTCCAGGAAAGCCTGCACGTATAACGGCTCGCTGCCCGTGGCGCGCAAATCCCAAATGTCGGCTTTGGGCTGCTGGCCGACCTGCAATTCGACCGGGATGGGATTTAATTCCGGCCGCAAGGTCTGCACGCGGGCGCGGGCGCGATCGCGGATGTTGACGCTTTTCATGAGTTCGATCATCGTGCCAAAAAAGTTCTGGTGTTCCTCGGTGTAGAGGCTGCCATCGGTCAGGTTGATTTTGCCGCTCATCCACATCCGGGCCTCGGAAATGTAAGTGCGCGGCCGCTTTTCGAGCAGCACCGCCTGGATGCACAACACGACGCTGACCATCAGAAACACCACCCACCAGCGGCGTTTTAACAGGATCTTGTACCGATAAAGCCGGGCCAGCAGGCTGACCGGCGAGGAGAAAGACCGTTGCGGCTGGATGGTGTCGCCCTCCATATCAGAAAGTGGGGCGTCGCGCCGGTCTGGGCGCCCTCGTGCGACTGGCGAGGCATGGGGCCATCGCTCTGGGAAGGCCGGGAGGCTTGAGCCGCCCCGGTCCACGAAGCCACCCCGCCGGCACGGGCGCACCGCCAAGCGTCGTCAAAAGCCTGTTCATCTTAAAAACGGTATAACAAAGTGAGTGTAACACTGTTTTGGGAATAGTCCCGCAGTGGCAAATCGGAATTCTTGTAAGTGAACTGATAGGCCAGCCCCGTGTTTAATTTTCGGGTCAACTGATAACCCAGGCTGAGCCGGACCCCGTAGCGAGCAAAGGTTTCGGGCGTGAAGGCGCCCGACTCCGTTCCGTGTTCGTAGAAAATTTCGGACCGGACGTCGGTGTTGCGCACAATGCGCCAAAGCCCGTGGTGCCGGGCATAATACAACTTCAAGGAGTTGGAATTCACGCCGAGTTGGACCTGGGTGCCGACGGCGATGTATTGGGTCAGGTATTGGTTGATCTGATGGCTGAAGGTCCAGGCGGCATAATAACTGGAGTTGTCGCTGGAGTTGGTGTTGATCCCATTGTCTTCAAAATGATACGTGACGTATCCCGCGCGCAGGTTGACCTTCAGGTTTTGGGTGAGTTGCCAGTCCAAAAAAGGCCCAAAGCTGAACTGCTGGTTGTCATTTTGAATGGGTTGATCATAATCGGTGATGCCCGCGCTGGCTTCGAGTCCCGCCGTGAATTGAGGGCTGACCAAGTAGGCCCCGCGGAGGAAAAACAATTCGGAAGTCAGATCGAGGTACGAGAAATTCGTACTGGTGGCAAAGCTGGTGTGATGGTCAAAACCGAAGGACAACAAAATCTTGCTCAAATCCCAATCCACGCTGAATCCGACCGCGTTATCCGAACTCCCGAACCTGCCGGCGGCCGCGGCGTTGGTGCCGCCGCTGATGGACGCCTGCTGCAAGGGGTCCTGCACGTAGGAAAAGCGATCATGTAAATTGATCTTGAAGTCCCCGATGAAAACATCGAAGGACAACGCGGAATTGGGCTGGATGACCAGGGAATCGTTTTCCGGGTTATTGATGTATTTGGCGTAACCAATCCCGACGGAAAAGAACAGCGTGTTCTGCTGCGTCATCGGCCAGAGTGAATCAATACTGGCCAAAGGCCGCAAGATCAGGTCCGCTTGCCGGTCCGTCTCCGCGACGTTCACGTTGTCATTGAATTCAAAACCCAACGAGGTATTGAGACGGAAACTGACGGGGCCGGCCTTCAGATTGTAGGGAATGGACTCGGCGTTTTTTCTCTCCTCAGCGGCCCGTTGTCCCGTCAGCGAATTGCGCAAAGCGTCCTGGGCCAGGCCCGACCCGCCGATCACGCCAGAAATGAACCAAACCCACACGATGTGGACAATGCTTCCCGCGACCCGCTTGCTTATTGACTGATTGCAGTTCATAATTATTGCGGCGTTGCTTTAGGCGATAAATCTGCCGGCCCGGCCAGACTGTCGTTCATGCAAAAGTGCCGGAATTCCTTTTCGCCCAAGCGCATAGAAACATATTTTAAGGCCTGAAATCAACTTTTTTTACCCGCGGCGCCTGCCGCAGCGCAGCAGGCCCCGCTCCTGACCCGTTCTCACTTTTAAGACTGACACGACTTTTGATGCTGGAAAGCCAGCGATCCAAATGATTTACGCCCGGAGTTGATGGTCGGTTCCTTATTTTGATAGGCTCGATGAAACGATTAATTGAAGTTAATGAAAAACAGTTTGAATCCGTTTAACAATAATTCTTTCCGCTTCTCCGTTCTGATTGCCATTTTTGCGATCACTGCCCCGGTCGCCGTCCGGGCGCAGGAAAAGCAACATTCTGTCTCCGTCAGGACCCTCAAAGGATCGGCCTACTTTTCGGAACCCCCATCCGGCTGGCAACCGCTCAAGGAAGGCAAACTCCTCTCGCCGGGGGCGGTGATCCGCACCGGCGCCAGCTCGATTGTTTCCTACGACCTTTTCTTCTCAGAGAACAATTACGTCCTGCGCGTCAAATCGCAAACCACCGCCAGCCTGGCCAGGCTGGAGCCGGCGCCCCCATCGGCCACCGAAACCGCTTCGTCAAAAAAAGACCTGCCCCCCGGCCATGTGGCAGGCGACTCCGGTGCGGCCCTGGCCTCCCAGAACTTCACGCAATTCGACATCTCCACGCGAGGCGCCATCCGCGTCAATACCGGCACACTAAATATTTCCTATGTGAACCCAACCAATAACAAGCCCGATCATGTGACGTTGGAAGCCGGCCAGTCGTTCACGCCACCCGCTTCAGCCGGTGCCGTCGCTCCCTCTGCCGGCGTACCGCCCGGCAATCAACCGCTCTCCAAACTGGAGCGGGTTTTTGAAATAATCGTCAAGTCGTCCGCCAGCGATTCTCCTGCCGACTTGCGACGGACCGACGTGCCGCGGGCCATCGAAGTGCGCGTGCCGGTGGTCAGCCCATGAGGCCGTTGGCAGCCCGTTAATAAAACAGCAGCCGACGTGAGGAGACTCTGATCAATTTCGGATTTCGGATTTTGAAGAATGAGCCTCTCCCGCCGCGGCGGGATCGGCCATGCGAGAGAACAGGTTTTTGATCGGTCGTTTAGTCCAGCGGCCCGTCGCGATCCGGACGCCGCTCCATTCATTGCCTTGCCGGACCGTTCCGCAAGGCGGGACGGGACTCCCAACGCGGTGGCACGGATGGTTTCCCAGCCTTCCCGCGTGATCCTCCGGTTCACGCAATACGCAACACGCAACACGTTTCATTTTCCCCTCTTTGCCTTTGCCTTGTCCCGACCCAAACCATCATACTCAAAACCAAGCCTGTGCACTCGCGCTCTGAAATCATTTCGCTCCTGACCGATCCCGGCATCATTTCCGTGGTGCGGACCGATGACCCGGAGAAAATCCCGCCCATCGCCGAGGCCTTGCTGGCCGGAGGCATCCTCGCCATCGAGGTCACGATGACCACCCCCAATGCCCTCGCGGCCATTCGCGAAGCGCGACGACAGGTGGGCGCGCGCGGACTGGTCGGCGTGGGCACGGTGCTGGACGCCGCCACGTGCCAGGCCGCGTTGGACGCCGGGGCGGAATTTGTCGTCAGCCCCATCCTGCGGCCGGAGCTGGTGGCGGTGGCGCACGCGGCGGATCGGCCCGTGATGCTGGGCGCCTACACGCCGACCGAAGCGCAACTGGCGCACGAGGCCGGCGCGGATTTCATCAAGATTTTCCCTTCCGACAGTCTTGGCCCCGCGTACATCAAGGCGCTGCGCGCGCCGTTGCCGCACCTGCGGATCATCCCGACAGGCATCGCGAAAGCGGCGGACATTGCGGAATTCATCAAGGCCGGGTGCGTCGGAGTGGGCCTCGGCTCCTTGCTGACGTCAACGGCCATTGTGCGGGAGTCCAACTGGCCGGAGTTGACGCGTGCGGCCCGTGAGTTTGTGGGCATTGTTCGTCAGGCGCGAAGCTGAGAGGCGATTCATGTCCTGGTTTCGGTCCTCCCTGGCACGGGCCAACTTCACGCAAAAGGCGGGAAATGGCTATTGGGGAGGCCGGTGCCTTCGAACGCAAATCCGGCATTTGCGGGTTTTCCGCGTGGTGTTATCGGCCATGCTGATTTACGGTTTACACTTGAGGTGAATGGCGTAATTTGGCCCAAGAGCCGCTTCCAACCAGAAGCCACCGCGCCGTGAACGTCGCCAAATTTGGCTGAAATTCATTCAGTGAGCCGATGAACCGATTCCGCTGCCACCTCAGTTTCGTCTGCCTGCTGGTCGGGGCGGGTTTTGCCTTCGCCCAACCTTATGGGCTGACTCAGCGGGTGCCCAACACCACGCTCGCGCTGCCTCCTTACCCGCCGGTGTTCGGCTACGCGCTGACCAACGCTTTTGGCGCGATCACTTTCAGTTCGCCGCTTTGCATCCGCACGCCGCCCAACGAAACAGACCGCGTCTTCGTCCTCGAAAAAGCCGGGCGCATCCAGGTCGTCACCAACATCGGCGCGGCGAATCCAACCAAGTCGCTCTACATGAGCTTGACCTACGCCCTCTCGACGAGCAGCGAGCAGGGATTGCTGGGCCTGGCGTTCCATCCGAACTTCCAAAGCAACGGTTACTTTTACATTTATCGCACGATCCTCGTCACCAACGGCCCGACGATCGTGACCAATGAGCGGCTGGCGCGTTTTCAAGCCAGCCCGCCCAGCGCGGCCACGGCCTTCACCAACACCGAAACCGTGCTCTTCGATCAGCAGGACCTCGCGGGCAACCATAACGGCGGCGACCTCCACTTCGGCCCCGATGGTTATCTCTATCTTTCGCTCGGCGACGGCGGCATGCAAAACGACGCGCTGAACAACACGCAGACGATTCGCAAGGGCTTTCAGTCCGGCATCCTTCGACTCGACGTGGACCAACTGCCCGGCAGCCTGACGCCGAACCCGTCCTCCAGCATCTCGATGTTGACCATCTACCCGAACACCTACGCGGTGCCGCCCGACAACCCGTGGGTGACCACTGATTTTATCTACGAGACCAACCGCTCGGCCACCTTCAGCGGGAACGTGCGTTCCGAGTTTTGGGCCGTCGGCCTGCGCAACCCGTGGCGGTTTTCCTTCGACCCGGTCACCGGCTGGCTGTGGGAAGGCGACGTGGGCGGCGGTGCGCGCGAGGAAGTGAACATCATCACCAAGGGCGGCGATTACGGTTGGGGGTATCGCGAAGGTTTCACAACCGGGCCAAAGTCCGGCCAGACCAATTCGTGGTATAACGGCTCGACACCCTCACCTTGGGCCACCAGTTTCGTCGGCCTCAACCCCGTCTGGGACTACCAGCATACGAACAGCGGTGGATCACTCACGAACCTCGGCGACTCCATCACCGGCGGCCTCGTCTATCGCGGCGACAACATCTCGCAACTCACCGGCGCGTATGTCTTCTGCGATTACGTCAGCGGCAACCTCTGGTCGCTTCGCTACGATGGCACCAACGTCACCGACTACCAGCGGCTCCTGCAGGACACGGGCATCGTGGCGTTCGGCACCGACCCGCGCAACGCCGACTTGTTGCTGGCCGACTACAGCGGCGCGCAGGTCCGGCGTCTGATCTACGACACCAACTTCACCGGCACGCCGTTGCCAGCCACGCTCGCCGACACGGGCGCCTTCGGCAACCTCACCTCGCTCACCCTCAATGCCGGCATTGTGCCGTACACGATCAATGTGCCGTTCTGGTCGGACAGCGCCATTAAAATGCGCTGGTTCTCCGTGCCCAACACAAACCTCGTGATCAACTGGAGTCCGTCGAACAACTGGTCCTTCCCCACCGGCACCGTGTGGATCAAACACTTTGACCTCGTAACGAATTATCTGACCGGCGCCAGCAAGCGGGTGGAGACGCGCTTCCTGGTCCGCAACAGCGACGGCGTTTACGGCCTCACCTATCGCTGGGGCAATTCAGCGGCCAACGCCGCGCTCACGCCCGAAGGTGGCACGAACGATGTGTTCGTCATCACCGATCCGGGCGGCGTGTTGCGCACGCAGCTGTGGTTTTATCCGAGCCGCAACGATTGCCAGACCTGCCACACGCCGGTGGCCGGCTTCGCGCTGGGCTTCAACACCCCGCAAGTCAACTGCAATGAAACCTACACGAATTTCCCCGGCGCGACTGGCCTGACGGACAATCAGCTCCGCGCGTTGAGCCACGTTGGTTACTTCAGTCCGCCGGTGACCAACCTTTACGCCTTGCGCGCGCTGGCCCCAGCGGCGGACACATCGAGCAGCCTCGAATACCGTGTCCGCTCCTACCTCGCGGCCAACTGCGTCCAATGCCATCAACCCGGTGGCACCGGACTGGGCCTCTGGGACGCGCGCATCACCACGCCCACGTCGCAAGCCGGTTTGATCAACGGCGGTCTGGTGGACGACCAGGGCGATCCCAACAACCGCATCATCAAACCCGGCTTGCTTACCAACTCGATCCTCTACCGGCGTATCGCCGTCCTGGGGACCGGCCACATGCCGCCGCTGGCGACGAGCCTGCTCGACACGAACGACATCAATCTCCTCGTCCTGTGGATCAACAGCGGGGCGCTGGCCAGCTACCAGACTTTTGCGGAATGGCAGGTGACGTGGTTCGGTTCCACCGGCGCGCCCAACGCCGCGCCCGACGCCGACCCGGATGGCGATGGGCTCTCGAATTACCTGGAATATTTGCTTGGCAAAAATCCGTCGCAGGCCACGAGCGATTGGAAGGTGGACATCCAGATGGCGGGTGGTTCGGCGCAAATCCTCTTCCCACACCTGGCCAATCGCGGCTTCGAGGTGCAATCGCGGTCCAACTTGTCACCCGCCAGCGTGTGGCAGGTTCTCGACGTGCCCGGCAACCAGCCGTTCTTCTCCGCCGCCGATTTCCCGGGGGTGGTGGAAGACCCCGTGGGCGGCAACACCAACAAATTTTATCGCGTGCGAGTCTTCGAGCCGTAGGAGTCCGTTGAAAAACGCCGTCTCTCGTAGCAGCCGAGGTAACGAGGCTCTGACTACCCTTGTTCTTCCGGTGAGATTTGAGCCTCGTTACCTCGGCTGCTACTTTATCAAAGGGCTGTTAGGGCAATTGAGGCTCGACTTTTGGAGGCGGTGATTCGACATTCGCGCGCATGGCTTTGACTCCTTCCACCATGCTGCCGCTCGGCACGCCCGCGCCGGATTTCCGCCTGCCCGACACGAACGGAAACATCGTCTCGCTGGCCGATTTCCAGGACCCGTCCGCGCTGCTGGTGCTCTTCATGTGCAACCACTGCCCTTTCGTGAAACACCTGCGCCAAGGCCTGGCGCAACTGGCCCGCGATTACGTCCCGCGCAGCGTGGCGCTGGTCGGCATCAACGCCAATGACGCGAAAAATCATCCCGACGACAGCCCGGCGAAAATGGCACAGGAAGTGAAGACGGCGGGCTACCTTTTCCCGTATCTCCACGACGAATCGCAGGCGGTGGCTCAAGCCTATCGCGCCGCCTGCACGCCGGACATTTACCTCTTCGACCGGTACCGCAAACTCGTCTATCGCGGCCAGTTTGACGACAGCCGTCCCGGCAATGGCGTTCCGGTGACAGGCAAAGACCTGCGCGCGGCGCTCGACGCCGTGCTGGCGGGCAAGCCGGTTTCGCCGCAGCAAACACCGAGCCTGGGCTGCAACATCAAATGGAAGCCGGGCAATGAGCCGGAGTATTTTCGGTAAAAAACACCGCGTGAATGTGGCGGGTTGAATTTCCGGACACGAATTTCACGAGTTGCCACCAATTAGATCCGTGAGCATTTGTGCCATTTACGTCTCTGAATGCTTTTCATTCGCGTTACTATCCATGAACGTGTTCGCAAGCCGCGCAAATGTTCATCCTCTCCCCACGACGAAGGAGTGGGGAGAGGACCGAGGAGAGGGGCGATCCAAAGCTGTTTGGACAAACGCGCCTCCTCTCCCCGACCCTCTTTCCATGAACCGGAGCGTTCGGTGTCCAGCCTTCAGGCTGTCCCGACGGAGCACGCTAAAGCGTGGACACCGAACAGCGCACTGCGGTTCATGGTCCCAATGCATGCCCGACGGGAAAGGAGGCTTTCCATGAACCCGCAGTTGGAGGTGGAGGCATCCCAAGAGCGCCCTTCCCCCGCGAGGTCTTGGACTGCGCCAGCCCTCTGGCGCTTTTCGAATGCACCAGCGTTTTTGCGAAAGCGGCAGAGGACTGCCGCAGTCCAGGACGCTGGCGCGACCACGGAAGCGTTAATTCGTTCAGGGCCCCGAAGCGCGGTCGAAAATCCGTGGAGGCTCCCCCGAAAGCTTTCGGGGGAGAGGGAGTTTCTTTAGTTTCGGCATCGCCGCACCAGGTTGGTCCGTGATCAGGTTTTCATGCAGAAATCGTTCTTGGCTCTCGAAATCGGCGGCACCAAACTGCAGCTCGTGCGCGGCGACGAGTCGGCAACCATTGTCGAACGCCGGCGCTGCACCGTGAAACGCCAGGAAGGCGCCGAAGGCATCCGCAGGCAAATCCGCCAAACCCTGGCGGAAATGCTGCGCGACCATCCGGCCGATGCCGTGGGCGTGGGGTTCGGCGGGCCGGTGGATTGGCGGACGGGCACCATTGCCCGCTCCCATCAAATCGAAGGCTGGGCTGATTTCCAGCTCGGCTCCTGGTTGGAATCTCTGGTCAAAGCGTCCGTGCGCGTGGACAACGACGCCAACGTCGCCGCCCTGGGCGAAGCCTTGAGCGGCGCGGGCGTGGGATCGAACCCGGTTTTTTACGTCACGTTGGGCAGCGGCGTGGGAGGCGGATTGGTGGTCAACGGACAGATTTATCACGGCGCGCCGCCGGGCGAAGCGGAGATCGGCCATGTGCGCCTGGACCGCAAAGGGACCGCGCTCGAATCACGCTGTTCCGGCTGGGCGGTGGACGAAAAAATCCGGCAACTCAAGGCCCGCGACCCGAAATCGCTGCTGGCGACCTTGGCCCGCGGCCCGGCCGGCGGGGAAGCCCGCCATCTCGTGGTCGCGTTGGAAAAAAAGGACCCGGCCGCGCAACGCATTCTGGACGAGACCGCCGCCGACCTGGCCTTTGGACTTTCGCACGCCGTGCATTTGTTTCATCCGGAAGTCATTTTGCTTGGCGGCGGCCTGTCACTGGTGGGCGAGCCGCTCCGCGCGGCGGTCGCTCACGCGCTCCCGGCGATGATGATGGAAGCCTTCCGGCCTGGCCCGCAAATCCGCCTGGCGGCCCTGGGCGAAGACGCCGTGCCCGTGGGTGCGTTGCACCTGGCGCGCACGGCCGATTGAGCCGCCTCTCTTCACTCGCGCGGAACATTCATTTGGAGAAGATTTTTTTAACCACGGATGGACACGGATTAACACGGATAAGAAATCCTTGGAAGTGTCGATTCATCCGCATCCGTGTTCATCCGTGTCCATCCGTGGTTAATTCGGTCCAACCCGGCTCCATAATCGTTTGGCAAAAGTGCGCGTCCGGATTACTCTCCGCGTAATGAAGCAATGGATCGCCGATTATCTGAAGGCCCAACATGCCGCGTTGAATTCCATCGCGGTGGACGCCGTCAGCGGCCTGATCGAACAGTTCCGCACTGCGCTGAAGGAAGACCGGCAGATTTTTGTCTTCGGCAATGGCGGCAGCGCGGCCAACGCCTCGCACTTTGCCACCGACCTCGGCAAGGGCGCCTCGGACAAGCTCGGCAAACGCTTCCGCGTGATGTCGCTCAACGACAACGTGAGCTGGCTGACCGCGCTGGGCAACGATTACGCCTTCGAGGACATTTTGGTCCGGCAGTTGATGAATTACGGCCGGCCCGGCGATGTGGCGCTCGCCCTGAGCGTCAGCGGCAACTCGCCGAACGTGGTCAAGGCCGTCGAGTGGGCGAACCAGAACGGCCTGCAAACCATCGCACTGGTCGGCGCCAAGCGCGGCCAGCTCGCGGAACTCGCGCACCAGGCCATCGTCATCGCCGACACGCATTACGGCCGGGTGGAGGACGCGCACATGGGCATCTGCCACATGATTTGTTACGCCTTCATGGAAAACCCGGACGCCATTTGGGGCGCGCATTGAAACCATGAACCGGCGGCGTTTGGAGTTCACGCTTCAGCGTGTTCCGGGAACAGCCTAAAGGCTGGACTCCAAACCACAGGTTCATGGAAAACCCGGAGTGGGGCAGACAGGCAGAGTAAAGTTCTGCTGCCGCGAGGAATACTTCACACGACTTGGTGGTTTTGCTACCCGATCCGGTTTGATGTCGGGCTAACAGCCCGTCAAAAAAGTAGCCGCCGACGTGAGGAGGCGGACAACACACTTGCAATTGCTCCGAAATCCGCCTCCTCACGTCGGCGGCTACACAGCGAGGGCGGTTTTTGAACGGGCGGTTAAAGCTGCCAGCGTTGTCTTCCGGCAAGACGTCGCCCTTTTGCCTGGCATCTGAAAGCCCTCTTGGTTCCTGCCGCTCAGTCCTGCCTGCGTTTGGTAGCGCCTTCGCATTCTGCGAAAATTCCATTGACATTCAACAGGCCTTTTGCCAATGAACTGGTGTGGTGTGCTCGGTGGCGCTTTCCAACCAAGCGCTGGAATTCGAGCCTTCTAAACTCCCTTGAAGGGGCGCTGGAAGTAGCAATCATAAACAGCAAAGCGGAGTAATCCTATGCTTGATGACTATGCAGAAACACGTCGGCTGTTGCAGCGAATTGCATGGCGGCTGACGACGGATTCGGCGCTTCACGAAGACTTGATCCAGGAGGGCCTGATTCACTTCTGGCAGCGGATCGAGGCGTGCCCGGGCCAAAACCAAAATTGGTATCTCCAAAGCTGCCGCTTCTTTCTGCAAAATTATCTCCGAAAGGGCCGCAGTGTGGACTCCACACGGCGTCGTAACACCCTCTTCTCGTACGCTGAACCGGACGCGTGCGCGGGGTCCTCCTCCGATGGTGAGTCCGCGTCCAGCAACTCGGTCGTGGCGCTGGTCAGCGCCCGCGAGATTGATTACTTGATCGTCAAGTGGTTGACGCCCCTGGAGCGCCAGATTCTGATTGGCCTGGCGGAAGGCTTCGGCGTGCGGGAAACCGCCGCCCGGCTCAACGTCTCCCACACTTCGGTCATCCGACATCGGCGCCGAATCGCCGCCCTGGCATTAAAGTTGGGAATCGAGCCGCTGCCGAAACCGAACGGGCGGCAACATCGTCGCGGGGCAGATTTTCTCATCGAATTGCGGAAATAAGTTGATGGTTGAGCATGGCCGGTCGCCTGATTCCAAAAAAATGCATTTTCTTCGTACCATTCTCTCCCTGGAAATACTTTCAGATGACAAGTGTTTTCAGAACTAAACTTGAAATAACATCAAAAAGGACAACCCCATGAAAACGAAATCGTCAACCGTGCTTTGCCTGTTTGCAATCTTACAACTGTTCAATGGCAGTGTGGCAGCCCAGCAACTCGATTCGGCTCAACAAACACCTTTGCCCCAGCCGCAGGTTGAAGAGTCGCCGCAACTGCCGGCCCCCGACGCGGTGATGGCTCGGAGTGCGCCCGCGCCTGTGGCGGCCTTCGCGCCGTTGGCCGGTGTTCCCTGTTGGACCGCGCTTGGACCTGCGCCCATTACCAATGGCCAGACGCAAGGGAGGACTGACGCCGTCAGTGGCCGCGTTACCGCCATCGCGATTCATCCCACCAACCCCAACATCGTGTATGCCGGCACCGCTCAAGGTGGGGTTTACCGCACTTTGGATGGCGGCGCGACCTGGGTGCCGCTGCTCGACAATGCGTTGTCCCTGGCCGTCGGCGCGGTGGCGATCGCTCCTTCGAATCCCACCACCGTTTTTGTCGGCACGGGCGAGGGTAATTTTTCTTTGGACAGCTACTTCGGGGTCGGTGTTTACCGGATTGATGATGCAGAAGCGACCGCGACGCTCACCGGGCCACTAAACACGGACACCAGCGGCAACGATGTTTTTACCGGCGTCTCCATCACCAGAATTCTGGTGGATCCCGCTGACGCGAACACGATTTTCGTTTCGACGGTTTCGGGCGTCGGCGGGATCGGCGGCAATTTACCGGCGGTGGCGCCGGCGCGCGGTCTTTATCGCACGACTACGGCCTTGAGTGCGACACCGGTTTTTGCCAAGCTGAATGTGCCCACCGCCGTAGCGGCCAATGGCGACATTACCGACATGGTGCTCGATCCGGGAAACGCCAATACGCTGATCTGCGCCGTCCGCGGCGCAAACGTGGTCGGCGACGGCGGAATCTGGCTCTCGATTGACGCCTTGGCTGCCGCCCCCACGTTTACGCGATCCCTGGCGCTCGGGAACAATTTCAACGTGAAGCTGGCCATCAACAACCTTGGCGGCACCGTCACCGTCCTGGCGGCCATCGGCCAGGGCTCCGGCGCCAGTTGCCCAATGGAATCCGGCGGCGGTCTGGTGCGCCGATCTGTGGATGGCGGCGTGACGTTCCCCACGATCGTGACGGCGGCCAATGGTTTCTGTAATGGTCAGTGTTTTTACGACATCGCCATCGCCTTTGACCCAAACAATACCAATAACATCTACCTCGGCGGCGCTGCGGCTGGCTCATGCTCGGCCATTCTCCGGCGCTCCACCGATGCCGGGGCCACTTTCCCGACCAGCCAGACCGGCCTGCACCCGGACACGCACGCGATTGCCATCGCGCCCTCCAACCCGACGATCGTTTACACCGGGGACGACGGCGGGATTTGGCGCTCAACCGACTCCGGGGCCAATTGGAACAGCCTCAACAACCCGACCTTTAGCGCCACGCAGTTTGAGAGCCTGGCGCTGCATCCGACCGACAGAAATTTCATGATCGGCGGCACCCAGGACAACGGCACGGCGTACATGCGGCCCGACGGCACCTGGACGCGCGCCGACTTCGGCGATGGCGGCTATTCGCTGATTGATCAAAATGCCCCCGACACGGTGAACGTCACAATGTATCACACTTACTTCAACAGCACCGGCAGACTGATCGGGTTCGCGCGGGTCGTGAACGTGGCCTGCGCGACGGACAACGGTATGGACTCGGAGTGGGTCTTCCGCGGCTTCGGCGGAACCGACGCCTCGACCGGTTGCGCGGGCGTGGCGCGCGGCGCCGCCAACGGCATCGCCGGCACCGACTCCGTCCTTTTCTACGCGCCGATGGCGCTCGGGCCGGGCAATCCCAACACGCTTTATTTCGGCACGGATCGTCTCTACCGTTCCATCAATAGAGGTGACACGATGACCGTCGTGAGCCAGGGGCCTTTCGCAGCAAACGTCCCGGTGAGCGCGATTGGAATCTCGCCCCAAAACGACAATGTCCGGATCGTTGGTCTGCGCAACGGCAGCGTCTTTGCGACAACCACCGGCGCCAATCCGCTGATCAACGTGACTGGCCCGATCCCCGCCCGCTTTGTGTCGCGCGCCATCATTGATCCCAACGATGCCAACACCGCTTATGTGACCCTCGCCGGTTTCGGATTATCCGCCGGCCAACATATTTGGAAGACGGCCAATCTCGCCGGCGGTGGCGGCACTTGGAGCGCCTCGGGCAACGGCATTCCCGATGTTCCGGTAAACGCCTTGGTCGTTGATCCCAATGACTCGAACACGCTCTACGCCGGAACGGACATTGGCGTTTTCAAATCGTCCGATGGGGGAACGAATTGGGCCACGGTCGGCACTTGCCTGCCGCGCGTGGCGGTGTTCGACCTCGCGATTCAAAACGTGTTCCGCGTTCTGCGCGCCGCAACGCATGGCCGCGGCATCTTCGAACTCGACATCGAACCGCCCAAGATCACCTGCCCGACTGATATTATTGTCGGCAACGATCCGGGCCAGTGCTCTGCCCTGGTCAATTTCACCGTGACGGCCACCGATAATCTCCCCGGAGTGACGATTGACTGCGACGCTCCATCGGGATCGGTCTTTCCGAAAGGGACGACCACGGTGGCTTGTACCGCGACCGACGCGGCGGGCAACACCGCTTCCTGCAGCTTCACCGTGACGGTCGAGGACCAGGAAGCGCCACGCGTGGGCTGCCGGCCTGCTCCGAATCCCTCGGCCAAGAAGATTCCGGTGTCGGGCAAGAACCCGTCCAGCGGCCAGAATCCCGACGGCTACTACCAAGTGCTGGCGAGGGATAACTGTGATGCAAATCCCCAGATCTACATCCTTGACACGCGCAGTTCCTTCATCGCCGGTCCGTTCCACAGCGGCGACATCGTCAAAATCCGGCAGAACCCGGGCGGCACGCCCAGCTCCGTTCCCGGCAACGACCCGATCGTGGCGCAAATCCACCTCAACGGTGACGCCTTGGCCGTGGCGGCAGACGCCTCGGGTAATGTGACGCTCAACTCGAACGGCTGCCTGATGCTGATCCCGCCGGATCCGAAATAGCGGAAGCGTTGGCCCGTCTGAATAACACGAGAACGGCAGGGCATGAAAACCCTGCCGTTCTTTCTCTCCTTCGGTGGAGTTCTCCCGGCGATGATCTCACTTGCGCGAATTTTCCGGCCCCGCCCGGCTAGCGGCTCGTCGTTCCGCCTGGAGGGTTGGCGTGCCTTGCGGTACTCAAGGGAAGGTCCCCAATGAATCGCCTCGAAAAAACCGGCGGTGGCTGGTGCCGGCAGCGCGCCTCTTTCTATGATTGACCGTCGCGACACGGCAGTTCATTTCGGAACCGCCCAGGCGGCCGGGTCGCAGTGGAAACGGATTCTCGTTGCTCATCGCCCGATCGGACTCGCACTTCTGGTCGACGGCTTGAGTTTGCGGGAAACCGCCGCGCAGCTTGGGGCTTCCCACACGACGATCCACAAGCATCGGCGCAAGATCGAAGCCCTGTCACGCGCTTGGACAACCTCCAACGCGCGATGCCCGCCGTCAACCGCCCACCCGGTTCCGGCGTGTTTATCAAAGTTGAGAATGGTCCGGTGAAAAAAACATTTTTATTGCGAAAGTGGTTTCCATTTCCGCCGCGCGAACACTTGTATAGTTGATCCGCTGGATTGTGGAAGCCGGGGACGCTTAGAAAATTGAGTCATAAACAAAAAAACAAACACAACAACAGGAATACCAATGAAAAATCCTCTGACGATGAACACGCCACCGTGGGTGGCGGCAAGCAAATGTAGGCCGGTTCGCTTAAGTGTCGCGCTCGCCGCGGCGGTGCTGGTTTTCATGGCCTCACCGGCCCAAGCCGCACCCGGCGACCTGCTGGCGCGCGTCGACCTGCCGGTCCCCGGCTTCGGGGTCAGTGTCGGCGTCGATTGCGACGGCAACCTCTTTTATACCCAGGGCGATGCCAACCTGTACAAGATGAACGCGAGCGGAGCCTTGTTGGCCACCATCCCGATCACCGATTCAGTCTCCGGTGCGGCGCTGACCATGGATGAAATGGCCTTCGACAATGGCCGCAAAGTATTCTGGGCCCAACAGCACGGCAGCAACCCCATCCGCGTCTATAAACTGGATCGCACCACGGGCGTGGCCACCTTCGCCTTCACCAGTGCCACCACCAGTGTGGGCACCTTCCGCGATGGGATCGCCTACGACGCCAGCGACGACAGTCTCTGGATCTCCGCCGACGTCTCCACCACGATCGAGCATTACCGCGCCTGCGATGGCGGCTTCATCAACCAGATCACGCCCAAGAACTCCTCCGGCGGCAACCTCACCTTGATCAGCGGTGTCCAGGTCGGCGTTGGGGATCAGCTCTACCTCGGCCGGGATGGCCAGGTCCAGATCGTGCGGGTGAGAAAAAGCGATGGCGGCTTCATCGCTGCATTCACTTCGCCCGGCGGCGTACGGGATGAAGGCCTGGAATGCGACTCGGTTAACTTCGCGCCCAAGCTTGCGCTCTGGTCGCGCGATGTGGAAAACTTCCTGGTCGCCATCGAGATCGAACCCGGCAGTTGCGCCTGTCAAAATCCTTGTCCCGACCCCATCGTCACCTGCAACGATGCCGGCCTGTGCAGTGCGGTGGTGAACTTCTCCTCTTCGGGGAGCAACACGACGTGCAGCCCGGGTCCCGGCTCGGTCTTCCCGGTGGGCAGCACCGTCGTTACCTGCACGACGATCAATCCTTTTTGTGCGGACATCCCGCCGAGCACCTGCACGTTCACTGTCACGGTAAATGACTGTGAGACCCCCCAAATGGTTTGCGCGAATATCACCGTGTGCAACGATCCGGGCCAGTGCTCAGCGGTGGTCAACTACCCGGCCTCGTTGGCAACTGACAATTGCGGGGTGACCAGCCTCATCTGCAATCCGCCAAGCGGTTCGTCTTTCCCGAAGGGCTCCACCTCCGTCATCTGCACGGCGACCGATGCCGCAGGAAACTGGACCTCGTGCAGCTTCACCGTCACCGTGAATGACTGTGAGGCGCCGCTGGTGGCCTGCCGCCCGGCTCCGAATCCGGCGGACAAGAAGATTCCGGTGGCCGGCAAGAATCCGCCCAGCGGCCAGAATCCCGACGGCTACTACCAAGTGCTGGCGAGGGATAACTGTGATGCAAATCCCCAGATCTACATCCT
>CAZIFU010000191.1:0-3057 GCA_964539075.1 uncultured Verrucomicrobiota bacterium | reverse complement strand
GCGAACGGCCAACTACGATCAGATGGATGAGCGGGCGAATTACACCTATCAGGGAATCTGGGTCGCCAACGGCATGGTCCTCCAGATGGAAGGCAAGGGCTCGCAATATATCGGCTCGGAGCTGGACAAAGCCGGGAACTGGCTGGTGGGCGACCACGCCTACACGCTGCACATTCCGGCGAACGTTCCCGCCAAGGATTTCTGGTCCGTGACGGTTTACGACTCGCTGACGCGTTCCATGGTGGTGACGGATACGCTCAAGCCGTCGGTCGGCTCGAATCTGCCCTTGCAGGTCAACGCCGATGGTTCGGTGGACCTTTATTTCAGCCCCACTGCGCCCGCCGGCAAAGAAAAGAACTGGGTCAAGACGAGTCCCGGCAAAGCATGGTTCGCGCTCTTCCGCGCCTATGGCCCGCTGAAACCTTTCTTCGACCGCTCGTGGGTATTGCCGGACATCGAAAAGGTGAAGTGATTCGATCGTGAAACACGCGGGCGGTTGAACAAAACTGAAACGCTAAAAAACTGAAACACTGAAATATGAAATGTCCCTTGACCGGCAGTCCCAATTTCAGCCTTCAGCCTTTAGCCTTTAGCCTTTGATTCAGCGGCCCGCGACTTCACCAGCGAAACAAACAGAAATGAAAAACCGAAATCAACAGGAGCAAATGGGAAGGTGGCAAGTGGCCGAAGGCCAGTGCTCCACTCGCCACTGGACACTCGCCACCCGCCACTCACTCAACTCTGTTTCCGCTGCCCGCTCCCGACTTGTCGCAGTTGCCTTCTGTTCAACGTCAGGCAGGGCGGAAGCGCACGCGCCAGAGTTCCACGATGGCCAGGCGCCCGGGCAGACGCGCCAGCCAATCCTCTCGGCGAACAAACTTCTCCAGCAACGCCACTGTCTGCGGGGCGGTGGCGCCATCGGGAAGCTCCAGGACCACGATTCCAGCGTAGTCGGCAGGCGGATAGTTGCGGATGTCGGCGAAATCGAAATCGCGGGTGACCAAACCCTGCTGGTTGAGTCGGGCGTGAGCGGCAATCACGTCGTCCGTGGCGCTGCGCATTCCGAGGTCGCGCACATCGTCCGCATCATGCCCCAGTTGCCGCAGCATCGGTGCTGCCGAGCGGGGGAGACTGGCATCCACCAGGAAGCGCATGGGCGAGGCTCAGGCCGGCAGTGGGTGATGCTGTTCCTGCTCCACCAGTTCGCCCGCGAATTTCAACGCGGCACGGATGTCCTCGATGGTCAGGTCGTATTCCCGTTGCACGTCCTCGAAGCTCATGCCGCCCGCGAGGCTGCCCACGACGATGGCCACCGGCGTCCGCGTGCCGCGAATCACCGGTTGGCCGTGGCAGATGTTTGCGTCAATGACGATTCGATCATTCATAGTAGGGGAAAGCTACCTCGTCAGACGCGCACCGGCAAGTTCGCTTTGTTGAGGCCACATCCGGCGCAAGGCGGGTGCGGCCCAGGCAAAATGAAAACCCAACCTGAACAGAAGCACGCAGAGGGAGCAGAGTCCGGAAAGGAATTCTCTGCTGCCTCTGTTATCTCCTGTTCAAGTTCCGAAAACCAATTTGCCCGTCGGTGACTAAAACAAACCGCGCCACGGACAGAGCAAACAAACCAAAAACAAAAACTTGAAAACAAAAAACATCATCGCCGCCGCGCTCGTTTGCGCACTGGTGTTCACCTCCACCACCGCGCTGTTCGCACAAGACGCAGCGACGGACGACAAAGCCGCCGCCGCCGAACTCGCCAAGAAACTCTCCAACCCCGTCGCCAGCCTCATCAGCGTGCCCATCCAGAACAACTTCGACTTTGGCGCCGGCCCGAACGGCGATGGATTCCAATACAAGGTCAACGTGCAGCCGGTGATTCCCATCTCGCTCAGTGAGGACTGGAATCTCATCGCGCGCACGATTGTCCCCATCGTTTACCAGGAGAACATCTTCGGCACTTCCAGCCAGGCCGGTTTGTCGGATATCGTGCAGAGTTTCTTTTTCTCCCCCAAAGCACCGACGAGCAGCGGCTGGATTTGGGGTGCGGGTCCGGTGCTGCTTTATCCCAGCGGCACGGATGGCCTGAGCGCGCACAAATGGGGCGCAGGTCCGACGGCGCTCGCGTTGAAGCAGCAGAATGGCTGGACTTACGGCCTGCTGGCCAACCATCTCTGGTCTTACGCCGGCAGCGGCAACGCGGAAGTCAACGCCCTTCATCCAGCCGTTCTTGTCCTTCACGACGAAGAAGTTCACCACCTACGGCCTGAACACCGAGTCCACCTACGACTGGTCGAACCGCCAGTGGACCGTGCCGGTGAACGTGAGTGTGAGCCAGCTCGTGAAGATCGGCGGCGCGCCGGTGCAGTTCCAGTTGGGCGCGAAGTATTACGCGGAGAAACCCGCCGGCGGCCCGGACTGGGGCCTGCGCTTCACCGTCACCTTCCTGTTCCCGAAGTGAGACCAGTAATCAGGCCCATGAAATCGAGCCGGATTCAACCAAAGCCAGCAGAGGGAACGGACAGGAGATTTTTTTCTGCCTCAAGGGCGCTGGATTTGGAGCTGCTTGCAGATGCCAACCACTGTTCCTTCCTTGATTTCGCGGTGACGCGGCACGCTGGAAATCTTTCGGTTGAAAGGATTGAGCCAGACCGTGTGCGCGCCACCCTCACGATAGAAGACGCAGCCCTGTCCGCGCAGGTGTCGCTCCAGGTCGCGGAGCTTCATGCCTCGGCAAACTCGAACGGCTCGCGCAGGGCGTTGGGGGACAACTCTTTTTCCGCCAGTTCGCGCTGGCACGCCAGCACCAGCCTGAGTGCATCCAGCAAGTTCGCCTTGGCCTCGGCCAGGGTTTCGCCTTGCGAAATGGCGGCGGGAACTTCTTCCACGAAGCAGGTGTATCCGCCCTCTTTGGCCGGCTCGAAAACCGCGGTCAGTTTCATGCCCCGAGGTTGCCACAGCGCGCCGCCCTTGGCAAGCCGCCCACTGATTACCGATTACCGATCACTTGCCACCTGTCACCTGCCACTTCCCAAAACCAATTTGCCCGTCGCTAATTCA
>CAZIFU010000190.1:0-9906 GCA_964539075.1 uncultured Verrucomicrobiota bacterium | reverse complement strand
CCTTTGTCGGGGATGTGCTGGGTAATGGCGGCCAGGAAATCGGTAGGGGTGAAGACTTCGAAGTTGCGGTTGATTTTGGGATTGAGCTTGGAGCGATAGATGACGGTGTCGGTGGGGGATTCCAGGGTCATTTTCTGGACGGAGAAGGGATTTCTCAGGATGTACTGGGCGAGTTTTTCGAGTTCGGCCTTATTCTCGGGCGGGACGGGGTCGCCGGAATGGACGTTGAAGCCGGAGTGTTTCCAGGAGTGGAGAACCTGGACGCGCTCGGGCGCGAGGAGTTTCAGGTCCACGAGGAGTTTGAGGACGTGGGCGCGGAAGAGTTCTTCGAGCGGTTTGAGCGGGAGTTCGGGCAGCGAGTGGAAGCTGCCGTCGCGGGTGAAGAGGCCGTCGGCGACGAGGGCGTGGAGGTGGGGATGGAAGTCGAGGTATTCGCCAAAGGTGTGGAGGGTGAGGATGAGGGCGGGATGGGCGTCGGGGCGGCCGAGGGCGGCGCGGAGGTATTCGGTGAGGCTCTGGTGGGCGAGAGCGCAGAGGTCGTTGAGGAGGCGGCGGTGGCGTTGGAAATAGGGGCGGAGCATTTTGGGGATGGCCAGGACGTAATGGCGGTGGGGCACGGGCGCGAGGACGCGGGCGGTGAGGAAGGCGGCGGTGGTCTGGACGTTTTTCTGATGGCAGGTGGGGCAGAACCAGCGACTTTTGCACGAGAAGGCCAGGAGGTATTCGTGGCGACAATGGTCGCAGCGCACGCGGACGAAGCCACGGTCGAGGTTGCCGCAGTCGAGGAATTTGTGGACGACCTGGGGCACGACGGGGCGCAGGGGGCCGAGGCGGGGCTGGTAGTCTTGCGGGTAGATTTGGACGAAGGTGGCGAAGTGGCGGTGGGCGCATTGCCAGAGGGGCGAGCGGCGCGGGTTGCGAGCGCGGTAGGTTTGCATGGGGGACAACCTCCGCTGGGTAGGCGTTCAACGCACTTGGGGTGAGGATTTGCCGCGATCAAGCTTCGGTGGTTTTGTGGAAGTCCGCCCTCGTCCGCGGCGCGGCCGCTTCGGTTCGGGTGGACGAACCGGACAACGGCCAACCCTTCGGCCGGACGTGGATTTGTTTCGCCGAGTTGGCCGAGCTTTGAAAACATTTTGCCCGAATTGAAAACCGTTTTGCCCAACGCCGTCCCGCAGCGACGGGACATCGAAGGCCACGTTGACCTGTGCGAGTCGCTGCGCGACGAAGGCCCAGCCCGCTGCGCGGAAAATCTGAAACTTGAAATCCGAAATCCTGTCCACTCAAGGCGAGGCTTCTACTTCGGAATTCGGCATTCGACACTCGGATTTGGTCGAGCACTTCACCGCCCTCACCCACCGCAATCCCGACGAATCGGGAATCCCGTCGCCATTGTCGGCATCCCGCCGCGCGGTTTTCGAGGCTTGTTGCCCGGAGTGCGCTGGAGTATTTTACCGGCATGAAGCTTCTGGAACGCATCACTGTGGAGCCGGGCAAGTGCGGCGGGCGGCCTTGCATTCGGGGATTGCGCATTCGCGTGACCGACATTCTCGGCATGCTGGCCGAGGGCGTGTCGCATGAGGAAATTCTGCGCGATTTCCCTTACCTGGAACCGGATGACATCAAAGCGGCGCTCGCTTACGCGGCTCGTCAATCCGACCACGCGGTTCTGCATCCGGCGTGAACTTTCTCATCGACGCGCAGTTGCCGCCAGCGCTGGCGCGGTGGATTGTCAGCCAAGGCCATCAGGCCACGCATGTCTTCGATATTGGGTTGCAGACTGCCGACGACCCGGCGATTTGGGAGCGCGCCCGAAACGACAGGGCCGTCATCATCAGCAAGGACGAGGATTTCGTTGATCGTTGGCTTTTGAGCGACCAACCGGTTCCGTTGGCTTGGATTCGGAAGGGAAATTGTTCAAATCGAGTTTTGATAGCGTGGCTTGTACCGCTCTGGCCAGACACGTTGAAGCGGTTGGAGCAAGGAGAGCGGCTCATTGAACTGCGGGCCTGAAAATTTGCCCAAACGTGAAAGCCGTTTTGCCCAACTCCGTCCCGCAGCGAAGGGAAATCGAAGGCTACAGGGACCTTCGCGAGCCGCTGCGCGAGGAAGCAACGCGGTTTTCCCTTTCCTGAGTTCCCGACTTCCTTCTAAATGGCCGCAACATGATCATCGCCCGATCCCCTTTGCGCATCAGCCTCGGCGGCGGCGGCACCGATTTGCCGTCCTATTACGAACAACACACCGGTTTCCTCGTCGCCGCGGCGATTGACAAATACGTTTACCTCACCATCCACGATACGTTCGTGCCCGACCTGATCGTGAAATATTCCCGGCTCGAACGCGTTGCCAAAGCCGCCGACCTGGAACATCCCATCATCCGCGAGGCGTTCGCGCTGGTGGGCCTGGACGGCCGCTCGCTGGAACTGACCTCGATGGCGGACATCCCGGCAGGGACGGGCCTGGGGTCTTCCGGCAGTTTCACCACGGCGTTGCTCAAGGCGCTGCACGCCTACAAGAAGAACCTCGTTCATCCGGCGGAACTGGCCGAGCAGGCCTGCGACATCGAAATCAACCGGTTGCAGGAACCGATCGGCAAGCAGGACCAATACATCGCGGCTTACGGCGGCATCACCTGTTTCAAATATCTGCCCGGCGGCAAGGTCGAGGCCTGGCCGCTGAAAATTTCCGAGGAAACACTATACAATCTCGAAGACAACCTGCTGCTTTTTTTCACCGGCTACTCGCGCTCGGCCTCGAAAATTTTGAAGGAACAAGACGACAAAACCAGGACCGCCGATCCCTTGATGATGGACAACCTGCATTTCGTGAAGGAGACCGGCCTTAAAAGCGCCGGCGCGCTCGAACGCGGCGACCTGCACGAATTCGCGGGCTACATGGACCTGCATTGGGAGCGCAAGAAGGAGCGCTCCGGCGGCATGAGCAACCCGCAAATCAACGAATGGTACGACCTGGCCAAGGCCAGTGGCGCGCTGGGTGGCAAACTCATCGGGGCGGGCGGCGGCGGCTTCCTGATGTTCTACGCCGACGACAAGGCGAAGCTCCGCCACGTCATGCGCCAGCAGGGGTTGAAGGAAGTGCGTTTCAAATTTGACTTTGAAGGGACCAAAGTGGTCATCCAGTGAGCCGGAACCCTTCCCAGTCTGTTCCAACCAGACAAGCTGAAGCTTGAACTCCAAACCGCTTGAACTCCAACCCGCTCAATTATCCGGTCGCCATCCTTGCCGGCGGGCTGGCCACGCGGCTGAAACCGCTCACGGAGAAAATCCCCAAGGTGCTGCTGCCCGTGGCGGGCAAACCGTTCCTCGCCCACCAACTCACCTTGCTCCGCAAGCAGGGCATTGGCCGCGTCGTCCTCTGTGTCGGGCACCTGGGCGATCTGATCCAGCGTGAGTTGGGCGATGGCCGCGCGCACGGCGTCCGGTTGGAATATTCGTTCGACGGCCCGGTGTTGCTCGGCACGGGTGGCGCGCTGCGGCAGGCGTTGCCGCTGCTCGGTGAAAACTTTTTCGTGCTGTACGGCGACTCGTATCTGCCCGCCGACTTCCGGCCCATTGCCGAATGTTTCGAGCGCAGTGGCAAGCACGGCCTGATGACCGTCTATGAGAACCGCGGCCGCTACGACACGAGCAACGTCTGGTTCGCCGACGGCGAGATCAAAGTTTATGACAAACAGAACCGGCTGCCGCAGATGCATCACATTGATTACGGCCTGAGCCTGTTTGCCGCCGCGGCGTTCGCGGGTCATCCGGCCGGCGCGAAATTTGATCTGGTGGACGTGATGCAACGGTTGGTCGCGGAAAAACAATTGGCCGGGTTTGAAGTGCCGGAGCGCTTCTATGAAATCGGCTCGCCCGCCGGCCTGGCGGAGTTGGAGGCGCTGTTGAGTGCGCAGAAGTGACTGCTGATTACTTTAATCCGTGCAATTCCCGCCCTCCGTGGTTAAAAGTCACAACCATGAGCTTTGTCCAGGAGTACCTCGAAGAAACGCAGCAGGTCGTCGCCCGGCTCGATGCCGCGGTGATTGAAAAAATGGTGGACGAACTGGCGCGCGTGCGCGGGCGTGGCGGGCGGTTGTTCATCCTCGGCGTCGGCGGCAGCGCCGCCAACGCGTCCCATGCCGTGAACGATTTCCGCAAGATCTGCGGCTTCGAAGCTTACGCGCCGACGGACAACGTCTCCGAACTCACCGCGCGCACCAACGACGAAGGCTGGGCCACCGTGCTGGCCGAGTGGCTCAAGGGCAGCCGGCTCAACGGCAACGATGCGCTGCTCATTTTGTCCGTCGGCGGCGGCAATCTGGAAAAGAACGTCAGCCCGAACCTCGTCAGCGCGATTCAACTGGCCAAACAGGTGGGCGCGAGCGTGCTGGGCATCGTGGGCCGCGACGGCGGTTACACGGCCAGGGAAGCCACGGCGTGCGTGATCATCCCCACGGTGAACCCCGAGCACGTCACGCCGCACTCGGAGGCGTTTCAGGCGGTGGTGTGGCACCTGTTCGTCTCGCATCCGAAGCTGAAGGTGAACCGGACGAAGTGGGAAGGGACGAAGTGAAGCTCCAAGCTCCAAACTCCAAGCTCCAGAGAAGCTCCAACTCTCAAGTTCCAAACGCTATGCGGAACGCGAGAGCTTCTGCGGCGATGGACGGAAGGCGGGCAGTTTGGTGTTTGGATTTTGGGATTTCTCTGGAGCTTGGAGCTTGGGATTTGAGGCTTCACAGCGCCTGCTTCTCGTGAGCTTGATCGCCGCCAGTGCCCCGCCCCACGCCGTTTTCCTCGACCGCGACGGCGTCATCAACCGGCAAATGATTGTCGCCGGCAAACCGTATCCCGCCACTTCACTGGCGGAGTTCATCCTATTGCCGCGCGTGGAGGAAGCTTGTCAACAACTCAAGCAAGCCGGCTTCCTGCTCGTCGTGGCCACCAACCAGCCGGACGTCGGACGCGGCACACTCGCGCAAGCGGTCGTCGAGACCCTCCACGCGCACATGACGCAACTCCTGCCGTTGGATCGCGTGGAAGTCTGTTATCATCCCGGCGACAGTGAATCGGAGTGCGATTGCCGGAAGCCAAAACCAGGCCTGTTGCTGCGCGCGGCCACGGAACTGGGCATTGACCTGGCGCGCAGTTGGATGGTGGGCGACCGCTGGCGCGACGTGGATTGCGGCCACGCGGCGGGCTGTCGCACGGTGTTCATCGATTACAACTACGATGAGGCGTTGCGGCAACAGCCGGATTTCCGCGCGCGCAACCTGCTGGAGGCCGCGCGGATTATCATTGAGAAATCGCAATCCTCGAATATCCTTGGGCGCGGCCGGTGATCCCGGCGCGAACCACGCACACTATGAAATCCTTGAACGACTTGAAAGTAAGAATCTTCGCCGACGGCGCGGACAAAGCGGGCATCCTCAGCCTTTACGCCAACCCGCTCCTCAAAGGGCTGACCACCAATCCCTCGCTGATGAGGAAGTCCGGCGTCACGGATTTCGAAGCTTTCGCCCGCGACATCCTGCAAACCGTCAAGGACAAGCCGATTTCCTTCGAGGTCTTCACCGACGATTTCACGGACATGCGCCGGCAGGCCCTCAAGATCAGCAAATGGCAGCAAAACGTTTACGCCAAAATCCCGATCACCAACACGCGCCAGGAATCCTCCCTGCCGCTGGTGCGCGAACTGGCGCAGGAAGGCGTGAAGCTGAACATCACGGCGATCCTCACGCTCGAACAAGTCAGCGGTGTGGCCCAGGCCTTGAATCCCAAGGTGGCGTCGGTGGTCTCTGTTTTTGCCGGACGCATCGCCGATACCGGCGTGGACCCGGAGCCGATCATGCGCGCCTGCCGGGCGCTGCTCGAACACCAGCCGCAGGCGGAATTGCTCTGGGCCAGCGTGCGCGAAGTGTTGAACATCTTTCAAGCTGACGCGTGCGGCTGTCATATCGTCACCGTGCCGCACGATGTTTTGGGCAAGGCGCTCAAAATGGTCGGGATCGGGCTCAAAGAACTTTCGCTCGACACGGTGAAAACGTTCGCCGCCGACGCGAAGGCCGCGGGGTTTTCGCTTTAGATTGATTGCCAGAATTGGTTTCCGGTTTTGGCACGCCACGGAGCGCCCCTCACCCCGGCCCTCCCGAAGGGAGAGGGGGAAATGCATCCAGTCTCTCGACGAAACGGGCGCGTCCGGATTGCCAAATCCACTGGCAATCATTCTCCCTCTCCTTCCGGGAGAGATTCCGCGGACGCGCGTCCGCGATTTGGGCTCTTGAACCGGACGAAGCCTTGACTCGCGCGTCAGCGTTTGGAGTGCGCCGACGCGAGTCGGCGCTGTGGCGGACTGGGAAAGCGCCGGCTGGGGCCGGCGCACTCCAAACGCTTCGCGCCTTCGCCAGCCCGCGTGGATGCCGCCTCGTTGCAGGGCCGACGAGCTTCATGGGTAGGGCCGGGCGAGGGTTGGTTTGAGTTCCTCGTTTCGGCATCAGCCAGCCGCCTTGGGCTTTTGCCGGGCGATCGTTTCCAGCCAATCGCACGTCGCCGGCAGCACGTTGTCCCAGTGCAGCGAGCGGGCGCGCGCCAGGGCCTGTTGGCGATAGAGTTGGTAAAGTTCGGGCTGCCGCAACGTGTCCGCCACGCCGGCGGCCAGCGCCTCAGGCGTTTCCGCGTTCACGACGACGCCGGTCTGGCCGGAAATCGTCGAATCAATCAAACCCGGCACCGGATAAACGATCGCCGGCGTCCCCATCGCATTCGCTTCGATCACGTTGAGGCCCCAGCCTTCGCGCACGGAGGGATGGAGCAACAAATGCGCGCGGCGCAATTGCCCGTTTTTTTCCGGCTCGGCCAGCTTGCCGGTGAACAGAATTTTTTCCCGCAATTGCAACCGCTCCGCCAGTTGCTTCAATTCCGCCTCCGCTTCGCCGGTCCCGACAATCGTCAGCCGGGCCTCGACGCCTTTTTCGGCCAGGCATTTCAAGGCGCGGATGGCGTGATCCACCCGTTTGTTGGGCGCCAGGCGGCAAACCACCATCAGCCGCACGGGCGGCGCCAGCGGCTTGTCATCCAGTTCGGTCAGAGCCACGGGGTCAATGCCGTTGGGAAACACGAAGACCTGGCGCACGCCGTGCCGGCGCAGTTGGGCCGCCGTGGATTCGGACACCGTCCAGAACGGCGTGCGGCGATACAGCCAATGCGTCCAGCGTTCCTGCCGGCGCCCGATGGCGCTGGCCGGCCAGCGATGAAACGACTTCCAGATCGGCCCCAGCACTTCGTGGATGTAGGCGACACATGGAGTGTGGCACCACCACGGCGCAAACCAAGGGAGACCGTGGTGCTGGTCAATCACCAGATCGAACGGCGTTTGCCGACGATACCATTTGCGCGCCGCCAGGATGGAAGTGCCCCGCCCGCCGCCGCGAAAAATCCTGATGCCCGTCACCGCGTCTTCCGGCTGACAGCCAGGGAAGGCGTTGGCAAACCAGAAAACTTCATGCCCGCGTTTGACCAGATGCGCCAGGTGCGCCAGCGAAACCCGCTCCGCACCGCCCGCCAGCGGGCTGTGCGGGTCGCGCCAGTTCAGCATCAAAAAACGCATGGCAGGAGGACGCCCAATTTCAGTTCCGGCGTGTTATGTCGGCGAGCCAGCATAAAGGCAACCGGAAAACGGCGCGCGAAAAAATTTCCTCCCGTTTGGAGTCCCGGCTTTAGCCGGTTCAGGCCGTCCCGCGAATGGCGGGACGGAACTCCAACCATCTCCGCTCGCGCTACAACAAGGTCCGCTGGATCAGCCAGTAGCCGCCGGCCAGCGCCACCGCCGCCGAGCAGGCCGGCACCCAGCGGCGCACAAACACCGGCTTGGTGCGCAGCCACCAGATCAACGGCAGCGCCATACTCGCGATCATCACCTGCCCTGTCTCCACGCCCAGATTGAACGCGACCAGAGGCACGACGACTCCAGTCCCGCCGGAGCCGACGCCCAGTTCGCGCAGGACGCTGGCGAACCCGAACCCATGCACCAGCCCGAACGCCAGCGTCAACCGCCAGCGCCCTTTCGGCCCGTCGCGGCGCACCAGGTTTTCCAGGCCGACGTAAATGATGGTCACCGCGATCAGCGGCTCGACCACGCGGCCGGGCATTTGCACCAGGTCAAACGTCGCCACCGCCAGCGTGATTGAATGCGCGATGGTGAAACAGGTGATGATCGCCACCGCCGAGCGAAAACTGCCGATGACGATCAGCAGCCCGAACAAAAACAACAGGTGATCGTAGCCGGTCAAAATGTGCCTCACGCCCAGCAGCAGGAAATCGCCGGAGGAATGGACGGCCGAAACCGGTCGTTCCTCTGTCAGCAGGTCGCGCAAATCCACCTCCATCACGTCCTCCTTCGCGCTCAACAGCACTTCGGCGAGCACTTTCCCCGCGCCGTCCTGCAGCGAAAGAAACTGGCGGTGCCCCGGCGGCAGACGGTCCAGCAACCGGGAATGCACCACCAGCGGCGACGCCGGTTCGCCGGCAAAGGTCAGGTCAATCTGGAAATTATTATTCTCATCGAAAAGGTAGCGGACCTCCTGCACGCTGGCGGGCTCGTCCTGGAACCGGACGCCGAGCGATTCCGCCGCCAGCGCCTCCAGTTGCGGGCGCGCGGCGGACAATTCCTCCACGGTGGTTTTGCCGTCCCGGTCGGCGTCCACTTTCACCAGCGTTTCGAGGTCGGCCCGGGCGAAGGTCAATTGCGCCTCCAGCCGGTCGGGGCGCAGCTTGATCGTGGCGGTGCTCAGGCCCGGATCATGGGCCAACAGCGGCCCGGCCAGGCAGGCGAACAGCAACGTCCACCCGGCCGCCCACGGCCCGCGCTGACCGGAAAAAGTTGTCACGGCAAGGTTTATTGTCGCTCTGGGTTGCGAATGCAAAACCATTTCGGATGCGAAAAACTTGGTGCCTTTGGCGGGCGTGCTGTGTAGGCTGTCCCATCATGGCAACGGAAGTGGCCGATCTGTTTTACGACCTGATCGAAAAGGTTTGCAGCGATCTCTACGTCCAATCGCTCAAGGAAATCCCGCCCGACGTGGTGGACGCCATCCGGCGCGCCGCGGCGCGCGAAACCAAAGAGGTCGCCCGGCGCATCTTCTCCCATTACCTGCAATCCATCGAACTGGGCCGCAACAAGGACATGATCGTCTGCCAGGACACCGGCATCCCGATTTACTGGGTCGAGATCGGCGGCCAACTGCGCCTCGACGGCACGCGGCTGACCGACGCCATCACGCGCGGCACCGAACGCGCCACGCGCGAGCATTCGCTGCGCTCGAGCATCGTGTCGCCGCTCACACGACAGAATCGCCAGACCAGCACGGGGGAGCGCATCCCGATCATTCACTACGATTTCGTGCCCGGCGATGCGCTGGACATTCTGTTCATGCCCAAAGGGTCCGGCTCCGAAAACATGTCGTTCCTGAAAATGCTCGTGCCGGCGGACGGTGTGAACGGCATCAAAAAATTCGTGCTCGAACAAGTCGTCGGCGCGGGCGCGAAGCCGTGTCCGCCCACCATCGTCGGCGTCGGCATCGGCGGCTCATCGGACTTGTGCATGACGCTGGCGAAGAAAGCGACGACGCGTCCTCTCGGTTCGCCCAACCCCGATCCCGAACTGGCGAAACTCGAAGCCGAGCTTTTCGACGCCATCAATCAAACCGGCATCGGCCCGCAAGGGTTGGGCGGCGACACGACGGCGCTGGGCGTGCACATTGAATCGGCATGGACGCACATCACGTGCAATCCGGTGGCGGTGAATCTGCAATGCTGGCGTGCCGAACGGCGGCGGGCCAAAGTCTGGGCGGATGGCCGCGTGGAAACCGGATTCTAACATGGCTGAATTTCATTTCAAGACTCCGTTGAC
>CAZIFU010000189.1:0-37930 GCA_964539075.1 uncultured Verrucomicrobiota bacterium | reverse complement strand
CGCGCATCGAGGTGCTCGACCGCCGTTACATGAGCAAATACATGGCGCGCGAATATGTGACGATTCGCGGCGAGGAGCGCGATGGCAAAACCATCTGGCGCGAGACCAGCGTCGGCCCCATGGATGTCAAGTCCGTCGTTGCCCGCGCCGTGCGGCTCAAAGACGGCACGGTGCGGTTAAGCGGCGCGGCGTGGACCGACGGCACGCCGTTGAAAAAAGTCGAACTCCAGATTGACGGCGGCCCGTGGACGCCCGTGCGGCTCGATCCAAAACAGCGCGCGCCCCACGCCTGGACTTTTTGGAATTTCGATTGGACAAATCCCGCGCCGGGCGACCACACGCTTGTCTCCCGCGCGATGGACGCCGAGGGACGGACGCAACCCGCCGCCGATGATCCGACGATCAAGCTCAAGCGGACCTACTGGGAAGCCAGCCAGCAGTGGCCGCGCAAGCTCAGGATTTGAGCGCCCGCCACAAACGTTTCTTTTCCGGGCCGGAACGATTTATTTGGCTCCGCAAGCCGGTTACTTTCCTTTCACGTCCAGGCAGACCAAATCGCCCTTGGCGTTGCGGCAATAAATGCGGCCATTCGCCAGCACCGGCACCGTCCAGCATTTGCCGCCGAGCACTTGTGCGCGCGCCAGCGGCTTGAAGCCTCCGGACGAGGCCGCGGCCACGAGCAGTTCCCCCTTTTCACTCAGGACAATCAGCTTGCCGTCGGCCGCCATCACTGAGCCGATGCCGATGCCGGGCTGCACCCATTTGACTTCGCCCGATTTGAAATCCACGCAGCGCAAGTCACCGCTCTTGCCGGCCTGGCCGTTGATGCCGTAGAGGTGGCCCTCCAGCAGCACCGAACTGTTGAGGTGATTGTGCATCGTCCAGTCTTTCCAGCCGTTAACGATTTTGCCGCCGGCCAGACGCACCACCGCGCCGCCACGGTCGTAGGAACTGATAAAAAACTCGTCGCCGGCGACGACGGGGTCGGCGCAGTTGGTGTCATAACCGGTATCCCACGCGACGCGGGCCAGTTCCCGGCCGGTTTTGACTTCGACAATCACCATTGCCTTCAGCGCCATGAAAGCCACACACCGCACGCCCCCCGCATTGAACGGGACCATCGAGGAGTAGCCGGCCGCCTCCTTGCCGGAGGTCCAGACCACTTTGCCAGTGGCCTTCTCCACTGCCGTCCCGGCGCCGCCGACATTGAGCAGCAACAGCTCCCCCTCCACCAGGGGCGAGCCGGCAAAGCCCCACTCGTTGATTTTCAAGCCCAGTTCCTCGACCGGATTTTTCTGCCAGCGAATTTTTCCCGAAGCCGCGTCGAAGCAGACTAGGTCGCCCTTCCGGCTCAGGTTGTAAACCTGTTGGCCGGCGACCGTCGGCGTCGCGCTGGTGCCTCCGTCGTAGTATTTCGGGCCAACCACCTGCGGGCAGGGATAATCGTGTTTCCAAATGGGCCTCCCGGTCCCGGCATCCAAACAATAAACCGTGTCCGTTTCCTTTTGGTTGCCTGTGGTGTAAACCCGTCCCTGGCTGACCGACACCGAAGCGAAGCCCAAGCCGACGGACGCTTTCCAAAGTGGCTTCGGCCCCTCGGCCGGCCACGCTGCCGTCCAATCCGATTCGGTGGAAATGCCGTTGTGGTCCGGGCCGCGCCAACACGGCCAGTCATGGGCGGGCAGAGGTGAAGCCGTCAGCAACGCCGCGGCGAGCAGGGAACGCGTCAACATGCGGCACACTTTGCCAAGACCGTCGAGCCTGTCAATCACACCGCCGGAGCGCGGGTGTCCTCGCAATGGATCAGGGCGGTTGGAGTCCACCCTTCAGGATGTCCGGGTGCCGAAGCACGCTAAAGCGTGAACTCCAAACTTGCGCCGCCCGGCGTTCCTCTCGCGCGCTCGACAGCCGCGCGGCGAGCCGTCAGACTGGCGCACCAATGGACCTCGGTCTGCAAGGCAAAGTGGCGCTCGTCACCGGCGGCGCATCGGGTATCGGCGCGGCGGCGGTGCAATTGTTCGCGCAGGAAGGCGCGCGCGTGGCCATCGTGGATCGTGACGAGCCGGCGGGCGCGGCGTTGGCGGCGGAACTCACCGCGCGGGACGGAAAAGTGTTGTTCGTGCGGACGAACCTCACGCAGGAAGCCGATTGCCGCCGGGCGGTGGACGAAACCGTCCGCGCCTTCAGCCGGTTGGACATCGTCGTCAACAACGCCGGCGTCAATGATGGCATCGGCCTGGACCGCGCGCCCGCCGAGTTCATGGCTTCGCTGGAGCGCAATCTTTTTCACGTCTTCGCCGTGACCCACTTCGCCGCGTTACATTTGAAAGCCGCAAAGGGCGCCATCGTGAACGTCAGTTCCAAAGTCGCGGTCACCGGCCAGGGCGGTACCTCCGGCTATGCCGCAGCCAAGGGCGGCATCAACGCGCTCACGCGCGAGTGGGCCGTCGCGCTCGCTCCGGACGGTGTGCGCGTAAATTGCGTCGTCCCCGCCGAATGCCTCACGCCGCCATACCAGAAGTGGTTCAACTCGTTGCCTGACCCCGCCGCCGCGCACGTGACCCTGGAGCGGCTGATCCCGCTGGGCCGGCGCCTGACCGCGCCGGAGGAAGTGGCGGCGGCGATTGTCTTCCTGGCTTCGCCGCATTCCTCGCACACGACCGGCCAACTGCTCTTTGTGGATGGCGGCTACACGCACCTTGATCGCGCCTTCAGCCACGAGCTTCCGAAGTGGAGTTGAGGAGCGCGGCGTTCACGCCGCTTGAACGCCCGAAGTGAGTCGGCCTTCTGCCCAGGCCAGCGTCTTCTGGCTGATGGAAGTTGATGCGGCGTGAACGCCGCGCTCCCTTCACAGACGAAACAACTTCGTCGCGTTGCCGCCGAAAATTTTTTCTTCATCCGCATCGGACAATTTCAGGCTCCGGAAGCTGTCAATGATGAGTTGCGGTTCCACCCACGGATGGTCGCTGGCGAAAAGCAGCCGGTCCGCCCCCATGAACTCATGGCAGAACTTCATCGCCAACGGCAGCGGCGACACGATGTCGAGCCAGACCTGCCGCAGATATTCACCGGGCGCGCGCGTGAGATATTTAGGCCCGCGCTTGAGCACCTGCGTCTGGTGGTCAAGCCGCCCGATGATGAAGGGCAGCGTGCCGCCCAGGTGCGGGCAGACGAGTTTGAGCCGCGGGAACTCGTCGATCACGCCCGCCATGATGAGCCGCGTGAGTGCGATGGTGTTGTCGAACATGTTGCCCAGCGCGCTGGTCATCTCGTAGCCCTTCACGAAATCAATCGTGACGGGCCTGGCGGGATGCAACAGCACCGGCACGTCGAGTTCCACCGCGCGGGCGAAAAGCGGGCGGAATTCCGGTTCGTCGGGAAATTTTCCCGCGAGATTTGTGTAAAGCAAAATCCCCTTCATGCCCAGCCGTTGCACGCAGCGGTCCAGTTCCGCCAGCGACGCTTTCATGTCCGGCAACGGCAGCACGCACAGGCCGAAGAAGCGCGCCGGATGCCGCTTCGCCACGCCGGCGACGAAATCGTTGGCCATTTGCGCGACCGCCGGACCGTCGGCGCCGAACCACTCCGGGCCGGGATCGTTGATGGAAAGCGCGGTCAGCGTGATGCCGCTGGCGTCCATGGCGGCGAGCTTGGCGTCCATGTCGAGGTAATGCGGCGGAATCTTGCGCAGCCAGTCGCCCATTTGCACGTAACGCACGCCGTCCTTCGTGAACACGCGCGGGTCGTCCGCGCGCTTCTCCATGAGCGCCACGAGTTCCGGCGCGAAGAGGTGGCTCTGGCAATCAATGCGAACCGGCTGGGCCGGATTCGCGGTTGTTGGCGCGGCACATTGCTCGCTCAAGCCGGGCGCGACCGCCAGCACGGCGCCGGCGGCGGCGATGAACTCTCGGCGGCTGACGGGGTTTGCTTTCTTTTTCATGGCAGGTTGGTGTTCATTTCTTAATCCAGACACGACCGCGAGATGCGCCGGCCCGGGCGGTTTGGAGTTCAGGCTTCAGCCTGCTCTGGCAACGAAACAGCCTCAAGGCTGAACTCGAAACGGATTTTTTGGACATGCTCTCAACGCTTCGATGGTGAAACCAGTTCGAGGGTCGCGCGGCGGGCGGAGAACGAGTCCTCGCCGGAGAAGACCAGATGCACGGTGCGGCCATCGGCGCTCATCCACTTGGCCGGGAAATCGCCGTGCTCGCCGGGGCCGACATCCCATTGGTCTGTGAAAAAGGCCGTCGTCCAAGGCCCCCACGGTTCCGGCGCGTCGTAAACGGCGAAGCCGCCGGCGAAGCGCGTGTCGGCACGGTCATTGGTGGCACCCGGCGGTTGGGGAAGTTGCTGCCACCACAGGTAACGGCGCAACGGCGCGTTGTAGGTCATCGCCGAGCGCAGGCACGCGCCGGGATTCTGGAAAACGGCGCCGCGCCGCGCGAGGTCCGGCGTCCAGCGCGGCTGGCCGCGTGCGTCGAGCTTCTCAAACCATTCCCACGCGGCGCGTTCGGTGAGTTTGTTTTTCGGCGCGCGCGTCAGGATGAAATGGTCGGCAGGCGTGTCGGCCCGCGGATGATCGTGCGAATAAGCGTAAACGAAATCGTCGCGCGCGCCCGCGTAGTCCTTCCCGAAATTGACAAAGCCGATCATGCCGAACTCGGTGAACTTCCAGTCGGCGAACGTCCAGGTCTTCGCATGGTCGCGTGACCAGGCGAGCTGCGCCGCCGCGCCCTGATGGTCGGCGTGGCCGAGCCAGAGATAGAGCACGCCCTCCACGCAAAGGAGGCCCCAGCCCTTCTTGCCGGCGCGGCCCTGGCCGAATTGCTCGGCGGCCGAGCGCACATTCACGCCGGTAAAGTTGCCGGGTGTTCCCGTGACGCGCGCAAAGCCCATGCTCAACTTCTTCTCCACCTTCGGCACGAAGCCGGTGCCGTCGCCCCACGTCGTGTAAAGCGCGTCGTCGTCCGCCCAGGTCACGGGCCAGTTGTCGCCGTCCTTCGCTTTGCGCAGGATGGATTCCGGCGGTGCCCATTCGATGCCCGCGATGACGGGGCTGGGCGGATACGGCGGCGCGGCAGCTCGCGAGGCGCCCGGCAGCACCAACAACGCCGCGAGCGCGGAATGCCGGATGCGTGCCGATGCTTTACGCTCCGGGTTCATAGCGGGTTTTCAAGCGCGATGAGTTTCATGCTGGTGGAGGACGCCGGCTCCCGGTGCGGCAAGCTTTCACTTTGGTTCAAGAACTGCCGCACAGCCACGGCGGAGATACTCTTCGTATTCCCATGTGCCGCTGGAGCCTGTCTGCCGCGTGAGGACGAGATCGAGACTGGGCACAAACGCGACAAGCTGGCCGCCGGAGCCGGGCTTGTAACGGGCGTCGCGCGGGATGCCCGCGCCGTTGCGCCCGCCGTCGGCGTCGAGCAACGCGGGCAGTTGCCAGCCGTGAGAGAACACCTGCGCGTTGATCTTGAAGCGCAACTCCGGCGTCTTCACGTCGTGCGTGGGCGAGGCCGTCTGCTCCACGAACCACTTCGGGATGACCTGCTGATCCCGCCAGCGCCCGTCGCGCAACATGCAGTAAGCGATGCGGGCGAGGTCCCGCGCGGGCAGGCCGATGCTGTGCGAAGGATGACGCCCAAGCTGCCCGGCGCCGTCGAAGAACTCGAACCACCAGTGCCCGCAGCCAACCGGCTTGAGCAAGGCCTCGATGGCGAACTGGTCGTAGGGCTTTCCCGTGACCGTCTCGCAGACCAGCGACGCATGGTCCAGCGCGTGAGTCGAGTAGCCGCAGGCCGTGCCGGGATCGAACGCGAGGTTCGCCGTCCTCGGATCACCGGTGTGGCCGAGCACGTATTGCCAAGTGCCTGTGTTCTTCGCGCCGGTGGCCTCGGGGCAGAGGCCCGAGGTGTGGTTCAAGAGTTGTTTCACCGTGATCTGCGCCTTGCGCGGATCGCTGAGCGGCTGCGCCCACGGGATAAAATCAAAGGCCCGGTCTTCAAAGGTCATCTTCCGCGGCGTTCTCCCCTGCTGGCTCCACTCCGACGCGATGGCCAGCACCGTCGCACACACGGCCTTCGACACCGAGGCGAGCCGGCGCGAATCGGTCGTCGCGCTGTTGCCGCGCTCCACTTGCAGCACGACGTGGCCGCGCCGGATGACCACCGCGGCAAAGAGACGGTTGTCCGACTTCAAAAGCCACTCGCGCAAATCGTCCAGCTTCGCCGGGTCCATCCCCGCGACGCTGCGAATCTCCTCTGATTTCTCCAGAACCCGCCAGCCCCCTTGCGACTCCGGCGGCGGAAAGTATGGCGTTGAAACGGCAGCTTCCCCCGCAAAGGCAGCAGAAGCAAAAACCGCGAGGCCGAGGACCAGCGGCTTCATGGCTGGCGGAGTTGGAGCGTGGCGCGGCGCACGGAGCAATGATCGTCGCCCGAGAACACCAGGTGCACCGTGCGGCCGTCGGCGCTCATCCATTTCGTCGGCAAATGCATCGTCTCGCCGGGCCCGACGTCCCATGAATCGGTTTGAAACGCTACCGTCCACGGCCCCCACGGCTCGGGCGCGTCGTAGATGGCGAAGCCGCCGGCGAAGCGCGTGTCGTTGCCCGCGCCGGTCTGGCACCACAGGTAACGCTGGAGCGCCGCGTTGTAGCTGATGCTGGAGCGATAGCACTGGCCGGGATTGTTGAGGACTGCGCCGCGCTGCGCGATGTCGCGGCTCCAGACGGGCTGGCCGCGCCCGTCAAGCTTCACCAAGAACTCATAGGCGTCGTGCGCGCAGAGTTTGTCCTTGGGCACGCGGGCGAGCACCATGCGGTCGGCGCGTTCGTAGGCGCTGGCGGCGTCGTGCGAGTGGAGATAAACGAAACCGTCGCGCGCGCCCGCGTAGTTTTGGCCGAAGTTGATGAAGCCGGGGCAACCAAAACTTTCCGTGAATTTCCAATCGGCCCACGTCCACGTCGCACCATGGTCGGCGGACCAGCCGAGTTGCGCGTTGTCCGCGTTGCGGACGAGCAGGTAGAGCACACCGTCCACGCACAGCATGCCGCTGGCCTTGCGTCCTTTCCGACCGTCGCCTTTGGCCTCGGCGGACGGGGCGCGCAGATTGACACCGGTGAAGCCGGGCGGGTCCCCAAGGATTTTCGCGAGGCCCAAACTTAGTTTTTCCTTCAACTGCGGCTCGAAGCCGTTGCCATCGCCGTAGGCGGTGTAGAGCGCGTCGTCGTCGGCCCACGTGATCGGCCAGTTGTCGCTGCCTTTGGCTTTGCGGACGATGGTCTCCTTCGGCGCCCAGATGATTTGCCTGATGACCGGACTGGACGGATACGGTGTGCCGACGGATTTATTGGTAGCGGGCACGGCGGCGGCAATGGGTTCGAGAAACGGCTTGAGCACGTCGTAATGCGCCGCGCCGGGCGCGCGCTTCCACGACTTGCCCGCGCGCGCAATGACCAGATCGAGGCTCGGCACCACGACCGTCAGGCTGTCGAACAAACCCCACGACCAATACGCGTCGCGCGGCAGGCCGGCGATGGTGCCATCGTTGTTGTTCCACCAAAGCAGGCCGTAGTGATGCGATGCCTCGCCGTAATGGGCCGGGTCGCGCACGGACAAATTTTTCGCCTCGGGCGCCGTCGTGCGCACGGCTTCGATGAAACTGTGTGGGAGAATTGGCTCACCGTTCCACCAGCCGTCGCGGAGATAGAGCAGGCCGAGCCGCGCCATCGCGTTCCAGTTCGCGCTGAAGCCGGAGCCGAACTCACGGCGCTTGATGCCGTCAATCTGGTCGAGACGGTATGCGTGTTTGCGCCAGCGCAGGTCGTTGGTCGTGACGCCGATGGGCGTGAAGACGCGCTCGAAGAGCACGTCATTCAAGTCGCGGCCGTACACCCGCGTAAGACACTCGGCCAGCCAGTTCGGGCCGCCGTCGCTGTAATGCCACTGCGTGCCGGGCGGAAACAGCAGCTTCTCGTACCCGCCGGGTTTCTCGAAGCCGGCGGTTTGCGTGGCAAGGTGGCGGAGCGTGATCCGGTCGAGCCAGCCGGTCTGCGCATTGCTCTCCGGCGGTGTGCCGAAGCTGGGATGAAATTTCGTCGCCGGATCGTCGAGCTTCACTTTGCCGTCCTTGAGCGCGAGGCCGAGCACGGTGATACCGATGGCTTTCGACGAGGACTTGAGGTCGTAAAGCGCCGCCGGATCGCCCCAACTCATCACGAGCTTGCCGCGGAAGATGACGCAGCCGGAACCTTCGCCGGTCAGCGCGTAGTCGCGGGCCTGAGCGAGCTTCGCCTCGTCGAGGCCCAGTTCGGCGGGCGTGGCGGCGGGCCATTGCTGGCCGGGAAAATCAGCTCCCCAAGCGGCGAGCGCGAGCGCCGGCAGCAGCAGCGCGTGGAGCAGAATGGTTCGCGGGTTCATTTGTTTGTGGCCCACGCGGGCGTGCCGAACCACTCGTGCATCTCCTTCACAAACGGCGCAACCACTACGGGCGGCTCCAGCACGCGGCCCTGATCATGCGTCTCGGCAATCCACCTTTCCAGTTCGGCGCGCAGGCGCTGGAGCGTGCGCCGGGGTTCGGGGTCGGACGACGCGGCGAGGTTGCGCGTCTCGTGCGGGTCGGCGGCGATGTCGTAGAGTTCCTCCTCGGGCAGGCGCGGGGCGAAGAGCGCGGATTGCGCGGGATTCAATTTCCCTTCGGCGAGCAACTGGCGCATCAGCGGCATTACGAGGAAACACTTCTCTTTGTAACGGTTCAACTCGCCGAACGGATGCTCCGGCGTGAAGTTGCGGATGTAACGCCAGCGCGCGTCGCGCACCGAGCGGATGCGCTGCACCGCCTCGTCAATCCGGTCGCGCGCGCTGAAGGCAAATTCGCGCGGCGCCTCGGCGCGCGCGCCAAGGAAAATCCGGCTCTCCATCCCGGCGGGCTTCGGCACGCCGGCGAGGGCGAGCGTCGTGGCGGTGAGGTCGAGAAGACTGATGACCTGCTCGTTGAGCGCGCCCGGTTTGTATTGCGGTGGCGCTGGAATCCCGCCTGGACGGGACGGCCAACGCACGATCATCGGCACGTGCAGGCCGCTGTCGTAACACCAATGGATGCCGCGCGCTTCGAGCCGGCCATTGTCGGCGAAGAAAATAATGACGGTGTTGTCCGCCAGCCCGTCGGCCTCGAGTTTCGCCAGCACTGTGCCGATGCGTGCGTCCATGTGCGAGACGGAGTTGAGGTAGCGCGCCCATTCCTGCCGTGTGATGGGATGGTCGGGGTAGTAGGGCGGCGCTTTCACGTCGTCGGGCTTCGCGTATTGGACGTGCTCGCGTTCGCCGACCCATTCGACGCGCGGCTTCTTCGCCGACTGGCGGTCGTAGATGTCGTATTCAGTTTCGAGCGAGTTGACTTGCGCATAAAAGGGTTGGTGCGACTTGAGATCGTCCCAGTTCTCGGAGTCGAACAGTTTGCCCTCCCAGGTGAAGTTCAAGTCCACCTTGCCGGTGCCAACGCTCGCGCCGTCGATTGTCTTGATGTTCGCGGTGAAGTAACCGGCGTCGCGCAGCCAGTGCGTGAGCGGCCGGACGCCGGCGGGCAGCTTGAAACCGTCATCGCGGTGCGAGCGGGCGTTGTGCGTGCCGGTGGTGGTCTGGTACATGCCCGTCATGAACGCCGAGCGGCTGGCGGAGCAGACGGGCGCGGTGGCGAACACGCGCGAGTAGCGGACCCCATCGGCGGCGAGGCGGTCGAGGTTGGGCGTGTGAACGTGCGCCGCGCCGAAGCAGCCGAGGTCGAGTTTGATGTTCTCGCCCACGAGCCAGAGGATGTTGGGCGGCCTGGCGCGGGCCTGCTCCGCCGGGGCCGCCGCCGCGCCGCTACGCCATCCGAGCCATCCGAGCAAAAGGCACCCGGCGAACAAACGTCCGTGCCGGATGACGTTCATAAAATATTTGCGGGCCCGAATCAGTTGGCCGACGGCAGGGCCGCCTTCCAGCCATCCTTGAGCACTTGCTTCAGCTCGGCGACGGTCTTGGTGTAGCGCGAATCCTTCACGAGGTTGAAATATTCCTGCGCGTCGCGGTCGTGGTCGTAGAGTTGCGCGCTGCCGTCCGGCCATTCGATGTAGGTGAAATGCTCGGTGCGCACGCTGCGGCCCAGGCCGCTGCGACCGCGGCTGACCACGGTGAAGGCGGCTTTTTTCCAGACGCGAGCCGGCTCATCAAGCAACGGCAGAAAGCTCGTGCCTTCGAGACCCGGCGGCTTGGGCAGGCCGCAGAACTCCGCGATCGTCGGGTAAATGTCCACGAACTCCACAAGGCGGGCGCTGGGCGCGTTGGCCTTCCTGCCCGGCGCGGCGACGATGAGCGGGGCGCGCGCGGACTCCTCCATGACGCTCATCTTGGCCCAGAAACCGTCGTGCTCGCCGTGGTGCCAGCCGTGGTCGCCCAGGAAAACCACGATGGTGTTGTCCCAAAGCTTCAAGCGATCCATCGCCTCGAACAGCACGCCAACCTGCGTGTCCATGAACGTCGTGGCGGCGTAGTAATGCTGGATGATGGCGCGCTTCTGAGGATCGGTCAGGTCGGGATAATATTTCGGCGGATGGGCGATGGTCGGAATGTCTTTGGCATGGCCTGTGGGTTCGATGGGCAGCGGCATCTTCTCGACCTGGTAAAGGTCAAAGTATTTCTTCGGCGCGGTATGCGGCACGTGCGGCTTGTGAAAGCCGGCGGCGATAAAGAACGGCTTGTCTTTGTGCTCTTCCATCAGCTTCACCACCTTTCGCGCGGTGATGCCGTCCGGCTCTTCTTCGTCCTTGTTGTCGGTAGCTTGCCAGCCGAAGGGCACCGGCTCATCTTTCGCCGCTGTATCCTTCTTTTTTGCACCGCCTTTTTTCTCGGCGCGTTTGGTGGCGTCCTTTTTCTTCGCGCCTTTGGCGCCCGATGCAGGCAGGTCGTCCTCCTCGACTCCTCGCATCGGTTCGGCGAACACGTCCCATTTAATGGAATCCGGGAACGAACCGTGCGCGATCTTGCCGATGCCCGCCGTGAAATAACCGTGCGCGCGGAAATATTCCGGCAGGAATTGAAACTCCTTGCCGAGCGCGACGCGCGGTTGCGTGCCGTTGCCGAAAACCTTCGTGGTGTCGGGATAACGTCCGCTGAGGAAGGATGTGCGCGAGGCGTTGCAGACCGGGTCATTGCAGTAGGCGCGCTCGAAGCGCACGCCGCGGGCGGCAAGCCGGTCAATGTTCGGCGACTGCACGATACGGTTGCCATAACAGCCGAGCTGGCAATTCAGGTCGTCCGACACAATGAACAGGACGTTGGGTTTGCCCTTTTCCGCCGCCGGCGCCGGGTCCGCGAATGCGACCGCGAAGAGGCTGCTGAGGGCCGAAGCGAGAAATCCGCGCCAAAGACGATGGAGAGAAATAAGCATGGGTTGTTCGGGATCGCTGTGTTGTTGTGAAACGCACCCTACCACGGACGACGCCAGCCTGGGAAATGCTTTCGTTGAGGAACGGGTCGACTCCAGATCGGGAGCCTGGCCTTGGCGGTGCCTCCCGTTGCCTCGCGACGTCTTTGACCCCGTTGCAGTTCAATCTGGTGGAATCCAACCATACCATGAAGATTTTTAACGCAGAGGGCGCGGAGGTTGACGCCGAGGGACGCGGAGAAGGCCCTCTTTCTGTGGTCTCTGCGAAAACCTTGGCGCCCTCCGCGTTAAAAAATCCCCGCCTGGTGGCGACTTGACCACGTTGCGCCCCCTGCGAAGACGCGCGCAAACTTGAGTTTTCGAATCTGTTGCGGGCGTCTAAATTCACCGAATGGACCCAAACCTCAACACGCAATTTTGAGATGTGCTCCAAACCAATCATTGACGCCTTGATTCTTCTGTCCGCCCTGCCTTTGCAGTCCGGGGCGCCAGTCCCGAATCGAAAGCTACCACTCCGGCCATGTCGGACACCGGCCTGGAAAGTTTCAAGTCCAGGCTTCTGGCCGCAACCACCCGGCATCTGGACCAGTTGATAGGTGCCCAGTGCAAAGTGTCCGCCCTCAAGGGCAAGAGCGCTGCCGCCAACACCGCGTTCGCTTGTTACCTCACGTTTGAAATGACCGGAAACCGGAAATACCGCGACGCCGCGGTGCAGCTTGCCGACGATCTCTTGCGGGCCATGAAGGCCACGAAATTTGGAGTGCTGTTCATCAAGGAAAAGGAAAAGAGCACGGGCGAGGAAATCGCCGGAGGCGGCCCGCCGGCCTTCGGTTTTTATACCTCGACGCTGGGCTACATTTTCCACAAGGAGGGCAACCGGAACGACGACCTCCAATATGTCGCGAACGTCATGGTCACGCTCGACACGGCCAACGAGCCGATGCCCAAGGTCATTGACTTCGGCATTGCCAAGGCCACGGGCGGGCAGCAACTCACTGACAAGACCCTCCTCACCGCCTTCGAGCAATTCATCGGCACACCCGCCTACATGAGTCCCGAGCAGGCGGACCTGACCGGGCTGGACATCGACACGCGCACGGACATCTACAGCTTGGGCGTGCTGCTCTATGAACTGCTCACCGGCAAGACGCCCTTCGACACCGAGCTACTCCTCCGCTCCGGCCTCGACGAACTGCGCCACACCCTCCGCGACAAGGAGCCGACCACGCCCTCGATGCGCGTCGCCCATGAACTGGTAGCAGCCGACGTAAGGAGGCTCACTCCAAAATCCGAAAGAGCAGTTACAGACAAGCTGGGCTCACGGAAACAGGAGGCGCCCTTGAACGTCGCGCCAGCGCATGGAGCGCTCCGGCCCCAGCCGGAGCTTTTCGTCATCACCACAACCACAGCGCCGGCTCGCGCCGGCGCACTCCAAACGCTTCGCGACTGCCAACGCCAACCCTCGGAAGGAAGCATTGTCACATCACCAGACCGTCTCCACGAATGGCGTGCTGAACCTCGCGCCAGCGCATGGAGCGCTCCGGCCCCAACCGGAGCTTTTCGTCATCACCACAACCACAGCGCCGGCTCAAGCCGGCGCACTCCAAACGCTTCGCGCGGACGGAGACAACAGAGCCATGATCACAACATCGACACAAGCCTTCAAACAAACCTCACCATGAGCGACTTCAAATTCTCCTGCCCCCAATGCGGACAGCACTTCAAAGGCGATGCGAGCTACGCCGGACGCGAAATGGAATGCGTCACCTGCCAAACCAAATTCCTTGTTCCCGGCGGTGCCTCCGCCAAGGCCGATGCCACCGTGGTGAAACCGATGACTGGCCACACCTGGGATACGCACGTCAAGAAGCCAGCGCCTCCGCCCGGCGGGCTGCGGTCGAAGCGGAACGAGTAAGTGAACTTGCCTCACAGCAACGTGAACCGGCAGGAGAGCCGAGCTGCGCGAGCCTTGGACTTATTTTTCTCGTTATTTTAATTCGGGGATCCACATGGCTTGTCCATCCAAAACGCAACCTCCGCCAACACGTCCTTCACCACGTGGCCGTGAACATCTGTCAGCCGATAGTAGCGGCCCTGGAATTTACAGGTGAGCCGTTCGTGGTCAATGCCAGGGAGGTGTCGCTTCGTTGCGTTAGCTTTTGCAGGTCGCCTCATTTGCCCCCGGATGCCGATTTGCCGGGCGCGGACTTCGGTTTGCCAGGCGGCGCGATGATTTCTGTTTCTCCCGCTGGTTCGGTGAGCAAATAGGTCATCAGGTCGCGGAGTTCTTCCCGGCTGAGCGCCTTGTCAAGGCCTTCGGGCATGAGGGAGAGCGTCATCGGTTCGGTCTTGATGATGTTGCTTTTCTTTGGCTTGGCGATGACGCCGCCGGGCTGGGCGAGGTGCAGCGCGTCTTCCGTCTCGCCGACACGGGTGCCGGTGATTTGCTCGCCCTTCTTGAGCGTGACCGTGTAGGCGACGGCGTCAGGGTTGATGGCCGCGTTCGGCTCGACAAGATCGCGCAGCACGCTGGCGTAGTCGCGGTGAACAAGGTTGTTGAGGTCCGGCCCGACGTTGAAGCCTTCGCCGCGTAACGTGTGGCAGGTGGCGCACGCCGCCTTGCCGCGAAAGAGCGCGCGGCCATTCTCCCAATTGCCGCCAGTGATTTCAGGAATCACCCGCTCCATAGCCTCGTGGCCGCCGGGCGTGGCGAAGGGCAGAAGAAAACGCCGCGTCCCGGGCGCGCGGGGACGAACATCACGCGCGGTGAAGAATGAAACGTCCAGCGAACGGGCCGGTGTGGCCAGGGTAATCGTGAGTGGCTGCCATTTGTCCCCGGCGGGACCGATGACTGTAAGGTGCGCTTCGCGTTCGTTGACGCGCTTGATCTTTGTGCCGGGCGCCTGGAGTTTGAACGCGGCGTCACTCTTGAAAACGACGGTCACGGTTTCCGGCTCCGGCGTGTAGTCGAGCTTCGCGCCGGGCTGGGTCGCCGGGATGAGCATGTTCCAGAGGTCGAGCTGCGCGTGGAGCGTGAGCGTGCCGGGCGCGGCGAGGTTCTTCCAGAACTGGTCGTGCGCCGCGCTCGCGCGGGTGAACTCGCGCGCGGCGGCGAAATCAGGATGCGGCAGCCAGCCGTCCCATCGCGCGCCCGCGGTCCCGCGCCACGCGACGGCAACGCCGGTCAAATCGTGCGCGAGATCGAGCGTCGTCGGCTGGGCAATCAGGTGGGGCGCGGCGGGCGTCTCGGGCCGCGCGAAAGCGATGGTGACGGCGTAGTCGAACGCCTGCGCGCGCGGCACGGTTTCGAGCACGAGGCTGCGGCCATCCGCGCCGGGCCGCGCGGCTTTCACCGGCAGCGCGTGGCGCGGCTGGCGCTGCTGCATCTGCACCACCGCGTAGCCGGGGCGGATGGTTTCCAGGCGGTCGGCGGCCGAAACGTAGCGGCCGAATTCAATTTTCGTCCGCGCCGCGAGATTGGCCCACGCACCCGCGTCCAGCGCGCGGTCGAAGGCGATGACCGTTTCGGTCGCACTCGCGGCCCACGTGAGCACGGGCTGCGGCGCGGTTTTTTCAGTGTGGTTGATTTTGAAAACGCGTCCCGCGCCGGTCGGCCCGTTGCCCCAATCGGGCTTGCCGCTATGACAGCAAATCACGAGGTCGCCCTGCGGTGAGATGGCGCAATCCACCGCCAGCATTCCGAGCCGCGCGACCAGTTCCGTGCGCGCGACGTAACCGGCGGCGGTCTTCGCCAGCGTGGTGCGCCAGAGTTTGCCGCGCGACTCGCCGGTCACGAGCGCGTCGTCCGCCCAGAACTCCGGGCCGAACCGCCCGCGGCCCGGCGCCGGCCCGTTGAAGCGAAAGCCGCAGGTGCTTTCGTGCTGCGGGCCGTAGTCCCATACGCTCGGCTCGTCCACCACGTCCGGCAACCACCGCGGGTGCCGCGCCGGGAAGCCGTAATGCCGTCCGGGCTGGAGGTGGAGAAGTTCGTCAAACGGATTGCCGTTGGGCGACCACGTCGCGCCTTCCTGGTCGGTACCGAAGAGGTCACCGTACCGGTTCCACTGCAGCGACATGATGTAGCGCAGGCCGGTCGCAAGCTGCTCGACCTTGCCGTCGGGCGTCAGGCGCAACAGACAACCGCGCCGCTTGTCGGGCGAGTAGTGCGCGCGGCCCTCCTTGTCGTGCCAGTAGGCGTTGTCGTGGGCCGCGTTGCCCATTGTCACATACCATGCGCCGTCCGGGCCGACGGCGAGCGCCAGCGAAGTGTCCACGCGGCGGTGATGTAGCAGCGGGTCCTTCGCCAATGCCGGGTCGTCGAATCCTTTAAGCACAGTCTCGCGCCGGTCGGGCACGCCGTCGCCGTTGGTGTCGCGGAAGCGCACGATTTCATCGCCGAGCACCGCGCAAGGATCGCCGTCCTTGACCACCATGCCGAGCGGGTAGTTGGCGCTGGTCTCCGGCCAAAACGTATCCACTTTGTCCTCCAAGCCGTCGCCGTCAGTGTCGCGCAACAGATGAAAGCGTCCGTCATAACCGCCCGCGAACAGCCGTCCATCAGGCGCGTACTCGAGGTTGTTCAGGCTGGCGAGCTGGACCGGCAGCTCGCGCACGGTGAAACCGGGGAGGAGAAATTGCACCGATGGAATTGACGGCTCTGGCGCGCGCGTGGAAGTTGGCTCCGCAGCGCGCAGCGCGCCCGCAACGAGCGCGAGCAGGAGGAGCTTGGTTGGCTTCATTTGAGATGAATGTCTTGCGCGCCTCATGCCAGCACATTCTTCAACACTTGTCCACGCGCATCGGTGGGGCGCTGGGGGTTAATGACCAAGAGGTACCGCACTGTGGTCTCGCCACGGCGGGATGGACGGGATGTTGCCCTCGATGGCGTTGAAGCTGAATTCGTCGCTCACGCCGTAGCTCTGGCCAATCATTCCCACGCGCCGCGCGCGAGGCGGGGGATCGGCCTCAGGCGACCATCGCGCGGTCCATCCAGCAGCAAGCCAGTTGCATCAGCTCGGCCGCACTCTTGAAGTTCAGCTTCTGTTTGATCTGCTCGCGGTAGGATTCGACGGTCTTGACGCTCAGGTGGAGTTCTTCGGCAATGCTGCGAGTGCCCTTCCATTGGCCGATCAGTTGAAACACTTGCAATTCCCGGTCGGTCAGCCGCTCGATCGGGGAACCCGGCGTCTCGCTGCAGCCGCGGGTCTGCTTGACCAGCAGGCGCGTCGTCGTGGCCTCGCTGACGGCGATGGCACCGCACCGCACCTTGCGGATCGCGGCGAGAATCTGTTCGACCGGCTCGTGCTTCATGACGTAGCCCTTCGCGCCGGCGTGCAGCGCCAGTTCGGCATACAAGCCCTCGTCGTGCATTGACAACACCAGCACGGGCAGCTTCGGAAATTGCGCGTCGATGTTCTTGACCAGTTCGAGGCCGTCGCTTCCGTCGAGGGAAAGATCAACAATGGCGATGTCGGGCTTGAGCGTCGCGATGGCCTGCATCGCCGCCGGGGCCGCGGCAGCCTCGCCGCACACGACGAGGTCGTGTTGCTGGTTGATCAATTGCGTGATGCCAAAGCGCACGACCTGGTGGTCGTCCACGAGGAATACACGGGCTTTGCCCTGGTCCGGTCCGCGAGGTTCGATGTTCTTCATGGCTTGTCAGCGGTCTGAATTCAATTTTAGAGCAAAACGGCTGCCACGCTAAAACCGCCTTGGGTTTCGTGTTGCGTGGATTTCCGGCTGAATTCGGGCTCGGGAGAATCGAGGCCGGATGCCTCAATTTCCAAGTTTTGCGACCGGACGGGGAGGGGCCAGGGGCCTTGGATTCATTGGGCGGTCACGGCGGCCGAACCGAAGCACGGAGAGTTTCAACGGCTCCAGACGGGGGAATCCCCCGGGAAGTTTGCAGGAGTATCTCCGGGTTCAGAAACGCGCCCTGCCCCGGTTGTGGTTGTTCTGTCCGTGTGAGAGACATGGGCATGGTGATTAGAACCATGAGACGGCCGGAGAGTTGGAGCCACCTGACGCGAAGGGACGGGGCAACATTTCAACTCCTTTTTCATCCACGCCTCTCGCTGACAAACGCCGACCCACCGATGCGGCGAACGACCACGGTGACACCAAGGACAAACTCCATGCGCAATACATTTCGAACTCCGTTCGCTCTACGTCTGCTCTTGCTCCTTGTGCTCAGCGGCCTCACGCCGCGGGCAGTTGGCACGCCTCCGCCGGCGGGCGTCGTACCTCTCGGCTCGCCAGCCGGAGGATTTGGAATCGATGGCGATTTGTTCGCCAACCAACCGGCAACCAACCTAGGCGACTGGCTCCAGCCGACCAATGCCGCGCCGCCCGGTACGGGCGGCGCGGTGCTGGACAGCGCCGGCGTGCCGCTCAATGCCGCAACCACTTTTCACCTCATCGATCCCTACAAAGGCGTGGGCAACGATCTGATCTTCGTCGGCGGCCTTAAATGGAACGACAACCCCAACACTTGGGGGTGGACCGAAGGAAACTCGTCGGCCAAGACGGACATCAACAACGTGCTCCTGCACATGACCACCGACGCGGACGGCCACAATTGGGTTGTGATTGCCGCCGATCGGCTGAGCACCAGCGGCGATTCCTACATTGACTTCGAGCTGCTGCAAAACACGCTGACCCGGAGCAACAATGGCACATTCGTCTCGTCCGGGCCGCATGGCGGACGCACGGTGCACGATCTCGTGTTAAGTCTCGCCTTCGGCGGCGGCGGCAAGGTCGTGGACTTTTTCGTCTGGCAATGGCAGACCAACGGCAGCGGCGGTTACGCCTACGTGGACGCCACGGCGTCGTTGCCGGCCGGCCGGGTTTTCGCCGCGTTGAACAGCAACAGCATCGTGGTGCCGTACGGCGCGTTTGGCAGCACCAACTACCAGCCGAATGCCTTCGGCGAGGCCGCCCTCGACCTGACGGCGCTCATCGGCAATTTCGATCCGTGCATGTCGTTCGGGGTGCGGACCATCATGGTCAAAACCAAAACCTCCACATCAGACACCTCCGGCATTGAGGATTTCGTCGATCCCATCCAATACACGTTGCAGGTCGGCCCCAGTGCCAACGCGGGTCCGGATCAATTCCGTTGCACGGAAGGCGCGTCCACGGCCTTCCCATTGCCAGGCGTCGTCACGGCCGGACTGGTGCCCATCATCAGCACCAATTGGAGCATCGTGGCGGGGACGGCGACGATTGATTCGACCAATTCGGCGAACACAATCGCGCACGTGTCGTCGGCCACGGCCACGTTGCGGTTGACGGTCGTGCAGGCCAACGGCTGCACCGAATCAGACGACATCGTTTTGACCGTGAAACCGCTGCCAAGCTGCGCAATTTCCGGCCCGTCGTCGGTTTGTCCCGGGTCCAACCCGCAGTTCACCGGCCCGCCGGGAATGAACGCTTACTCCTGGTCCATCACCGGCAATGGCATCATCGCGGGGCCAACCAATCAACCGACCGTGACCGTGACCGCGGGCAACGCGTGCGCCGAAACCTTCACGCTCTCGCTCAATGTGACGAGCAACGGCTGCGCGAGCGCCTGCTCAACCGGCGTGCTGGTGAACGACACCACCCCGCCGACACTGACGTGTCCGCCTGACCGCGTGCTCGAATGCCCGGCCGACACCCGCACCAACGTCACCGGCGTGGCCACCGCGCAGGACGACTGCGGCAAGGTAACCGTCACTTTCAGCGACGCGGTCAGCGACGGCTGCCTCGGCACGCGAACCATCTTGCGCACGTGGACGGCGACTGACACGTGCGGCAACAGCGTCAGTTGTGTGCAGACCATCACCGTGCGCGACACGACCAAACCCACGATCACCTGCCCGCCCAACCGTATACTTGAATGTCCGGCGAACACCGGAACCAATGCGACTGGCGTCGCGACCGCTTCCGATACTTGCAGCACGGTTGCCATCGACTACACCGACTTGGTAAGCACCAATTGCGGCGGCAGCACGGTCATCGCCCGCACGTGGACGGCCACAGACGACTGCGGAAACAGCGCCAGTTGTGTGCAGACCATCACCGTGCGCGACACCACGCCGCCGGTCATCATGTGTCCGCCCAACCTCACACTGGATTGCCCGGCCGACACCGGGACCAACGCCACGGGAGTGGCGACCGCCACCGACGGTTGCAGTGAGGTGACGATCAGTTTCACCGATGCCGTGAGCACCAACTGCGGAGGCACCTCCGTGATCGCGCGCACCTGGACGGCGACCGATGCGTGCAGCAACAAGGCCAGTTGCGTGCAGACGATCACCGTGCGCGACACCACGCCGCCGGTCATCACTTGTCCGCCGGATCTCACGCTGGACTGCCCGGCCGACACGCGCACGAACGCCACCGGCGTGGCCTCAGCCACGGACGGTTGCAGCACAGTGAACATCAGCTTCAGTGATCTGGTCACCACGAACTGCGGCGGCACGCGCTTGATCGCCCGCACGTGGAGGGCCACCGATGCGTGCAGCAACAGCGCCAGTTGCGTGCAGACGATCATCGTGCGCGACATCACTCCGCCGACTCTGATCTGTCCGCCCGACCGCCTGCTGGAATGTCCCGCCGACACCCGGACCAATGTCACCGGCGTCGCCACCGCCACCGACGATTGCAGCCAGGTGACGATTGGTTTCAGCGATCTGGTCACCACGAATTGTGGCAACACCAAAGTGATCGCGCGCACGTGGACGGCCACTGACGCATGCAGCAACAAGTCAAGTTGCGTGCAAACCATTATTGTGCGCGACACCACGCCCCCGGTCATCACATGTCCGCCCGACCGGTTGCTCGAATGTCCCGCCGACACCCGGACCAACGTGACGGGCGTGGCGACCGCGACGGATGGTTGCAATCAAGTCACGATCAGCTTCAACGATGCGGTCACGACCAATTGCGCCGGAACCAAAGTCATCGCGCGCACCTGGACCGCGACTGATGCGTGCAGCAACAACGCCAGTTGCGTCCAGACCATCGTCGTGCGCGACACGACGCCGCCGGCGATCACCTGCCCGCCGAACCTCACGTTGGATTGTCCGGCCGACACGCGCACGAACGCCACCGGCGTCGCCACCGCCACGGACGGTTGCGGCCAGGTGGCGATCAACTTCAGCGACGCCGTCAGCACCAATTGCGGCGGCACCGAAGTCATCGCCCGCACGTGGACCGCGACCGACGAGTGCAACAACAGCGCCAGTTGCCTCCAGACCATCACCGTGCGCGATCTCACTCCGCCCAATCTGATCTGTCCGCCGAACCTCGTGCTTGAATGTCCGGCCGACACTGATACCAACGCCACGGGCGTGGCCACCGCAACCGACGGATGCAGCCAGGTGACCATTGCCTACGCCGACGTGGTCACCACCAATTGCGGCGGCACAAAGGTGATCGCCCGCACGTGGACGGCCACCGACCAATGCGCCAATCGCTCCAGTTGCGTGCAGACGATCACTGTGCGCGACACGACACCGCCAGTGATCACGTGTCCGCCCGACTTCACTCTGGACTGCCCGGCCGACACGCGCACGAACGCCACCGGCGTCGCCACGGCCACGGACGGTTGCAGTCAGGTGACGATCAATTCCAGCGATCTGGTCACGACAAACTGCGGCGGCACCAAAGTCATCGCCCGCACGTGGAGGGCCACCGATGCGTGCAGCAACAGTGTCAGTTGCCTCCAGACAATTGTCGTGCGCGACATCGCTCCGCCGAGTCTGACCTGTCCACCCGATCTCGTTCTCGAATGCCCCGCCGACACCCGGACCAATGCCACCGGCATGGCGACCGCCACCGACGATTGCAGCCAGGTGACGATTGGTTTCAGCGATTTGGTCACGACCAATTGCGGCGGCACCAAGGTGATCGCCCGCACCTGGACCGCCACCGATGCGTGCAACAACAGCGCCAGTTGCGTGCAGACCATCACCGTGCGCGACACCACCCCGCCGGTCATCACTTGCCCGCCTGATCGCGTGCTGGAATGTCCCGCCGATACCCGGACCAATGCCACCGGCGTGGCCACGGCCACGGACGATTGCAGCCAGGTGACCATCGGTTTCAACGATTTGGTCACCACCAATTGCGGCAACACCAAAGTCATCGCCCGCACCTCGACCGCCACCGATGCGTGCAACAACAGCGCCAGTTGCCTCCAGACCATCACCGTGCGCGACACCATCCCGCCGACCATCACCTGCCCGCCTGATCGCGTGCTCGAATGCCCTGCTGACACGAGCACCAACGCTACCGGCGTCGCTTCGGCCTCCGATGGTTGCAGCCAGGTCGCGATCAGCTTCAGCGATCTGGTCACAACCAATTGCGCCGGCACCAAAGTCATCGAGCGCACGTGGACCGCGACCGACGCCTGCAACAACAGAGCCAGTTGCGTCCAGACCATCACCGTGCGCGACACCACCCCGCCGACCATCACCTGCCCGCCCGACCGCACGCTGGAATGTCCGGCCAACACCAGCACCAACGCCACCGGCGTGGCCACGGCCACCGACGGTTGCAGCCAGGTGACGATCAACTTCGGCGATCTGGTCACGACCAACTGCGGCGGCACCAAAGTCATCGCGCGCACTTGGACCGCCACGGATGCGTGCAACAACAGCGCCAGTTGCGTCCAGACCATCATCGTGCGCGACACCACCCCGCCGACGATCACCTGTCCGCCCAATCTCACGCTGGAATGTCCGGCGGTCACCTCCACCAATGCGACCGGCGTCGCCACCGCCACGGACGGGTGCAGCCAGGTCACCATCAGCTTCCGCGATCTTGTCACCACCAACTGCGGCAGCACGCGGGTGATCGCCCGCACCTGGACCGCGACCGACGAGTGCAACAACAGCGCCAGTTGCCTGCAGACAATTATCGTGCGCGACACGGTCAAGCCCACGCTTACCTGCCCGCCCAACGTGGTGCTGGAATGCCCGGCATTGGACACCGGCACCAACGTCACCGGCACCGCGACCGCCTCGGACGGCTGCGGCGCCGTCACCCTGACTTACAGCGATTCGGTCACGACCAACTGCGGCGCCACCAAGGTGATCGCGCGCACCTGGACGGCCAGCGACGCTTGCGGGAACAGTTCGAGTTGCGTGCAGACCATCACGGTGCGCGACACGACCCCGCCGACGATCACCTGTCCGCCCAATCTGACCCTCGAATGCCCGGCGGTCACCACCACCAACGCCACCGGCGTCGCCACGGCGCAGGATGGTTGTGGGGCGGTGACGATCACCTTCAGCGATGTTGTGAGCAACGCTTGCAGCAGCACCAGGACAATCTCCCGCACCTGGCGCGCCACCGACGCCTGTGGCAACAGCGCCAGTTGCGTCCAGACAATCACGGTCCGGGATACCTTGCAGCCAATCCTGACCGTCCCGTCCGACTTGACGCTGGAATGCGGGGCCAGCACGGCGCCCAGCGCCACCGGCACAGCGACGGCACAGGACGGTTGCAGCGCCACGACCGTGAGCTTCAGCGACATCGTCAGCAATGCCTGCGGCGGTACCAAAATGATCTCCCGCCGCTGGACCGCGGTGGATACTTGCGGCAACAGCACCAATGCGGTGCAGACGATTACCGTCCGCGACACGACTCCGCCAGCGTTGACGCTGCCGCCGAACCGCGTGCTCCAGTGCCCCGGCGACACGCGCACGAACGTAACCGGTGTGGCGACGGCCACAGATGGCTGCGGCACCGTCTCCATCAGCTACAGCGACGTGGTCAGCAACAGTTGCGGTCTCACCCGGACGGTCCTGCGCCTGTGGACAGCGACTGATCAGTGCGGCAACAGCACCAACGGGCTGCAGACCATCGCGGTGGTTGACACGACGAAACCGGGGATCACCTGCCCGAACATTTCGGTCCAGTGCGTGGGCGACCTCCCGGCGGCGCATACCAGTCTGGCGGCGTTCCTGGCGGCGGGCGGGACGGCAAGCGACACCTGCTCCGCGGCGCTGACGTTTGCCCTGATGAGTGACAGCGGGTTGGTGGGCCGGTGTCCTGGGACGGTGACCCGCGTGTATCGGGTGACGGACGACTGCGGCAACTTTGGCGAGGTCACTCAGAGGATCACTGTGGATGACACGATCCCGCCGGTCCTCACCTGCGCTACCAACGTAACGGTCGAATGCGGGGTTTCACTGGATCCGGCGAACACCGGCCGCGCGACAGCGACCGACAACTGTTCCACCAACGTAAGCATCACCTACGGCGACGTACCCGTTCCGAGCAGTTACAACATCAACTTTTACGCCGCCGACCCCGGGGAAAACAGCGCGCCTTATCTGCCGACCTACCTCAAAGTAGCGCCGGCCAGCCTGCCTTGCCCGGACGCCGCTCGTCTCACCGGCAGGGCGCAGGATCCTCTCCGCAATGCCGTCGCTTACGGGCCAACCTATTCCCAGTTGGACGCCTTGACGTCGCTGGGCGGAGAAACGATGACGTTGGGTCAAATCGTGCCGTTCGAAGCAGTGATCGGGCTGAGTGGCAGTCCCGGCCCTGAACGCGGGACGGTTGAATTCACCGCCAGTTGGGCCACGCACACCACCTCCAACGACAAGTTCGGGTTCGACACGAATTACATGGTCTATTGCGCTTTCGTGGATGCTTACGACCCAGGTGCCATTGATCCCGACAACAACGCCAGGGTGGAGTCGGTCCGCTCGGTGCTGGTGAATCCTGGGACCATTGACGAGCAAATTGTCGGCACGTTCCGGGTCTCCGGCCTGGACGTCGGTGACCAAGTCGTCGTGGAAATCTGGTTGGTCCTCAATTCCACGATGCCACAGCACGTCGGTGGCACCATCGCCGCACAAATGGTTTCCGCTCAGAAGGCCCTCACTCCTCCGGAGCCCATCAGCATTGGCAGCAAGACCATCTCGATTGGGAATCTAAACAAGATTGTCCCGTTGCCGCCGCCACAGGCGCAGCCGCCTCTGGGGCCACCGCCGAACCCGCCGCCGCAGCCACCGACTCTCCCGGGCCGCACCTTGAACTTGCTGGACCGCACCTGGACCGCCACTGACGATTGCGGCAACCGCAACACTTGTGTCCAGCGAATCACCGTGCGTGACACAACTCCGCCCGCCCTCGCGGTCCCGGCGGACGTGGTTCTCGAATGCCCGGCCACTGACATCAGCACAAACGTCACTGGTGTGGCCGTTGCCCAGGACGCCTGCGGCTCAACGCTACTTTCCTACAGCGACATCGTCAGCAACGATTGCGGCGGCACCAAGGTCGTCTCCCGCACCTGGACCGCGACCGACGACTCTGGCCTCAGCACCAACGTGGTGCAGACCATCACCGTGCGCGACACCACGCCCCCGGTCATCACCTGTCCGCCCGACCGCACTCTGGAATGCCCGGCCGACACGCGGACCAATGTGACCGGCGTGGCCACGGCCACGGACGGTTGCAGCCAGGTGACGATCAGCTTCAGCGATCTGGTCACGACCAACTGCGGCGGCACCAAAGTCATCGCGCGCACCTGGACCGCCACCGACGCCTGCAACAACAGCGTCAGTTGCGTTCAGACCATTACCGTGCGCGACACGACCCCGCCGACGATCACCTGCCCACCTGACCGCACGCTCGAATGCCCGGCCGACACCAGCACCAATGCCACCGGCGTTGCCACCGCGCTGGATGGGTGCGGGAGTGTGATCGTGACCTTCTCGGATTCGGTCACCACCAACTGCGGCAGCACGCGGGTGATAGCCCGCACCTGGACAGCCACCGACGCGTGCAACAACACCGCCAGTTGCCTGCAGACCATCACCGTGCGCGACACGGTCAAACCCACGATCACTTGTCCGCCCAACGTCGTGTTGGAATGCCCGGCGGCGGACACCGGCACCAACGTCACCGGTGCCGCCACCGCCTCGGACGGCTGCGGCGCCGTCACCGTGACTTACAGCGATTCGGTCACGACCAACTGTGGCGCCACCAAAGTGATCGCGCGCACCTGGACGGCGAGCGACGCCTGCGGGAACAGTTCGAGTTGCGTCCAGACCATCACCGTGCGCGACACTACCCCGCCGACGATCACCTGTCCGCCCAATCTGACCCTCGAATGCCCGGCCGTCACCACCACCAACGCCACCGGCGTCGCCACGGCGCAGGATGGTTGCGGGGCGGTGACGATCACCTTCAGTGATTTGGTCACGACGAATTGTGGCGGCACCAAGACAATCTCCCGCACCTGGCGCGCCACTGATGCCTGCAACAACAGCGCCAGTTGCGTCCAGACCCTCACGGTGCGCGACACCATCAAGCCGACCATCACTTGTCCGCCGGATGTGACGTTGGAATGCGGCGCGAGCACCGCGCCCAGCGCCACCGGCACCGCCACGGCGCAGGACGGTTGCAGCGCCGCGACCGTGAGCTACACCGACGCGGTGAGCACTCTGTGCGGCGGCAGCAAGGTGATCACGCGCACTTGGACGGCCACAGACGGCTGCGGCTACTCCGCCAGTTGCGTCCAGGCCATCAACGTGCGCGACACCACGCCGCCCGCCATCGTCTGCCCGCCGGATCGGACGGTGGACACGGGTCAGAACTGGAGTTTCGACGCACCGACGGCGACCGACACGTGCGGCGGTGTGACCGTGCGCGTGCTTGGCACGGTGACCAACGCCACCGGCAGCAACACTTTCGTGGTTACGCGCACGTGGGAAGCCGCGGATCAGTGCGGCAACACCGCCACCTGCGCGCAGAAGATCACGGTAGTGCCTGCGCCGACGCTGGAGCTGATGCGGACGGGTCCAAGCAGCCTGATGCTGCGCTGGCCGGAATGGGCGGCGGGTTATTACGTCGAGTTGTCCGGCAGCCTGCCCTCCACCAACTGGAGTCCCATGCCCATGACCTCGTTCCTGAGCAACGGCTTCAACTGCTTCGAATTCACGCCGGGATCGAACCTGAACTTTTACCGGCTCCGCAAACCAATGCCGTGACGGCATCGCCCCGGCAACAGTGCAGCGTCCGGCCGAATGCGCCTTTGTGCAGTGCCGTGAGTGGGTCTGAAAATGCTTCCGCTTTCATTCATCTGCCGATGAGTGACCGCCGGGCAAAAGAGTAGTGACATGAAAATCCCCGGACTTGTGAGCAGCCAGACCATAGCGTGGGTGACGGGCAATGGCCCACCGTTTACTGCGTGACTTTGATCCGATAATACCTCTGCCCGCCCGCTGGCGGACCGCCGGTCAGCGTGTAGTCATCCGTGAAGGTCTGCGTGGACGGTGTGCCGACGGGTGAAGCATCCATCTCGATCAACAGCGGGCGAACGATGTCGGTGAAGACGCCGTTGAAACCCGCGTTGGTGTTGCCGTTGCTGTATTGGACGCGATAACGAACACCGCCGACGCCCGCCCAGGTGATGGTGGTGTGGCCGTTGGCCGCGCGCACTTCGCTCGTGATTTTCATCCCGGAAGCGGCGTTGGTGGGATTTGTGTTGGCAAGATATTCCTCGAGATTGCTTCGTCCGTCGCCGTCGGCGTCGCCATTGGCATTGGTGATGCCGTAGGCGGCCTCCCACGCGTCGGGCAAACCATTTCCATCAGTGTCCGGCGGCGCAACGACGGTGAGATTCAACGAGGCGGCGCTGCTGCTGAGCAGGCTGTCGTTAGCACTGAACGTGAAGCTGTCCGGGCCGCGATAGCCGCGGACCGGAACGTAGGTGGCCGAACCCGCCGACGCATCGAACGACTGCAACAAACCATGCAGCGGGACAGTGTTGATTTGAAACGTGAGCGCGTCGTCGTTTGCGTCAGTGACCGACAGCACCAGATTCGTTGCCGCATCGCCCGTCACGGTGCGGCTTTGATTGGCGGCAACGGGCGCGACGTTGAGGGTATTGAACCGCCACGTGGCGGTGGTGGCCGTGTTGCCGGCTTCGTCTTCGACGACGGCATACCATTCGTGAGTGACCCCGCTGGGCCGCCCCGGCCAGACGCAACTCACGAGATTGCTGGAGGACACGACGTTCGTGGCGAGCGCCTGGAACGGAACATTCATTGTGTCCGCGATATTCATGTCGTAAGGCAGGGTGAACTTGCTGTTCGCATCGTTCTCATACTTGTTGAGCCAGGGCGAGCAGGTGAAGGCGCGGATCACATTGTTGCTTGGAGAAAAGGTGTAGTAGCGCATCCAGCCATCGCCACCGTTGGTGCGGCTTTGGTAATCGGTGAGAATTGAATACACCGTGTGGCCCCCGAAGACGTCCGTGCGCTGTCCTTCACCGCCAATGTGACCGCAAACCATGAGGAACAGGTTGGCGTTGGATTTCAGGGCTTGGTAGATCGCCTGACCCTGCGTACTGAAAGTGGCATTGAATCCCGTGTTCACGATCCAGTGGCTGGTAACGATGGCGCGATGATTCGGATAGGTCTTCAACAAGTTATCCGCCCACGCCAGCACCGCCGCCGACGGGGTGGTGTCGTATTCCATATGGATGCAGATGAAATCCATCCCGCCCGCGCTGAAGAACTGGAAACTGTTGTTGTTGTTCGCGCCGTAGTGGCCGCCGTAGTAGTCGTAGCCGATGAATTGGCTTATGCCGAAATACTGGTTGAAGAAGGTCGTGTCGCCCGCGTCGCCGGTGCCGATGGGTGTCTGGTCGTGATTGCCGACGCCCATGCCGTAGGGGATGCCGTTGGTCAACATCGTCAAGATCGGATCTTCCAGCCGATACATCGCGTTCGTGGCGCGACGCCACTCGATGGTGCTGCCGCCGTTCTGGCCGTTCTGTGTGATGTCGCCCAGGTGCGAAACAAACGCGAGATTGAGATTGGTGCGATTCGCAATCAACCAATCCGTCTGGGATATGAACATCGCCGGGAGACCGCCGTGCAAGGAGCCGGAATAAAATTGCGTGTCCGGCAAAACGGAGACCGTGAAGTCCTTGTTGGTGTTCTGCGCCAACGGGAGCGGCCGGCCAAAAAACGTGACGGTCAAATTGCCGGAGACCGGATTGGGCACGCTGACTTTCAACCTGGGCGAGGCGCCAAGGCCGGTCGCTTCATCCTCGGGCGACACCGGCGTCGCCGCGATGGAGGGAATGAAGAGGAACGAAGCCACCGGCTCGGTGGCGCCCGGTGATTGCAATGGGGGCGGATCGTTCGGCAGGTCGCGCGACTGAATCAGCCAGCCGTCGCCATCCGCTTCGTAGCTGACGATGTTGTCCACATTCAGGCTCACGCCGCCCTCGGCGGAAACGATGAGCACGCCGCTGTCGGGATTCTGGCCGGGAATCGTCAACCGCCAGATGCCCGTGCTGAGGTTCGTCACGTCAAAGTGCGGCGCTGCTCCGCTGTAAATCAAACGCGTGCCATCGCTGCGGAATTTGCCGGAGACGACCGAGTCGTTCGTTCTGGGAACATAGACGAACGCCACCGGGTCCTGCTCATGCGATCCGCCGTTCGAGCCGTTGTCCTTGACGAAAACCGACCACGTGCCGTTTGTCGGATTGGCGAAGGACAGGGCGAAGTTGTCCTCGTTCTTGCCGTGATTCACGAGCAGCACGCCGTCGGTGCGCGAATCAATGCCGAAGCTCGTCAGGTCAACGGTGAATTCTCCGCCACCCAGTTCGATGAAATGCGTGCCAAGGAGGAGTCCGGGCGAACCGGTGAACAAATCGTTCGCGCCACCGTTGGTCGCTCCCGAGTTGCGGGCGAGACCGCCGAGCCATTTCGCGTAGGGAAAGAACGCGGCCGAGACATTGATGTTGTATTCCGCACCGGTGGGCGCGCTGAAAATGGAAACTTTGTAGCCACCGGCATTGTCGCCCGTGCGCGTATAATCAATGGCGCTCGTGCAGAAGTTCGTCCCCGGATGCGCAGGCTCGCCATTGTCGCGGCCATTCTGCGCGACCGAGGAAATCAGCACGCCCGTTGAAACGTCATCGGAGAAATCAATCCCCGCCTGGAGGTTGAAATCCGCGCGGGTCGAGTCGCCGCGGATGTGCAGGTCATTGATCGAAGTCGTGGCCGTCAACTCGACGGAGTCCACCGTGTTGTTCGTGTCCACCTGCACCACTTTGATGTTCGCCGCCGCGATGCCATTCTGCGCCTGTGTGAACGGAGCGGTGAGGCTCAACGCCGTGAGCACCAGAGCGGTGAGCAGGCGTCGCGGCCAGACCTCGTCACGTATCAGCTTGGATGTGGTTTCACAAGGTGGGGCGAGACTCCGTCGAGCCTCGTCGGGGGCGGATTGAATTGGCTCGACGGAGTCTCGCCCCACCGCAGTTTGCCTTATGAAGCCGATTCTACGCACGATCACTTTTTTGAGCTGGTGGATGTTTTGACCTGCGTGCGCAAGAGACCCTGGCGCGCGCGGGCTTCGAGTTGTTGGGTCAGGTCGAGCGAGCGGCGGAGGGCGGGATACTTTTCAATCCCGGCGAGAACCTGTTGAAACGTTTGGGCCGCCTCCCTGGCCCGCCCGGCCTGTTCCAGAACTTCCGCCCGCAAGGTCAGCCACGGCTCTTTCACCGGATAGCGCGCCACAAATCCATCCACCCGGGCCAGCGCCGAATCAAACGCGCCGCGCTTCCGGTCGTATTCAATGGCCGCCAGTTGCAGCGTGGGCGGCGACGCGGCATGGGTGATCGCCTCATCAAGGCCGCGAACAGCGTCATCGAGTTTTCCCAGCGTCGCCTGCTGCTTGGCGCGTTCCAGAAACAAGTCGGATCCGGGCGCAGCACTCCGGGCGATGGCGGCGGCATAATCTGTGACGGCGGCCTCGGCGTGGCCCAGCCGGGCCTGACAGCGTGCCCGGATGATCAGCGCTTCGGCGTGCTCAGGTTCGATCTTGAGAAACGCTTGAATGTCCTCCAGGGACTCCGTCGCGCGACCGGCATCGCACAACACGCGCGCGCGATCGAGCGTCAGGCGCGTGGCGTTTGTCTGGAGTCGTTCCGCCGCGGCGATGTCCGACAAAGCCTCATCAAACTCACCGTGCCTCCGGAAACAATCCGCCCGTTCCAGATACAGCACGGACGATTCGCCCTGTTGACCCAGTTGCTGGGTGATGCCGGCGATCTGTTCGATCAAATCCGGATGCGCCGCGCAAGGCGACACGCAAAGTAACGACAGAAGGGTTGCTCCCGGCAACCATCGCCAAACTGAAGGTCCAGTGGTCACGCGAGGATGTCCCTCACCACGTTGCCATAAACCTCCGTCAGCCGGAAATTCCGTCCGCCGTAGTTGAAGGTCAGCCTGGTGTGGTCGAGGCCAAGCAGGTGCAGGATGGTGGCGTGCCAGTCGTGGATGTGAACCGGCTTCTCCACGGCCTTGTGACCGATTTCGTCGGTCGCGCCGTACGCCACGCCCCCCTTCAAGCCGCCGCCCGCCATCCAGAGCGAAAAGCCCTGGTTGTTGTGATCGCGGCCGTCGTGGCCCTGGTTGTAGGGCGTGCGGCCAAATTCGCCGGCCCAGATGACCAGCGTGTCGTGGAGCAGGCCGCGTTGCTTGAGGTCGGTCAACAGCGCGGCGATGGGCCGGTCGGTCGCGGCGCAGGATTTCACCAGCGAATCCTTGAGCAGATGGTGATGGTCCCAGTTCGCGGGCGCGGTGATTTCAATGAACCGCACCCCGGCCTCGGCCAGACGGCGCGCCAGGAGGCATTGGCGGGCGAACGGGTCGCCCTTTTCGCCAATCCCATAGAGCTGGCGGACGTGATCCGGCTCGGAGCGAAGGTCCAGCACGCCGGGAACCTCGTCCTGCATCCGGAACGCCAGTTCAAACGACTCGATGGCGCCCTCGATCTCCGGTTGATGCACGTCCCGTTCGAGCTTGTGCTGGTTGAGACCGCGGATGAGGTCGAGTTGTGCACGCTGTAACGGGCGTGAAAGGTTCTCGTTCGCGATGTTTTTCATCGGCGGGCCGGGCACCTCGTCAATTTTCATCAGCGCGGCGTACAGGTCAGGCAACTGGCTGCCGCCGAGCTTGGTGCCCTGGCAGATGGCGGGCAGGAAGGCGCTGCCGTAATTCTGCGCGCCGCCGTTGTCCGCCGGCGGGTTCAATGTGATGAAGCCGGGAAGATTCGCGTTCTCGCTGCCCAGCCCGTAGAGCGTCCACGCGCCGAGGGAGGGGCGGACGAACTGGAAACTCCCCGTGTGCATCTGGCCGAACGCCTGCGCGTGATTGGGCAGGTCGGTGTGCATGGAGTTGATCACGCACAGATCGTCGGCATGCTGCGCCAGTTGCGGATACACGTCGGCGATCCACAGGCCGGACTGGCCGCGCCGTTGGAACGGATGCACCGGGCCGAGCAACTTGGCCCCGGCGGAATCGCGGTTGAGACTTGCGGTCTGGCCGCTGCGTTTGATCAATTCCGGTTTGTAGTCGAACAGGTCCAGATGCGACGGCCCGCCCCTCATGCAGAGAAAAATCACCCTCCGGGCGCGCGCGGGAAAGTGGGGCGCGCGCGGGGCGAGAGTGCTGCCGGTCGCGTCCTTCGCGGCGGCCTCGTGCGCCAGCGCGGCAAAGGCAAGATAGCCGAAGCCCGAAGCGGCGCTGCGCAGGAAGTCGCGGCGCGACCATTGGGAAGGTGCTGTGTTCATGGTTTCACGAGTCCGATAGATGATTTGCGAAAGACCCACCGCCGAAGCCTTCGCCAGGATTCTGCGGCGTCCTGATCTTAATCTTAATCGTAATCTTAATCAGTTGCAGATTATGATTAAGAGAAAGCTCAAGATTAAGACACTACCCAGGATTCATTGCACTTGGCGCCGGCATGGTGGCATTCGTCATTCGGAATTCCTTCGTCATTGGGTCCTTCGTCCTTCGTCATTTCCTTCAATCCACGTTGCGAAACTCGGCGCTGGCGAGCAGTGCCTGGCAGTAGCTGGACCAGAGCTTCTGTTCGTCCGGCGCCGCGCCGGTGTTCCGGCTGCGGGCGGCCTTGAAAAAGTCGTCCGCCAGCTTCGATTCCACCCCATCCGGCGGGCGATTGAAACAGAGCGTGAACGCACGACGGATTCGATCCGCGTCGCTGCCCGGCGGCCGCATCAGGCGCTGCGCCAGCGCCGTCGCCTGTTCCTGCACGAACGGGCTGTTCATCAGGTGCAGCGCCTGCACCGGGACGTTCGTCACCTCGCGATCGCCGGTGACGAGACTTGGCTCCGCAACATCGAACAACTCCAGCGCGTCCGGCAGCCGGTCGCGGATCACGGGCAGATACACCGAGCGATAACGGCAGCCATCCAGATCGGCGGGCACGCGTTTGTTGAAGCCGATGAGCGATACCGATTGGCTGTCGAGTTCCGCCACGAGCGAGCCTGGCCGGCGCGACGTGTCGAGCCGACCGGACGCGGCGAGCATGGAATCGCGAATGACCTCGGCGTCGAGGCGGCGTTTGTTCGCGCGCCAGAGCAGGCGGTTTTCCGGGTCTTTCAGAAAACAGCTCGCGCGATACGTCGAGGCTTGGCGATAGGTGCGCGAGAGCACGACTTCGCGGATGAGCGACTTCACCGACCAGCCGCCTTCGACGAATTCCAGCGCGAGATGATCCAGCAGTTCCGGGTGGCTGGGCCGTTCGCCGCTAAAGCCGAAGTTGTCCACCGTGCGGACCAGGCCCGCGCCGAAGAGATGCCGCCAGACGCGATTGGCCATCACGCGCGCGGTGAGCGGATGATCGGGACTCGCGAGCCAGCGGGCGAATTCGAGGCGGCCACTCTGCTCCTTGGGCGGAGGATTGACTCCGGCGATTTCGATCACCCGTGGAAAGGCCCGCGCGACCGTTCGGCCCGGATGCGCGATCTCGCCGCGTTCCAACAAGCGCGCGTCTTGAACCTTCCCGGCCTCCATCACCCCCATGCACAGCGGCAGCGCGCGGCCGGTGTCCTCCACGGTCTTGAGGTGTCCCTCGATGCCGCCGCGGGTCCAGTAGATGCGGATCGCGTTGCGGAGCATGTCATAAAAGTCAACGTCCGAGTCCTTGCCTGCTGCGTCGGCCTTCTTTGACGCCGCCTCCTGTTCCTTCTCCTCCTGGTTCAACTGCTCGAGCTGCGCCTTCAACTCCTTCACGCGCGCCGCCGGGATGGACTTGTTCGGGATGCACTGTCCCGGCAATTCCGGCAAGCGAATCAAGTCGCCGGCGTTGTTGTTCTCGGAATCAATCCAGGTGCCATAATACGTCTTGGTGCTCTGTAAGATGCCCGCGAGCGCGTAGTAGTCCGTCAGGTGAAACGGGTCGAACTTGTGATCGTGACAGCGCGCGCACGCGACCGAGCTGGCCATGATCGCGCGCGTCACGGCGTCAATCTGCTCGTCCACCACGTCGGCGGCGAACTGCGCCGGGTTCATCTCGTTCAACCCCTTGGCGCCGAACGCGAGGAAGCCTGTGGCGATCAACAACGGCGCGCGCTCGGCGTCGTCCTTCGCCCGCAGGAGGTCCCCGGCAATCTGCTCGGTGAGGAAGCGGTCGAAGGGCTTGTCCGCGTTGAGGGCGTCAATCACGTAGTCGCGGTAGCGCCAGGCGTGGGGATAAGTCAGGTTCGACTCGCGCCCGTTGGATTCGGCGAAACGCGCCACGTCCAGCCAATGCCGGCCCCAGCGCTCGCCGAAGCGCGGCGACGCGAGCAGCTTGTCCACGACGGCTTCGATGGCTCTTTGCTCGCTTTGTCCCTTTCCCCCCTTCCCCCCCGCAGAGACCAAGGCAGGGGAGAAAGAAGGAGAGGCAGAAAGGAAGAACTCGCGGACAAATGCAGCGACCTCTTCCGGCGAGGGCGGCAGACCGACGAGATCAAAATGCAGCCGCCGCAACAAAGTGACCGGCTCGGCGTCGGGCGACGGCGTCAATCCGCCCGCTTCCAACTTCGCGAGGACAAAGTGGTCCAAGTCACGCTTGGCCCAGGCGGGATGCTTCGTGGCTGGCAGCGGGGCGCGCGCCGGCTTCTGGTAAGCCCAGAATTTGCGCCCCGATTCGAGGTCCACCGGTGGTTTGGCGGCGGTCTTGCCCGTCGCCTCGCGCGGATCGGGCGCGCCCATCTTGATCCAACGCTCGATATCCGCGATGACGGACTTGGGGAGTTGCGCCTTCTTGGGCGGCATCTGGAGATCGGGATCGGTATGCGCGAGGGCGGTCAGCAGGACGCTCTTCGCGGGGTTGCCGGGCACCACCGCCGGCCCGCGGTCGCCACCGGCGCGAATGCCTTCGCGGGTGTCGAGCAGCAGTCCGCCCTTCGATTTCCCGGATTCCCCCGAATGGCACTCGTAGCAATGCGCCGCCAGCACCGGGCGGATTTTAGATTCAAAGAACTGCAGTTCGTCCGCCGTGGCGGCCGTCACACGGTACACGGCGCACTGGCACGCCAGGACAATCAGTGTGGTGCGACGGAGATTCACGGGCGCAGCCTAGCACATTGGCCGTCGGCACGCCAGCCTTATGCCGACACACCCTTAACAGCCCGTTAAACAAGTAGGAGCCGAGGTAACGAGGCTCTGATATTGGCTTTTTTTCTGAGGAGAATTGAGCCTCGTCACCTCGGCTCCTACGAGGAAACAGGTTTTTAAACGGGCTGTTAACCTTCGCTCTTCAACGCCTGAAGCAGTGCCTGAATGTATCCGAAACAGAAGGAAAACGCCTGCGCGCGGTCGCCATCGCCTTCGATAGTCGGGACGTGGTCGGGCGTGATCATCCCGTCGTAGCCCACCTCGCGATAAACGCGCAGGGCGCGCGGCATGTCCACGTCGCCCGCGTCGGGAAAAGTCTCCTGAAAGTTCAGGAAGCGGCCCTTGATGTTGCGGAAATGGACATTGAAGATTTTGCGGCGGCTGCCGAAATAGCGGATCACGTCGTGGATTTCCTCCGCCGGATTCTCCAGCATTTCCGACACGGTGCCCTGGCAGAAGTTCAGGCCGTGGTACGGGCTGGGGCAGGTTTCCACAAAGCGCTTCAGGCCGTCCACCGTGCCCAGCACCGTCTGGATGCCACGGAAGCCGCGACCCTTCGGCATGGCCGGGTCCTGTGGATGGAGCGCCATCCTGACCTTCGCCTCCTCGGCCACCGGCACGACGCGCCCAAGAAAATGGGTGATGCGCTCCCAATAAACCTCCTCGCTGATGACGCCCGCCTCGGTCAACGGCGGGACTTGTCTGGCTTGGTCGTAGATGAACGTCCTGTTGGAAGTGCCGCCGCGGCCGGGCGTGCTCGCGGTGCGGACCACGCCGAGGAAGGTGAAGTTGTATTGCACCATGGGAATTCCGGCGGCACCGGCGTTGCGAATCATCTGGCAGATGTCGGCAATGGCGCGCGTGCGCTGCGGCTCCCTGGCCAGCAGGATTTCCGGCAGCTCCGCGCGGCTGATGTAGGCGGAACTCATCGGCAGCGGAACGGCGTTCAGTTGGATGCCGAAGGACTCGACGTATTTGCGCAGCCGCGTGAGACCCGCCACCGACCAGTTCTCATCCATTTTGCGCGACGGCAGCCGGCTGCAGATATGGTTCACGCCAAAAGCCGCCAGCCGCCTCAATGTTGCCTTGGAATGATCGTGCTGGTGGCCCGCTTTCATCAATACGGAGAGCCTTGACGCCGCTCCCGCCTCCGCGACGGGCGCTGACTGGACAGCGGCCAGCGATGTGCCGGTGCCCAAGGCAGCCGTCTTGAGGAAATGGCGGCGGTTCACGCGGGCAGCATCCCAAACGGTCGTCCGCACTCAAGAAGATTTCAGGCAAAAGGGCGGGCAACATGGAACCGCTGATGAACGCTGATTCGCGCCGATGCCGGAGGGACGAGCTACGCGAGTCCCACTTCAACTTCGGAGGGCCGAGCTACGCGAGTCCCTGACTTCCTGGCTCGGCTTTCCGAAAGGGAGAAAAAGTGGGCCTCGCGTAGCTCGGCCCTCCGAAAGGGAGGAATGGGGACTCGCGTAGTTCGTCCTTCCGAATCCGTCCCGCATGGCGGGATCCGTGTCATCCGTGGTTGAAAAGAATTCGCCGGGTCGGAGACCGGCGCTCCGGCATCAGCGTTAATCAACGTCCATCAGCGGTTCAAAAGGTTTTCGACACCTCACCCCGGTCCTCTCCCCGTTCGAGGCGGAGAGGGAGAATTTCTTGCGCTCCTTGCGCTTTCTTGCGGCCATTGAATCCGTGTCCATCGGTGTCCATCCGTGGTTGAAATCTTCCGCCTCCTCACGTCGGCGGCTACGCGAGGACTTCCTTCACCACATTTCCATGCACGTCGGTGAGGCGGAAGTGGCGGCCCTGGAATTTGCGCCGTTCGTGGTCAATGCCGAGGAGGTGCAGCACCGTGGCCTGGAAATCGTGGACGTGAACCTTGTTCTCGATGGCGTTGAAACCGAATTCGTCGCTCAGGCCAGGCTCTCACGCCGCCACCGCGGCAAATTCATAGACCGGGGTTTCAATCACGCGCGCCGGTTTGCGACGGGAGCGGATGATGGCTTGAAGCCGCGTCACGGTTTCCGGACTGAAAAGTTGCTCACCCGTCTCACGGCAGACTCGCGCCGGGACATGCTCGATGACGATGAAGCGTCCGTCCACCTCCTGTGTGTAGGTCACGAGGCGTTCGTCAAAAGTCTCGTTCCAAGTATGCGTTTTCATTTTGTCTTTCTCCGTTTCAAGGTCGCGTCCCACTCCGCCGGGTCTGGCTCATAGGCGGTGACGATTTTGACCAGCGGACGGCTGGGATGCGTGCAATGCACATGCAACACCCGGTTATCCGCAGTTCGTCCAAGGAGCAGGCAGCTTGGGCCGTGTTTATCATCAGGATAGTCTTCAATCACTTCGCCCGCCAGCACGGTTTGCGCGACTTCCTCCGGGCTGATCCGCCGCGCCAACATCTGCCGGACGGCATGGAGCGAATACTCCAACTGGCCAGCGATGATTTTGCGGCGGAGTTCATCTATCATCGTTATCCCTCAAGGACGGTGTTTTTGTAGCGAATTGGACAAGTCGAAACAAGGTTTGTTTGACCAACACGCTGGGTTGGAAACCGACCTTTCTTTGTGCGGGCGAGCCGCCCTCGCTCCTAAGCGAGAACATCCTTCACCACATGCCCATGCACATCGGTCAACCGGTAGTGGCGACCTTGGAATTTGTAGGTGAGCCGTTCGTGGTCAATGCCGAGGAGGTGCAGCACGGTGGCCTGGAAATCGTGGACGTGGACTTTGTTCTCGATGGCGTTGAAGCCGAATTCGTCGCTCGCGCCGTAGCTCAGGCCGGGCTTCACACCGCCGCCGGCCATCCACAGCGTGAACGCGTAGGGATGATGGTCGCGGCCCCATTGCTTGGTCTCCCCGATTTTGCCCTGCAAGAACGGCGTGCGCCCGAACTCGCCGCCCCAGATGACGAGCGTGTCGTCGAGCAGGCCGCGTTGCTTGAGGTCCTGCACGAGCGCGGCGCTCGGGGCGTCCACGTCGGTGCATTGGATTTTGAGCTGGGTTTTGAGGAGGAATCCCTTCCTCAACGAGCAACTCCAACAAGCAGGTGATGAACTACAAACAGGCCATCCGCAC